>NZ_JBSFOK010000006.1:42764-88558 GCF_053587635.1 Streptomyces sp. NPDC003635 | reverse complement strand
GGGCGGGGCAACTCACACCACGGCTGGGGGTCTGGGGGTCGCCCCCCAGAAGATGCAGCATCAGCGGGTCCGGGGTTCGAGTCCCTGGCGGCGCACCTTTGAAGGGCCTCTCGTGGAGACGAGGGGCCCTTCGGTGTCTTTCGGGGGCAGGGGGCGGTACGTCGGTTCGCCGGGTGGGCGCCACCACACGGGGTCCGGGCAGTGGACGCCCTCTCGGCGCAGCAGGGCTCGGTGGATCTTGTTCGTGGCCGTCACCGGCATGGCGTCCGTCACTCGGACGAACCTCGGGGCCATCTTCGTGCCGAGGTCCGGCTGGGAGCGCAGGAACTCCGTGAAGCCCAGCGGGTCGAACGTTCCGGCGAGGGTCGCCATCACCTGGTCCCCGGTCACCGGATCCGGCACCGCGTACACGGCGACGGCACGGGCACCGTCGTACCGGGCGAGGATGTTCTCGATCATCGCGGCGGCCAGGTTCTCCCCGTCCACCCGCAACCGGTCGTCCGCCCGCCCGGCGAAGTACAGGTAGCCGTCGGTGTCCCGGTAGAACAGGTCCCCCGTCCAGTACGCCCCGCCCCGCCGCCGCTCGGCCTCCGCCCCCGGATTGCGCCAGTACCCCTCGAAGGGGCTCGGCCCCCGGTTGACCAGCTCCCCTATCGACTCGTCCCCGTTCAGCAGCCGCCCACCGGAGTCGAAGCACGCGGCCGGACACTCCTGACCCGTCTCCGGGTCGAGTACGACGAGACCGGGCACCGCCCGCCCCACCGCACCCGCCGGCGTCCCCGGCGACCACTGGATCGCCGCGCCGCCCTCCGAGGAGCCGTATCCCTCCACCAGCCGCACCCCGAACCGCCGCTCGAAGGCCGCCGCGTCCGCAGCCCCCGCCTCGGTGCCGAAGCCGAGCCGTAACGGGTTGTCGCGGTCGTCGGCGCGGGGCTCGGTGGCGAGGACGTACTGGATCGCCCGGCCGACGTAGGTGAAGTAGGTCGCCCCGCAGGCCCGTACGTCGGGGAGGAAGCCGGACGCCGAGAAGCGCCGCCGCAGCGCCACGCCGGCGCCCCGGGCGAGCGCGGGGGCCCAGTCGGCGATGACCGCGTTGCCGTGGAACATCGGCATGCAGATGTAGTGCACGTCCTCGGGCCCGACCCCGAACTGCCCGGCCAGCGACTCCCCGGCGGCGGCCAGGCGGCCCTGGGTGCAGATCGCCGCCTTGGGGGCACCGGTCGAGCCGGAGGTGAAGTAGAGGAGGAGGCGGTCGCGCGGGGTGGCGCGGGAGGGGTCGGGGCGGGCGGCGGCGTAAGGCGCGAGGAGGGCGTCGTACTCCTCGGAGCCGGTCAGCAGCAGCCGTACGCCGGGCAGGTCGAGGCCCTTGAGGAGCGGGACATGCGTCGGCTCGGTGATCAGGACGCGGCACTCGGTGTGCAGGATGTCCCGGGCCAGTTCGGGGCCTCTGCGGGTGGTGTTGAGCCCGGCGACCGCAGCGCGGGCGAGGGCGGCGGCGGCGAGCCAGAGCGGGTACTCCTCGATGTTGTCGAGGAGGAGCCCGAGGTGCGGCTCGGCGCCGGGCGGCAGCAGGTCGGCCAGCAGCGCCGCGCGGGCGGCGGCCCCGGCGGCCACCTCGTGATGACTCAGCACCCTCCCCTCGCACCACAGTCCCGGCCGGTGGTCACCCCAGCGCGCTCCTACGAGTTCGGCGATGCTCGTAAAATCCATGAGCGCGCACGGTAGTTGACATACCGTCAGATGTGGAGGGCTACGGCGTCAGCCCCACCCACGCAACGGTTTCCCGCACGCCGTCCAGCCAGGTGACGTGCGGGAAACCTGCCCGCGGGGGGTGCCGGAGTCGCTCAGGCGGTGCTCAGAACGTGACGTCCGAGCAGGCGTAGAAGGCGTTGCCGGTGTCGTTGATCGTCCACACCGCCAGGATCACGTGTCGTCCGCTGAGCCCGGACGGCAGCGTGCCGCTGTGCGAGAGCGTGGACGGCGGCCGCTGACCGTTGTACGGCACCGTCAGGAACGGGGTGAGGTTGAGGTCGGAGCGGGCCAGGTTGTGGTTCTGGTTCCAGCCCTGCTTGGTCACGTAGTACTTGAAGTCCGTCGTGGCGTGCATGGCGGTGAACTGCCAGCGGAACGTGTAGCTCTGGCCGCCCCTGACACTCGTGGCCGGCCAGGCGCCGCCCGACGGGGTGCGCGGTGCGCTGAGCTGGCTGAACTGGCCCAGCCCGGCGTTGCATATCTGCCCGTCGGCGGGGCCGGAGCCCGGGAAGCCCTTGGGGCCCTCGACACTCTGCGGCTCCCACTGGATGGAGCCGCAGTTGGTCACGGTGCCGTTCTGGCAGAGCTTCTGCCTGCTGATGGGGAGGTCGGTGTAGCCGTGGCCTGTGGCCCCGCCGGACGAGAGCACCAAGGCTCCGGTGGTGGCGAGACCGACCACGGCGGCAGACAACTTGGTCTTTCTGCGCATGCTGCCGCTCCTGGGAACGTGGGGGATGTTCAGTGAGCTGTGCAGGGTAGGTCTAGACCAAGTCTGAGAGTATGGCCGTTAGTTGAACATGTCCATACCAATCACGAGCCCGATTCCCCGCGCCCGGCGCAGAAGGCGACCGTCAGGTCCTTCACGAGCGCCTTGCGTTCGTAGTCGTCGAGTTCGACCAGGCCCCGCATGGTCAGCCGGGTCACCGTGTCCTCCACCGAGTCCACCACCGAGGTGAGCATCGAGGCCCGGTGCTGGGCGTCCAGCGCGGCGATCCGGCGCCGGTGCATGGCGGCGGCCACCTCGGGGGCGTACTCGACCCGGACCGGCTGCACCGAGAAGACCTCGACCCCGATGGGCGCCGCGTCGGTGGCCACCAGCCGGGTCAGCGTCTCCCCCGCCGCGTCCACGGTGCCGCGCCCCGACCCCGGCGTCTCCACCGGAACCCGCGCCAGCGCCGCCTCCACGCACTCGCGCAGGTACGCCTCGTGGTCCTCCACGCCCAGCGTCGCCCGCGCGGTGTCCCGCACCCGCCACACCGCGAGGACCACCACCCGCAGCGCGACCCCGCTCGCGTCCGCAGCCGGCATCGGCTCACTGCGCCAGTGCCGCAGCCGTACGTCCACCCGGCGGCGCAGCAGCATCGGGTTGACCCACATCAGCCCGGTGCGCCGGACCGTCCCGCGGTAGCGGCCGAACAGGCCGAGCACCCAGGCCCGTCCGGTCCGGCCCCGGGCGAGTCCGCCGAAGCCGACCAGACCCAGGGCGCCGGCCCCCGCGTAGGCCGCCCACTGGGCGGGGCCGAGGGCCGCGCCCGCGTACGACGGCAGCCGCAGAGCCTCCAGCGCCAGCGGCGGCAGGGTCCCGGCCCACCAGGAGGTGACCGCGCAGCCCGCGAGCCCGCAGGCCCCGGCGAGCACCCCGGCCGCCCCCGGCAGCACCCGCGCGGGCCGCTCGACCAGCTGGGGGTCCACGTCCGGCACCGACCGCGCCCGCGCGGCGGCCGGCCGGCGCAGGCGGGGCTGTTCCCCCGTCCCCTGCCGTCGGCTGACGACCGCCGGCTTCAACGGGACGGACACCGGGTCGGGCTCGTCACGGAAGAGCAGATGGACCGGGATCTCGGTGGTGACCTCGTTCTGGATCAGCCGCGCGGGCCGGGGGGCCGGGTGCTCGGGACGGCCCTCGGACTCCGGTGTCGGCGGTGTGGACGAAGTGGTCGTGCTCATGCGTGCCTCCAGCCTCCGCGCCAGATGCGTCACAACAGGTGTTCGGGAAAGGCATTCAGGAAAAGAGCCGCCGCCAGGTCTCCGGGCCCGGGTAGCCGTCCGCCGCGCCGCCCCGCCAGCCCTGGGCACGCTGGAAGGCCTCGACGTTCCGCCGGTCCGCCTCGCCCCAGCGCGGCCCGGGACCGGTCGTGTAGTGCTTGCCGAACCCTTTCTTCACGAGCTGCTTCCCGAGCAGCGTGACGTAGGAGTTGTTCGCCCCGGGCCGCAGCAGCGCCCGCCCCGGATACCCGGGCACCCCGTGCGAGGCGGGTGGGGCCGCCGGTCCGCCGTTCACGTCCCGGCCGCCCCCGGTGACCAGCAGTTCCCAGGTGCGCGGCCCCGGCAGCCCGTCCGCGTCCGGGCCCCACCAGCCCTGTGCCCGCTGGAAGGCCTGGGTGGCCCGCCGGTCGGCGTCCGACCAGCGCGGCCCGGGACCCGAGGTGTAGTAGCGGCCCGCTCCGCGCTCGACGAGCATGCGGCCCAGCCGGGTGACGTACTTGTTGTGGGCCCCGGGCCCGAAGTAGGCCCGCCCGGGGTAGGGCGTCGAGCCGGGCTCCCCGGCGTCCGGCCGCTCGCTGCCGGGCGTCTCGGTGTCCGGCGCGGAGCCCGCCGTACCTCCGGCGAGGCCCTTGTAGCGGTAGGCGACATAGCGGTCGGAGTGGCTCCAGTAGGCGTACGGGGTGGACTGCCTGCGGGCGTGCGGGCGGGTCGACTCGTAGGCGATGTAGTAGGTGTGCGTGTAGTCCGTCCAGCCGCCGAAGATGACGACGTGCGAGCCCTTCTCGGGGTCCGCCGGGTTGTGGAACAGCAGGATGTCGCCGGGCTGGAGGTCGTCCTTCGGGATCCGCACGCCGTACTGGTCGAGCGATCCGGTCCACTCGTTGCCGGGCAGGTTCCAGGCCATCGAGACGAACCCCGAGCAGTCCTGTCGGTACCCGTCCGACCAGTACTGGGACATGCTGTACGGCACCCGCGCCGCGACCCACAGCTTGGCCCGCCGGATGATGTCCGCGCGGGTGGTCGTGGGCGCCTTGGCGGGCTTGGCCGGGACCCCGCCCGGGCCGTGCAACGGGGCCTTGCTCCCCTGGGGGGTGTCGGGCTCGTCGGCGCCGGGGAGGCCCGCCGGAAGGCTCGGCCGGCCGGGGGACTGCGAGGTGGCGAGCGCCGGTACGGCGTGTCCCGCGCCGAGCGCCGCTGTGGCGGCGGCCGCCACGATCACCGTGCGGTGGGCCGGGTGGGCGCCGGTGCGGCCCGCCGCGGAGTGCGGCAGGACGCGGCGCCAGTGGACGCATCCGGGGCACTCGCAGTCGTTCGCGGGGTCGAATTCCTCGAAGACCGGAGTCCCCATGCGATGCCCCTCACATTCCGGATGGAAATGTCCGCGTGTGTACACATTCGTCAGTTTCTCAACCGTGTTCCGCGCGCGCATGTTGACGGTCCGAATGATGTACGGGGCCACCCGGGGGCCCGACGGGCGCTGGTCGGGAGCACCCTCCCAGGTCAGGTAGAGTTACGACGTCAGCAGGCGCCGCTAGCTCAGTTGGTTAGAGCAGCTGACTCTTAATCAGCGGGTCCGGGGTTCGAGTCCCTGGCGGCGCACCGACCGAGAAGCCTCCCGCGTGAGCGGGGGGCTTCTCGTACATCCGGACAGGGTGTCCACAGGCAGTCCACACGACCCCCACAGACGCCACAATGAACGCGTATGACCGGTAAACACCGCGTTTCGCATCTTGCGATCATGCTGAACGCCGTAGAACCCTGGTTCTTCAAGATGCTGCGGTTACGCGGCAGTTGGGGGGCAAGGAGCCGGTTGCCCGATTCGGCGGGGAGAGGGGCCCCGTTCACGATCGGATGCCGAGGGGGGCATCATGCAACCGGAAGGTCGCGGTTCCATGTCTATGAAGTGGAAGACGTGGTGACTGTGACCCACCACTGATACGTCTGTGAAGGTCGAGGGGGACCGCAACAGACGAAGGAACCGACAGACACGCGGCGACCCGCGTGTGGGGGGATGACTCATGACGTCGACGCCGACGGGCGCCCGGCCGAACTCCGACCCGTCACAAACCACTCAGCTCAGAGTGCCTACGCACCGGACCGGGGCGTTCCGGCGGATCAAGAAGACGCTGCCGAAATACGACTACGAGCACTACAGCAGGCTGGCCGGTCCCCTCACCCAGCCCGACCCGAACAAGCCGTACCGGGTCCAGTACCGCTCGCTGATCTCGCAGGAGCCGCACCGGATCAGGGTCGCGCTGATGCTCGCGGCCGCGCCGCTGCTCTCGCTGGTCCTGCTGGCCTGGCTGCTCCAGCCCGAGCACTGGACGGAACGCGACTACCCGGCCTACGACTTCCTGCCGACGCTCGACGTCGTCATGCTCGTCTCGATCGGTCTGATCGAGTTCTTCCGCTGCATGAACGTCCTGTCGAACGCGCACGCCACCCTGGTCGCCCGCGACCCGATCCCGGTGGTGCCCGAGACCGGCACGAGAGTGGCCTTCCTGACCTCCTTCGTGCCCGGCAAGGAGCCGCTGGAGATGGTGACGAAGACCCTGGAGGCGGCCGTCAAGCTGCGCCACCGGGGCCTGCTGCACGTCTGGCTGCTCGACGAGGGCGACGACCCGGCGGTCAAGGAGGTCTGCGCCCGGCTCGGCGTGCACCACTTCTCCCGCAAGGGAATCGCGAAGTGGAACCAGTCCAAGGGCCCGCACCGCGCCAAGACCAAGCACGGCAACTACAACGCCTGGCTGGACGCGCACGGCGACGACTACGACTACTTCGCCTCCGTCGACACCGACCATGTCCCGCTCCCCAACTACCTGGAGCGCATGCTCGGCTTCTTCCGCGACCCGAACGTCGGCTTCGTCATCGGCCCGCAGGTCTACGGCAACTACGACAACTTCGTCACCAAGGCCGCCGAGTCCCAGCAGTTCCTCTTCCACGCCCTCATCCAGCGCGCGGGCAACCGCTACGGCGCCCCGATGTTCGTCGGTACGTCGAACGCCGTACGCATCAAGGCGCTGAAGCAGATCGGCGGTCTGTACGACTCGATCACCGAGGACATGGCGACCGGCTTCGAGATCCACCGCCACAAGAACCCGGCGACGGGCAAGAAGTGGCGCTCGGTCTACACCCCGGACGTGCTGGCCGTCGGTGAGGGCCCGAGCGCCTGGACGGACTTCTTCACCCAGCAGATGCGCTGGTCGCGAGGGACGTACGAGACGATCCTCAAGCAGTACTGGAAGGGCTGGTACTCGCTGCCGCCGAGCAAGCTCTTCAACTACACCATGATGATCATCTTCTACCCGATGTCCGCCCTGAACTGGATCCTCGCGGCCATCAGCTGCGCCCTGTTCCTGGGTCTCGGCGCCTCGGGTGTGGACATCGACCCGACCATCTGGCTGATGCTCTACGGCAACGCCTCCGCGCTGCAGATCGGCCTCTACGTCTGGAACCGCCGCCACAACGTCTCGCCGCACGAGCCGGAGGGCTCCGGCGGTGTGGCCGGCATGGTGATGTCCGCCCTCTCCGCGCCGCTGTACGCCAAGGCGCTGATCGACTCGGTGCTGCGCCGCAAGAGCAAGTTCGTCGTCACCCCCAAGGGCGACTCCGCCAGCCCCGACCGCTGGTTCGGAACCTTCCGGTACCACTGGTACTTCATCCTGATCTTCGGCGCCTCGATCGCCGCCGGTTTCGTCTACGGGCACTCGCACCCCGCGATGGTCATCTGGGCGACGTTCGCCATGCTGATCACGGCCACGCCGATCTTCGCGTGGCGGCACATGCTCCGGCAGGCGAAGAAGAAGCCGCCGACCCCGGCCGAGCCGGACACGGCCACGCCGGTCGTGCCGCACCAGGCTCAGCCGCAGCCGCTGCCGGCCCAGGCGGGCGGTCACCACAGCCCGCAGCACAAGCCGAGTTGGGCCGCCGCCCAGCAGCCCTCGGCCGGCGGCACCGACCAGACCATGCAAATCGCCCTGGGTGGACTTGGGGGACGTAAGGAATGAAAGACCAGGCCGGCCGCCGCCGTGTCCGTCGACTCGCGATAGGCACGGCGGTGGTGCTCGCGCTGGCCGGGATGAACGGTCCGTGGCTCTACCGCTTCGGCACCGAGAAATACCACCAGTACCAGATCAACAGACCGGAGTACAAAGCCGACAACGGTCACTGGGAGATCGTCGACTTCCCCGAGGAGTACCGGCAGAACACCATCCACGCGGCGCTGCTGCGCACCGGGAAGGTGCTGCTCGTCGCGGGCTCCGGCAACAACCAGGAGAACTTCGACGCGAAGAAGTTCGACACCCGGATCTGGGACCCGGTCAAGGGCACCATCAAGAAGGTGCCGACCCCGAGCGACCTGTTCTGCACGGGGCACACGCAGCTGGCGAACGGCAATCTGCTGATCGCCGGCGGCACCAAGCGGTACGAGAAGCTCAAGGGCGACGTCACCAAGGCCGGCGGCCTGATGATCGTCCACAACGAGAACCCGGACAAGCCGATCACCCTGCCCGCGGGAACCAAGTTCACCGGCAAGGAGAACGGCAAGACGTTCGTCTCCAAGGACCCGGTGCTGGTGCCGCGCGCCAAGAAGGTCTTCGACCCGGACACCGGCGCGTTCCTGCGCAACGACCCGGGTCTCGGCCGGATTTACGTAGAGGCGCAGAAGAGCGGCTCGAAGTACGAGACCGGCACCGAGGACAACTACCGGGTGCAGGGTCTGTCCGGTACTGACGCGCGTAACACGTACGGCATCGCGCAGAAGCTGGCACTGGACAAGAAGGACTTCCAGGGCATCAGGGACGCCTACGAGTTCGATCCGGTCGCCGAGAAGTACATCAAGGTCGACCCGATGAAGGAGGCCCGCTGGTACCCGACGCTCACCACCCTGAGCGACGGGAAGATCCTCAGCGTCTCCGGGCTCGACGACATCGGGCAGTTGGTGCCGGGCAAGAACGAGGTGTACGACCCCAAGACCAAGAAGTGGACGTACACCGAGAAGGTCCGGCAGTTCCCGACCTACCCGGCGCTCTTCCTGATGCAGAACGGCAAGGTCTTCTACTCCGGCTCCAACGCGGGGTACGGCCCTGACGACGTCGGGCGGGACCCCGGTGTCTGGGACGTGGAGACCAACAAGTTCACCAAGCTTCCCGGCCTCAGTGACGCCGATCAGCTGGAGACCTCCGGGACCGTGCTGCTGCCTCCGGCGCAGGACGAGAAGTACATGGTGATCGGCGGCGGTGGCGTCGGCGAGTCCAAGCTGTCCAGTGAGAAGACGCGGCTGATCGACCTGAAGGCCGACAGCCCGAGGTTCGTGGACGGGCCGTCGATGGAGAAGGGCACGCGGTACCCGCAGGCCTCCGTGCTGCCCGACGACACCGTGCTGGTGTCGGGCGGCTCCGAGGACTACCGCGGGCGCGGGGACTCCAACATCCTCCAGGCGCGGATCTACGACCCCACCGCCAACACCTTCGACCAGGTCGCCGATCCGCTGGTCGGGCGGAACTACCACTCCGGTTCGGTGCTGCTGCCCGACGGCCGCGTGATGTTCTTCGGGTCGGACTCGCTGTACGGCGACAAGGCGAACACCAAGCCGGGCGAGTTCGAGCAGCGGATCGAGATCTACACGCCGCCGTATCTGTACCAGGGGTCCCGTCCGTCGCTGTCCAAGGGGACGGAGACCATCAAGCGGGGCGAGACGGGGACGTTCACCTCGCAGCACGCCTCGTCGATCAAGAAGGTACGGCTGATCCGGCCGAGCGCGGCGACGCATGTGACGGACGTTGACCAGCGGTCCATCGCGCTGGACTTCAAGGCCGAGGGCAACAAGGTGACGGTGACCGTGCCGGAGAACAGGAACCTTGTTCAGGCCGGCTGGTACATGTTGTTCGTCGTGGATGACCAAGGAGTGCCGTCGAAGGCCCAGTGGGTCAGGGTTCCCTGAGGTCGAGCCCCGCGCCCCTCTCGGGGCGCGGGGAACTCACTTGGAGGCCTTGGCCAGTCCGAGCGCGTACTCCGCCCACCACTCGCCCGCCTTCGGACCGCCCTTGCACTCGCCGTCCGACTCGCCCGGGCGCTTGACCCAGACATACGCGTCCACCAGCGGGTCCGCCGTCTTGGTCGTCGGCGTCTCCCCCAGGGCCCGGCCCGGCGGATTGCACCACCGCTCGTTCGGGTCGCCCTCCTCGTACGGGCCGTTGCCGTTGCGGCTGGTGTCGATGACGAAGGGCTTGTCGCCGACCTTGGCCGAGAGCGTCTTGCCGTACTCGATGGACTTCTCGGTGGTGTAGAAGTTCGAGACGTTGACCGAGAAGCCGTCCGCCTGGTCGATGCCGGCCCATTTCAGCGGCTCGAAGATCTGGTCCGGGTTGCCCCAGCCCGCGTTGCCCGCGTCCAGGTACACCTTGGTGTTCTTCAGCGACTTGAGCTTCTCCACCGCGCCCTTGAGGAGGTCGTAGCGCTCCTCGTGGAACTCGTCCGGAGTGCAGCCGTCCACCAGGTGCAGGACCGCGTCCGGTTCCAGGATGACCGTCGCCGAGCGGTCGCCGATGCCCGCCGCCACGCCGTCGATCCAGTCGCGGTAGGCGTTGCCGTCGGCGGCGCCGCCCTGTGAGTACTGGCCGCAGTCGCGGTGCGGGATGTTGTAGAGCACCAGCAGAGCCGTACGGCCCGCCTTGTCCGCGGCCTCGGTGTAACCGCGGGCCTCTTCCTCAGGGCTCTCCGGGCCGATCCACTCGCCGGTCGGCTGCTCGGCGATCTTGCGGATCTGCTCGGCGTCGGCGTCCTTGCCGTCCTGCTCGTAGTCGGCCACCTGCTGGGCCGCGTTTCCGTCGGGATTGACCCAGAACGGGTCGATCTCCTTGGGCTGCTGGGTGATTCCGGCGCCGGCACTGTCCGGCTCGTCACCACCGTCGTCGGAGGAGCATCCCGAGATCAGCAGCGCCGCCCCCAGCACCACCGCGGACGCGCCCTTCCGGGCCCCCCTACTGCCGTACATCCAACTCCCCCTTGGGTGCACTGTTCCAAGCCTCAATCCTGACATACGCGTCCTGAGACCCACGAGGTCGGTCGGGCCTTGTCCGAGAGCTGTTACACCCCTGGGGGTGAGGGTAGGTGCGCCGCTGAGCGGGGAGGGCGTCAGGGGAAGGGACGTGGGCCATGCAGTGCACCCCTCGGGAGACCCGGCTGGCCGCCGCGCTCGTGGAGGCGGCGGACACGCTGACCGACGGATTCGAGACAGCCGACTACTTACAACGCGTCTGCGACCACTGTGTGGACCTGCTGAGCGCGCGGGCCGCCGGGTTCATGCTGATCGACGGGGGCCGTACCGTCTCGCTGGCCGGGAGCAGCCGGCAGCGGGAGCTCGCGCTCGACCTGCTCCAGGCGCAGTCCGGCGGCGGGCCCTGCCTGGACAGCTACGGCACCGGGAAGCCGGTGCCGCCGGTCTCCCTCAGCGTCGCGCACGCCGGTTCGCGCTGGCCGGTGTTCACCGAGCGAGCGCTGCGGCACGGGGTGGCGGCGACCTTCGCGGTGCCGCTGCGCCGCCGCGAGACGCTGCTGGGAGCGCTGAACGTGTTCGTGCCGACACTGCCCGAGGACGCGGGAGGCGGCGACGGTGAGCTGCGGCTGGCGCAGGCGCTGGCCGACGCGGCGGCCGTGGGCCTGCAGAACCAGCGGACGTACGCCCGGTACCGCACGCTGGCGGGCCAGTTGCAGGAAGCGCTGTCCAGCAGGGTCCGCGTCGAGCAGGCCAAGGGCATGCTCGCGGAACGCTGGCAGACCGGCGCGGACCAGGCCTTCGTGGCGCTGCGGCAGTACGCGCGGCGGCGCCGACTGCCGCTGGACCGGGTCGCGCAGGCCGTCATCGACCGAGTCGCGGACGACGCGGAACTGCGGCGCGAGGCCGGTGACGGGCCGCAAGAGCGGCCGTAGACGCGGCTTCGGGCCGAGGGCACGACAGGTGACCGGCCGCAGACAAGGACTCCGGACCGAGGTGCGCCGGGTGGGTGGTCGCAGGCAAGGCCTCCGGGCCAGGGTGCGGCGCATGGACGGCCGCAGACAAGGACTCCGGGCCCAGGTGCGGCGCGTGGACGGCCGCTGACAAGGACTCCGGGCCAAGGTGCGCCGCATGGACGGCCGCTGACAAGGACTCCGGGCCCAGGTGCGGCGCGTGGACGGCCGCTGACAAGGACTCCGGGCCAAGGTGCGCCGGGTGGGTGGTCGCAGGCAAGGACTCCGGGCCCAGGTGCGGCGCGTGGACGGCCGCAGACAAGGACTCCGGGCCCAGGTGCGCCGGGTGGGTGGTCGCAGACAAGGACTCCGAGCCAAGGTGCGGCGTATGGGTGGCCGTAGGCAGGGCTTCGGGCCGAGGGTGTGATGGGTGGGTGGTCGTCGAGGGGGCTCTAGGCCACGGCTCGCATCCGTCATAGAGTCGTGTGAGACGGCCCCAGCCCCCGGCCTGTCGCCTCTCTCCGTGATGACCACCCCAACCTCCCGCGCCTGTCGCCGGGTTACTCCCGCAGCCCGAGCGCGCGCGGTCGAGGGCCGGCCCGGTCGGCGGCTTCGGGGGGAGCGGGCCGTCGACCGGGCCAGGTGGCCTTCTTCCAGCCTCGCCGCACAGGTGGCCTTCTCCCGCCCTTGCCGCGCGGGCCGTTGCCCCCTCACAGGCCCGTGCCCGTGAGGTACGCCGACACCACGACGTTCGCCGTGTAGCTGCGGCTGGCCCGGTCGAAGGTGCCGCCGCAGGTGATCAGCCGGAGTTCGGCGCGGCCTCGCTCGCGGGGCCCGTAGGCCTGGCGGGCGTCGAAGCGGTCGCGGGTGACCACCTGGACGTCGTCGACGGTGAACTCGGCGGCCCGGCCGTCGTCGCGGATGACACGGACCGTCTGGCCCGGCTTCAGCGCGCTGATCTTGTAGAAGACGGCGGGCCGGGTCTCGGTGTCGACGTGCCCCACCAGCAGCGCGGTGCCGGACGCCCCGGGCGCCGCGCCGGCGGCGTACCAGCCGACGACGCCGGGCTGGTCGAAGGGCGGTGGGTCGACGGCGCCCTGCGGGTCGAGGCCGCGGGCCACCACGGGGGCCTGCACGCCGAGTCCGGGTATGTCGACGCGCTGGGGAAGGGCGTCGCCGAGCGGCTGGGCGGGGGGCGGCATGGCGACGTCGGGCGGGCGGCCCACCGCCGCCATGTCGCCGGTGGTGGGCGTGGATGTCCCGTGTCGTACGTCGGTGGCGTCCCGTCCCCACAGCCACAGCCCGAGCAGCAGGACGGCCCAGGCGGTGGCGGTGAGCAGACGGCCGGAGAGCCGTGCACGCGGTTGTCCGGACATGGTCAGTCCGTCCCGCGGCTCCGGCGGGCGCTTCTGAGCGCCACGGCCGTCGCCGCGACGCCGGCGAGGACGAGACCGATCACGGCGTGCGTCCGGCCGGGGCCGGTGGTGTCGTCCCCGTTGTCGGCGTCGGCCTCGGCGAGCCGGACCGCCGTACCGCCGCCGCCCGCCTTCACGGGGGCGACCGGCGAGGCCGGGGTGGCGGGCGTCTTCCCCACCGGCAGGGACACCGTCCTCTTGACGTCACCGCAGGTGACGGTGACGTCGTAGCTCCCGATCTCCAGGGAGGACCGGATACGGCTCTCGCCGATGAGGGTGCCCTCGGCGCCGCTGACGGTGAGCTTGACGTCGGTGACGAAGGCGGCCGAGAACGCGCTGGCCGTCTTCTCGGCGCAGCCCGTGACGCGCAGCGCGACATCACCGCCCGGGGTGGGCGAGGCGGGGTTCACCGAGATGCCGCCCCCGTCCGCCGCGTGTGCCCCCGGGGTGAGCGCGAGGACGGCCGCGGCCGCGCCCGCACAGAGAGTGACTTTTATTGAGCCCATCGTGAACCTCCAGTTACTTGGAGGCTCCTCCTGGGCGCCGGACCCCGCATCCTCAGCGGGGCCCGACTGCTCCGTACGGGTCGAATCGTGGCCTCAGGGGTTTTCAGACCCGGTCGACGAGGTCCGCGATGGAATCGACGATCTGGGACGGCCGGTAGGGGAAGTTCTCCACCTGCTCCGGCCGGGTCAGCCCGGTGAGCACCAGGAAGGTCTGCATCCCGGCCTCCATGCCGGCCAGGACGTCGGTGTCCATGCGGTCACCGATCATGGCGCTGGTCTCGGAGTGGGCGCCGATGGCGTTCAGGCCGGTGCGCATCATCAGGGGGTTCGGCTTGCCCGCGAAGTAGGGCTGCTTGCCGGTCGCCTTGGTGATCAGGGCGGCGACGGCGCCGGTCGCGGGGAGCGGGCCCTCGGTGGAGGGGCCGGTCTCGTCGGGGTTGGTGCAGATGAACCGGGCGCCCTCGTTGATCAGCCGGACCGCCTTGGTCATGGCCTCGAAGGAGTAGGTGCGTGTCTCACCGAGGACGACGTAGTCCGGCTCGTGGTCGGTGAGGATGTAGCCGATGTCGTGCAGAGCCGTGGTGAGCCCCGCCTCGCCGATCACGTAGGCCGAGCCGCCGGGCCGCTGGTCGTCCAGGAACTGGGCGGTGGCCAGGGCCGAGGTCCAGATGGACTCGATCGGCACCTCCAGGCCCATGCGCCGCAGCCGGGCGTGCAGGTCGCGCGGGGTGTAGATGGAGTTGTTGGTGAGGACCAGGAACGGCTTTCCGGACTCACGCAGCTTCTTGATGAACGCGTCGGCGCCGGGGATCGGTACGCCCTCGTGGATGAGCACACCGTCCATGTCGGTGAGCCATGACTCGATGGGCTTGCGGTCTGCCATGTGCGGGACTCCTGGCGTACGTACGAAGGTGAGCGGAGGGCGCCGGAACCACGGCGTACCGACGCCCTCAGCCTAATCAGGAAGTGCTCACCCTGACCCCGTCGATCACCCAGTACCAGTTGTTGGCGCCGGTGCAGAGGAAGCGGAAGCTCACGCTGGCGGCCCCGGCGGGGACGGGTACGGAGAGGGACTGCGGCTGGGAGACGACGTCCGAGGTGTAGCTCTCGACGACGGCCGGGGTGCCGCCGTTGTCGGAGTCGGCGAGGGCGAACACGCCCCGGGACCGGACGTTGAGCTCACGGGACTGGTCGCGCTGGGTGCGGGACCAGAACTCGTCGGTGGCGAAGGACCAGCCGCTGGGCGGGGTGTGCGGGCGGAGAGGGTGAGCGCGTCGACGGGGTCGGTGGACCGCTGCTGGATCGGCTTGCCGTCCAGGCCCCAGGCCGGGTCGACGGCGATGCCGAGCTGCTTGAGGACGGTGGGCACGACGTCGACGAGCCGGGTGTCGGCGGGGCCCGGTGCAGCTCCCGCGGCGTCCCGCATGCCTGGAGGCGCGCGCTGTCCATGACCGCGATGCGGTCGGCGAGGGTGAGCGCCTCGACCTGGTAGTGGGTGACGCAGAGGATCGACACGTCCGGCAACTCGCGGTGCGGCGCGTCAGTTCGGCGAGCATCCCGGAGCGCAGGCGGGCGTCGAGGGCGGAGAGGGGTTCGGCCATGGCTCAAGGTGCCAGACGGCCTCGCCGCGGGTGAGTCCGGTCTCGGCGGCCAGCGCCTACGGGCAGGGGAAGCGGTCGAGTGTGACGAGGGTACGGCCGGGGGTGCGGCCCTGGCGCCGTACGCCCTCGGCGTAGCTGGCGAGCGAGAGCGGCTGTTCCAGCTTCGGGCCCGCGACGACCGTGCCGCGCCCCTGCCGGCGCAGCTTGCCCTCCAGCACGAGTTCGCGCAGCGCCTGCCGTACGGTCTCGCGGGCGACGTCGTACTCCTCGGCGAGATCGCGTTCGGTGGGGATGGCCCTGCCCTCGGGAAGTTCCGCCACGAGCCGGTCGATGCGCGCCTTCACCGCGTAGCACTTCGGGATGCGTCCGTGCTCGGGGATGCCGGAGCGGACGGGGGCGCCGGGGGCCTGGTCGTTCGGGTAGTCCACGCAGGGAGCGTGTCAGACGTCCCCGGTGGGCTCAGCGCCGCCTCCGGGCGATCAGCAGCGCTCCGCCGGTGACGAGCAGCACGGCGAACGTCGCGGCGAGGGCGGTGGCGGGGGTGCCGGTGCTGGCGAGCTCCTCGGCGAAGGGGAGGCGGGGGGCGGTGGATCGACCGGGGTCCGCGGTGGCGGTGGTGGGGGGCTCGGAGGCGGAGCCGGCTTCGGAGGCGGAGTCGGAGGCGGAGTCCGAAAGGGATTCGGATTCGATGCCGAACCGGTAGTCGTTGGACTGCCCGATCCAGTCCCCGTCGTCGTCGTGGCGCTGCACCACGGCGGCGTTGGCGGTGACGCGGTTGGGAACGGCGTCGGAGGTGACGGCGAGCCGCACCTTCACGGTGACGGTCTTGCCGGGCCCGACCGTGAACCCGTCCTCGGCCGCCCCGCCGAAGGCCCCGACGAGTTCGTCCTCGTCGGTGGTCTCGAACCGCACGGGGTGGGGCCGGTCGCCGACGTAGTACTCCAGCCGGGGCTGGGCGGCCGTGAGCGCCCGCCGGTCGTCGACGAGCACCACGACGGGGTGCACGTTCTCGCAGGTCACGTCGGTCTTGTTGCGCAGCTCCAGATACCAGGTGCCGAACCCGCCGCCGGCCTCGTACGACCCGGGCCCGCCGCGGATCCGGGTACTGAGCGGAAACGACCGCCCGTCGGACGCGGCACAACCGCTCTCCGGCCCGGCGGCGTGCGCGACCCCGGGCGCGGCGACGAGAGCGAGGGGAAGGAACAGGGACACGGGGAGGAACAGTCGCATGAACACATGACCATGCCGGAGAACTCGCCCGACAGGCGTACGCCGCTCCCAGGAAGCCGCCGTTTCCCCCCGAACGGCCCTGCCGTGCCAACGCCGTGCGGCGAGTACGGGCCGGCAGTACCCACGGAACTCCCGCCGAACCCGCCGTATCCGCCCAACGCCCCCTCCACGCCACCGCCGCGCGATAACTACGGGCCGACCGTCCCCACCGGACTCCCGCCGAACCCGCCGTATCCGCCCAACGCCCCCGCCACGCCACCGCCGTACGGCGAGTACGGGCCGACCGTACCCACCGGAGTCCCACGTGACGTCGTGAAGTCCGCCTCGCCCACCCCGGCGGAGCCCCGCATCCGCACGCGGCCCTCGCCGGCCGTCACCCCACCCCGCGCCCGAACAGGGGTGCGAGCACCAACTGCGCCGCCCCCTCCGCGACTTCCCGGCCCCCTCCCGGAGCGAGCCGAACCGGTACCGGCTGCTCGCCGACTCTCCGGCCGCGTTCCTCGAGGACGGCCGCGGCGCCTCGTACGAAGCACTCCGGACGGGCCGCCACCGTACGGCCGCCCAGCAGCACCACGTCGATGTCCAGCAGCGCCACCAGGTTCCCGGCACCCGTGCCGAGCACCCGCGCCGCCTCCTCGAAGTCCCCGCGTTCCACCGCCGCCAGACACAGCGCCTCCACGCACCCCCGGTTCCCGCATCCGCACACCGGCCCGTCCAGTTGCACCACCTGATGCCCGAACTCCCCCGCCCCGGTTCTGGCCCCCCGACGCACCGCGCCGCCCAGCACGATCCCCCCACCGAGCCCGGCCCCGAAGTGCAGATACGCGAACGACTCCGCCACCCCGCCGACCGCCAGACCCACCGCCGCCGCGTTCGTGTCCTTGTCCACCACCACCGGCACCCCGCCAAGCCCCCGCTCCAACGCCTCCCGGATCGCGAAGCCGTCCCACTCGGGGAACCCGGTGACCCGGTGCAGCACCCCCCGCGCGTGATCCAGCGGCCCGGGCAGCCCCACCCCCACGCCGATCAAGGTCCCCGCGTCCCCGAGCAGCGCCCCCACCTCACCGACCACGCCCTCGACGACCGCCCGCTGCCCGGCCCGCAGCCCCAGCCCGGCGCGCCGCTCGGCCACCACCGCGCCCGTCAGATCGACCAGCACCACCCGCAGCGCGTCCCGGTCCAGATGCACCCCCACCGCGTGCCCGGCCTCCGGCACCAGCCGCAGCACGGTCCGCGGCTTGCCGCCCGTGGACGCCCGCCGCCCCGCCTCCGCGGCCAGCCCCTCCGTCCGCAAGCGCGCCGTGATCTTGCTGACGGCCTGCGGGGTCAGCCCGATCCGCTCGGCCAGCTCGAGTCGGCTGATGCCGTCCGGACCGGCCGTGCGCAACAGATCCAGCACCAGCGCGGTGTTGTGGCTGCGCAGGGCCGGCAGATTCACGCCCTGGGTCACCGGGTCACGTCCTTCGTCCTGCTCATAGGCCCATTCTCCCCACCGCTTGCACTTTGGCAACAGCGTTGCGAAAGTAGGAACCATGACTGGCACACCCCTCCGCACCGGCCTGATCGGCTACGGCCTCGCCGGCTCCGTCTTCCACGCCCCGCTGATCGCCGCGACCGAGGGCCTCGCCCTCGACACGGTCGTCACCGCCAACCCGGAGCGGCAGGAGCAGGCCCGCGCCGAGCACCCGGACGTCCGGATCGCCGCGACCCCCGAGGAGCTGTTCGCCCGCGCCGACGAGCTCGACCTGATCGTCATCGCCTCCCCGAACAAGACCCACGTCCCGCTCGCCACCGCCGCACTCAAGGCCGGCCTCCCGGTCGTCGTCGACAAGCCGGTCGCGGGCACCGCCGCCGAGGCCCGCGAGCTCGCGGCGCTCGCCGAGGAGCGCGGACTGCTCCTGTCGGTCTTCCAGAACCGCCGCTGGGACAACGACTTCCTGACCCTGCGCAAGCTCATCGCCGAGGGCGAACTGGGTGACGTGTACCGCTTCGAGTCCCGCTTCGAGCGCTGGCGCCCGCAACTCAAGGGCGGCTGGCGCGAGTCGGGCGACCCGGCAGAGATCGGAGGTCTCCTCTACGACCTCGGCAGCCACGTCGTCGACCAGGCCCTCGTCCTCTTCGGCCCCGCCGCCTCCGTCTACGCCGAGACCGACGTCCGCCGCCCCGGGGCCGAGACGGACGACGACACGTTCATCGCCATCACCCACACCAGCGGCGTCCGCTCCCACCTCTACGTCTCCGCCACCACCGCCCAACTCGGCCCCCGTTTCCGGGTCCTCGGCTCCAAGGCGGGCTACGTCAAGCACGGCCTCGACCCCCAGGAGGCGGCCCTGCGCGACGGTGTGCGCCCCGGCGCCGACTGGGGTCTGGAGCCCGAGTCCCTGTGGGGCCGCGTCGGTTCCGGCGAGTCCCCGCTGACCGGCGGAGGGCGCCCGGAACCGACCCTCCCGGGCGACTACCCCGCGTACTATGCGGCCGTGGCCAGGGCCCTTTCCGACGGCGGCGCCAACCCGGTGACCGCGCTGGAGGCGGCCGCCGCCCTCGACGTACTGGAGGCGGCCCGCCGTTCGGCCCGCGACTGTGTGGCGGTGACGCTGTGACGCACAACAACGGGATCACGCCGAAGTTCACCCCGGAGATCACCCCGACCATCGAGGAGCTCCAGGCCCAGGAACGCCGCCTGGTATTCCGGGAGTTCACCGAGGAGGACGCCTGGCGACTCGGCTCGCTCCTGGTGGACATGGCCCGCGAGCGCCAGGCCCCGGTCGCCGTCGACATCCACCGCGCCGGCCAGCAGCTCTTCCACGCCGCGCTCCCCGGGGCCACGCCGGACAACGACGCGTGGATCGCCCGCAAGCGCCGGGTGGTGGAGCGCTACCACTCCTCGTCCTACCTGGTCGGCGCGCGGTCCCGGGCCAAGGGCACGACCTTCGAGGACTCCTCGCGCCTGGACCCGGACACGTACGCGGCGCACGGCGGCTCCTTCCCGCTCACGGTGGAGGGCGTCGGCGTGATCGGCGCGGTGACCGTGAGCGGACTCCCCCAGCTGGAGGACCACCGTTTCGTGGTGGAGGCGCTGGAGGAGTTCCTGGGCAAGAGCCGGTAGGCAGGTGGGGAGGGGCTAGGCGCTCTTGAGCTCCTGCCGCTGGCGGCCCAGCCCCTCGATCTCCAGCTCCACGACGTCCCCGGCCCGAAGGAACGGCTTCGGCTCGGGCTGCCCCATCGCGACCCCGGCCGGCGTACCCGTGTTGATCACGTCGCCGGGGTACAGCGTCATGAACTGGCTGACGTATCGCACGACTTCCCCCACCGGGAAGATCTGCTCGGCGGTCGTCCCGTCCTGCTTCAGCTCCCCGTTGACCCACAGCTTCAGGGACAGGTTCTGCGGATCCGGCACCTCGTCGGCGGTCACCAGCCAGGGCCCGAGCGGATTGAACGTCTCGCAGTTCTTCCCCTTGTCCCAGGTCCCTCCCCGCTCGATCTGGAACTCCCGCTCGGACACGTCGTGCGCCACCGTGTACCCGGCGACATGCCCGAGCGCCGCCTGAGCGGACTCGACGTACCGGGCCGTACGCCCGATGACGACGGCCAGTTCGACCTCCCAGTCGGTCTTCACCGACCCGCGAGGCACCAGCACGGTGTCATGCGGTCCTACGACCGTGTCCGCGGCCTTGAAGAAGATGACGGGCTCGGCGGGCGGCTCGGCCCCCGTCTCGCGGGCGTGGTCGTGATAGTTCAGCCCGATGCACACGACCTTCCCGATCCGCCCGACCGGCGGCCCGATCCGCAGCCCGGTCGCGTCCAGCACCGGCAGCTGACCGGCGACCGCACGGATGCGCCCCAAAGCCTCCTCGTCGGCGAGCAGCGGTCCGTCGATGTCCGGCACGACGCCCGACAGGTCCCGCAGAACCCCCTCGGCGTCGAGCAGCGCGGGCGTCTCCGCTCCCGCCGTACCGACTCGCAGCAGCTTCATGGTCACAATCTCCCTCGATCGCGGGGCGCCCGCCGACGGGTGCAGCCATCGGAGGACTGGTCGATCCTCCAAGGTCGGAGTCCAGTCCGCAATACCCGGTTCACGTACTGGACCGTAGGTCAGCGGTACAGAACGGCTCGCTCCACCGCCGCCCAGGTCGTACTGGTCACCACGTACAGCGCGGCGGCCAGTGGTACGACGGCCACGGTGATCAGCGTGAAGAAGGACATGAACGGCATCACCTTGCCGATCGCACCGGCACCGGGGGTGTCCATCGCGGGCGCGCTGTCGGCCAGGGTCAGCTTGGCCCGCCGGTAGCTGAAGACGGCGACCGCGCCGACGAGCAGGAACAACCCCAGATACACGAGCCCGGCCGCCCCTCCCCCGCTGAGCGCGTCCGTCAGGCGTCCGCCGAGGGGCGCGGCGAAGAGCTGGTGGTCGAGGAGCGCATTGGGCCTCCCGCCGATCTCCGAGCTGGAGAAGAGATGGAAGAGGAGGAGGAACGCGGGCGCCTGGCACAGCCCCGGCAGACAGCCGGCCAGCGGCGACACCTGGTGCTCGGAGTGCAGCTCCAGCACGGCCCGCTGCAGCTTCTCGGGGTGCTTGGCGTGCTTGCGGCGCAGTTCGGCGATCTTCGGCTGGAGCGCGGCGCGGGCCTTCTGGCCCCGGGCGGCGGCCCGGGACAGCGGATGCACGAGCAGCCGTACGAGCGCGGTGAACAGGACGATCGCGACGGCGGCCGCGGAGCCGTGGAACAAGGGCTGGAGCAGCTCCGCGAGCTGCTCGACAAGCTGGGCGAAAACGGACATGGGTGAGCCCTTCGGGTCTCGTCGTGCCGGGATACGGGAATGGCGGCATGACGACCCGCGCGGGGTCACTCGGTGGCGGTGCTGCCCCTACGCGACGGTCGTCGAGGAGGCGAGACCAGGGGCTCGGGGCCGGGTGCGCCCCCTGGCGTCGGGGTCGCGTTGCGGCAGGAAGGCCGTACGGCGGTCCCGGTCGCGGATGGCCGTACGGACCCGGGTGGGCGGCACGGCGGGCGCGCAGCGCGCGGCGATGACCGAGCAGACGGCGAGCGCGGACCCGGCGGCGGCGGTCGCGGCGAGGGCGACGGTCGCGAAGAGGCTGCCGGAGTCGAGCAGCAGGACGTCGAGGAAGAGGGTGAGGAGGAGGGCGGGGAGGACGAGAGCGGGACGCGGACCGGCCCAGCGCTTGATCATCGGCTTTCCCTCCCCTCCCGGTTGCCCTTGTTATACCTCAACGCGCTCGTGCCGAGAGAAGTGTCCCCCACACCACCAGCCGGTACCGGGAGGTGAATTGGGGCGTGCAGGTGGTCAGGGTGAGGTAGTACCCGGCCGCCCGGTATCCGCGCCCGGGGTGGACGAGGCTGCGCGGCACGGCCCCGATGACCCCGGTGTCGTGCGCGGAGGTCCGCGCGAGGGTCTGGTCGACGGCGTACGTGTACACGGCGGCCTTCGTCTCCACGACGATCTCGTCGCCCTTGCCGAGCCGGTCGAGCCGCCGGAAGGGCTCGCCGTGGGTGTTGCGGTGCCCGGCGAGGGCGAAGTTGCCGGGGCGGCCGGGCTGTTGGGTACCGGGGTAGTGGCCGACGTGACCCTTGTCGAGGACGTCGGCCGTGCCGATGCCTTCGGCGACGGGGACGCGCAGGCCGAGGCGGGGGATGGTGAGGATGGCGTAGGCGCGGGACGGGGTGGGGGCCGGCCCGGCCCGGACGTCTGCCCCCTGGGAGGGAGCGGGAGTGGCGCCGGTGGGGGCCGAGGTCCTCCGCGGCTGGGCGGGGGCGCCCCACTCCCGCTCCAGCGCCGCGACCTCGCGCCGGGCCTCCGCCTTGGCCTCGCGGTTGGTCCACCAGAGCTGGTGGACGACGAGGAGCAGCAGGACGAGGCCGACGGTGACGAGGAGTTCGCCGCCCGTCCAGAGGGCGCGGTGGCGCAGGGCGCGTCGGCGGCGGGTGCTGTGCTGGACGACGAGGGGTCCCCGCATGTGCGGCCTCCTAGGGGTGCGCCTCCTTCATCGCGGGGCCCGCACGATAGGGCGGCGGGGTCGAAGTCACCAGAGTTCCGGAGCCGTTCGAGACTTCGTACACGGGTTTGAGAAAGGGCTGTCGCAACTCTCGACACGGCCGGGAGCCGGGCCCGATGCTTCCTGATGGCATGTACGGGACACGTGCCGGAAGGCGTGTGCCGAGGCGGACGCCTTCGTGACGAGCGAGGCGGAGGAGTCATGATCAGACGCAGAACTCTGCTGACCGCGACGGGCGGAGCGGTCCTGGGCAGCGCCCTGGCCACCGGCACCGCACACGCGGACGCGACGATCGCGGTCAACCCGAATACGAGGTACGGCACTTGGGAGGGCTGGGGAACCTCCCTGGCCTGGTGGGGCAATGTCTTCGGCACCCGGGACGACTTCGCCGACCTCTTCTTCACCACCAAGTCGGTCACGTACAACGGCACTTCACTGCCCGGCCTGGGCCTGAACATCGCCCGCTACAACCTGGGCGCGTGCAGCTGGAACACCGTGAACGGCGAGACGATGGCCGAGTCGCCGAACATCCCGGCCTTCAAGCAGATAGAGGGCTTCTGGCAGGACTGGACGAACGAGGACCCCACCTCCTCCGCCTGGGACTGGACGGCGGACGCGGCACAGCGGGCGATGCTGGTGAAGGCGACGCAGCGGGGCGCGATCACCGAGCTCTTCGCCAACTCCCCCATGTGGTGGATGTGTTACAACCACAACCCGTCCGGCGCCGCGGACGGCGGCAACAACCTCCAGACCTGGAACCACCGCCAGCACGCCTCCCACCTGGCGGCGGTGGCTCTGTACGCGCGGACGAACTGGGGCGTGAACTTCGCCACGGTCGACCCCTTCAACGAGCCGGCGTCGACCTGGTGGACGGCCACCGGCACCCAGGAGGGCTGCCACCTGGACCCGGCGGTGCAGGCGGCCGTACTGCCGTACATGGGAAGCGAGTTGGACAAGCGCGGCCTGACCGGGGTACGTGTCTCGGCCTCGGACGAGACGAACTACGACACGGCACGCTCGACGTGGGCCTCCTTCGGCTCCGCGACCAAGGCGCTGGTGTCACAGGTGAACGTGCACGGCTACCAGGGCACGGGCGGCCGCAGGGACCTTCTGTACACGGACGTGGTGACGACGTCGGGCAAGAAGCTGTGGAACTCGGAGACGGGAGACGGCGACGGCACGGGCCTGAGCATGGCCCGCAACCTCTGCTACGACTTCCGCTGGCTGCACCCCACGGCCTGGTGCTATTGGCAGGTGATGGATCCCTCGACGGGGTGGGCCATGATCGCGTACGACGCGAGCACGCTCCAGCCGACGACCGTACAGCCGAAGTACTACGTGATGGCCCAGTTCAGCCGCCACATCCGCCCCGGCATGACGATCCTCGACACGGGAGTGAGCTACGCGGTGGCGGCGTACGACGCGACCGCGCGCCGCCTGGTGATCGTGGCGGTGAACACGGCCACCACCGCCCAGACCCTGACCTTCGACCTGTCCCGCTTCACGACGGTGACGGGCGGCTCGGGAGGCCTGGTCCCGCGCTGGAACACGGTGACGGGAGGGGGCGACATGTACCGCGCGTACACGGATGTGCACGTGAGCGGAAAGTCGGTGAGCGTGCCGTTCGCGGCGGGGTCGGTGCAGACGCTCCAGGTGGACGGGGTGACGATCTAGACAACTGCGGGCAGCGGCCGGGGCCCATTGTCACCGCCGGGCAGTACGGTGTCGTGCATGCGCCCCGACACGCCTGCCGAGAACGTCGACCACACCGCCGAAGCGGCACGCCTGGAGCGGACCGCCGGCCTGTACCCCGAGGACGCCGAAGCCCTGCTGCTGCAGGCGGCGGCTCACCTGGAACTGGCCGGTGACCGCCCCGCCGCGAGCACGCTCTACGACCGCCTGCTGTCGTCCGACGGTTCCCTGGAGAACCCCTACCTGGTCCGCGCCCTGAAGGCGTCGAACCTGTGGGAGTACGGCCATGAGGCGGAGGCTCGCGCGATCATCGAGGGAGTCCGGTCCGCGGCCCCTCGTGACCCGGCACCGTGGGTGATCGTGGCGGAGGCACTGGAGGCCCACGACGAGCTGGAGGCGGCGCAGGAGACGTTCACGGAGGGAGTGACGCTGGTCCTGACGCACGTGGCGGAACCCCCGTACTCGACGCATCCGCTGTTGTTCGGCCGCCACCGGGTCCGCAGGATGCTGGGCGCGGCGCACGACGACTGGGACATGCTGGCGGACACCCTGCACGCCTCCTCGGCCGCCCCGGTCTCCCTTGACGAGCTGCACGACCCCAAGCGGGTCTGGTCCCTGGGCTCGAACAACCCGGCGGAACTGGAGGCGGAGATCAGCCGCCTGCGAGCGGAACTCGGCGCGTACCGGGAGGCGTTGTCCCGCCCGTTCCCGGTGGCGATCCTGCACTGGCCGGCGGAGGAACTGACGGAGCTCCTGTCGTCGTACCCGGCGCTGGCGGAGGAGTACCCGTCCCACGAGACCCACCTCGCGACCATAGAGGCCTCCCTGCGCGAGCTGGCCTCCTCCGGCACCCCGAACCTGGGCATCGTGACCGGCACGGTCCCGTCCTACGAGGCCTTCGCGGCATCGGAGGGAACGACGCCGGGCGACGCATCACTGCTCCCCCAGTACGCGACGACGCTGGCGGCGCGGGGGCGGGCGGTCGAGTGGCCGCCGCAGCGGGGGGCGACTTGCTGGTGCGGGTCGGGGCGGGGCTACGGCGACTGTCACGGTTCTCAGTGACCTGAGCTCAGCCCTGGCGCCCCTCGACGGCGGCGGCAACGTCATCAAGATCCTTCGCGATGGCCTTGCTGACCGCACGAGCACCGAGCCCACCCAGCACCTTGGCCAGCACGCCCATGACCCGGCCACCGGCGGTTGTAGCTGTGAACGTCATGCGGACGGTAGTCGTAATGGGCCCGTCCGCACGCAGCTCCCACTCCGACACGTAGCGACTGCCGTGTGACTCGGCTTCGACGACATACCGCTCGGGCACCTCACAGACGGTCACCCACATCTCCTCGGTGGCGTCCTTCCCGAACATCCGCCGGGTTTCGCGCCAGCGGGTCCCGACACCGAAGGGCCCGTCGGAGAGAACCTCCACTTTGGACACGCCACTGAGGACGCGTTCCATGCCCCGGAGGTCAGTGAGGGCTGCCCACACCGACCCTTGAGCTGCGGCGATGCGACGCTCGACGGTGACGCTTTTGCTGGTCATACGCTCCATGAAAGCAGCAGGGGGCGAGATCGCGTTTCAGGCTCTGCGCATGACTGAGTGACCTGCTTCCGGTTCTGCTGGGAATGCAGGGGTGCGGTTTGGCCCGATGACGCTCGCGCGGGACACTGGTGCCATGTCCCCGACCGCATCGTCCCCGTCCGTCTCGGCGCGCATGAGTCGTCAGGTTTCCCGTGACACCCAGCCGGAACTGCTGGTCCGTCGACTTCTGCACGCGGACGGTCTGCGGTACAGGGTGCACTATCCCGTCCCGGGCATGCGGCGACGGAGCATGGACATCGCATTCAGCAAGTTGCGGATCGCGGTGTTTCTCGACGGCTGCTACTGGCACGGCTGCCCGGAGCACGCCACGCATCCGAGAGCCAACGCGGAGTGGTGGCGAGCAAAGCTCGACCGGAACATAGCGCGTGATCGCGAGACGACCGACCATCTGACTGCCGCCGGCTGGGCGGTGCTGCGGTTCTGGGAGCACGAGTCGGCCGATGACGTCGCCCGTCGGATCCAGGCTGCAGTGCTGTCTCGGAAGGGGCCTCGGGCAGCCACTGACCCGGGTGCCGAATCGGGACCACATTGACCCCACGATTCCCGGAATTGGGACGCGCGCCACCCAATATCGTGTAGATGTTGTGTGCAGGGGTGTGTCACAGCGCACTTCCAGGGTGTTTGTGTCGCGGACGGCTGGTCGGCGAGGCACGGCGCCGCGCAGTCCGATTGGCTCCAGCAAAGTGAAACGGGGAACGGTCGACTCCCATGACCGACGAAATCGACGGAATGTACGACACGTTCAAGGCGTTGCTCGACTCCTTTCCTCCGGCGGAGGCAGTCAAGCGGCTGGAACAGTTCGGCATCACTCCGGAGATCGTGCAGCAGATCCGTGAGCGGCACGAGCAGGAGACGATCCGCATCAAGGAGCTCGTGGAGCCGCACGCAGTGATCCAGGGCAACCGCGACACGTGGTACACGGGACCGCAGGCCAAGGACAAGTGCTGGCCGGCGGTGGCGGACCAACTACGCAAGGACGGCTGGCCCGAGGATCCGGCGATCAACAGCCTCAACGACTCGTCGACTCGTGTCGTCTCCCTGCTGAACCACCCGAAGGAGAAGTCGTTCTCCACACGTGGACTGGTGGTCGGCTACGTGCAGTCCGGGAAGACGACCAACTTCACGTCGGTCATGGCAAAGGCCGCGGATCGCGGATACAAGCTCTTCATCGTCCTGGCCGGCATCCACAACGGACTTCGCCGCCAGACCCAGGCCCGCCTCGTGCAGCAGCTCGTGGAACCGAACCCTTCACTGTGGTCACAGCTGACCGGGCTCGAAAAGGACTTCACCCCACAGGAAAACCCGGCGTCTTATTTCGGCAAGAGCAACAAGACCCACGTCCTGTGCGTTGTGAAGAAGAACGCGACAGTCCTGCGCAAGCTCGCCAAGTGGCTTGAGAAGGCCTCGACCTACCTTGAGGACTGCCCCGCACTGATCATCGACGACGAGGCGGACCAGGCCACCGTGGCGACGAAGTCGATCAATCCGTTGATCCTGAGCATCATGAGCCACCTGCCCCGGTCAGCGTACGTCGGATACACGGCGTCCCCGTTCGCGAACCTGCTGATCGACCCGAGCGCCGAGGACCTGTATCCAAAGGACTTCGTCGTCAACCTGCCTAAGCCTGCAGGGCACTTCGGTACTGAAGTCCTTTTCGGTCGCTACGCCCTCGACGGTGAGGATCCGGAGCAGGTCGACGACGGCTACGACATGATCCGCTCGGTACCGGAGGATGACGTCCCTCTTGTACGTCCTGGGACCAGGGCCGACATCGACGGCTTCGAGCCGCAGATCACCGACACCCTCAGCCGGGCCGTCGAGTACTTTTGGCTGGTCACCGCAGCCCGCCGCGTGCGCGGCACGGGGAACCCGCACAACACGATGCTGATACACACCAGCGTCAACACCGCGGTCCACAACAGCTTCAGAAGGCCTCTGGAATTTTTGCGCAAGCGTGCGGCGGAGTCGTTGGGGAATCCGGACCGTCTCTCCGCGCTGCGTGCCTTGTGGGAGATGGAGACCGCACGCGTCCCGGCCGAGGACTTCGGTGAGACGACGGTGCCGTTCGAGGAATTGGCTCCGCATCTGCCCGAGGTACTGGACAGCTGTCGCATCATCATGGACAACTCCAGCAGCGAGGACAGGCTCGACTACGAGAACGGCCCGGTCGTCGCGATTGCGGTGGGCGGCAACACCCTGTCGCGAGGACTCACCCTCGAAGGGCTGTCCGTCAGCTACTTCGTCCGCTCGGTCTCGGCGTACGACACTCTGCTCCAGATGGGGCGATGGTTCGGGTTCCGGAACGGATACGCCGACCTGCCGAGAACCTGGATGACCGACGAACTTGCCGAGTGGTTCCGGCACTTGGCCACAGTAGAGACCGAGATGCGTCGAGACATCGACATCTACATGACCGAGGACGAAAGCCCGCTCACCTTCGCCGTGCGCCTGCGTACGCACCCCGCCCTGCGCGTGACCGCGGCAGCAAAGATGCGCGATGCGGTCGTGGCGGCATCCTCCTACGGCGGCAAGCGGGTCCAGACCCACTACTTCCACACGAACGCCGAGTGGCTGAGAGGGAACATCGATGCGGCACGCAAGCTGGTCGCATCCGCTGTAGCCAACGCGCGCCGTGTGGAGACCCGTGCCGCGGACGGACGCTACGTCTTCCGTGACGTGCCGCACGACTTCGTGCTCGACTTCTTGTCGAATTACAAGTTCCACAAGAAGTCTCCGGAGAACGACGCCGAGCTGATGAGCAACTACATCCGCAAGCGGGTGACCAGCGCCGGCTCTCTGGGGCGCTGGAACGTCGCCATCGTGGGCAACCCCGCAGGGAAGGGCGAGGATTTCGCCTTCGCTCCCCATGTAGCCGTCGGGTTGAACACTCGCGCTCGCCTTGCCCTGTCCAACCCCGACCCGGACTTCGCGGACATCAAAACGCTGATGAGCCGCAGGGATGCGGCGATCGACCTTGCCGGGGACGTCGGGAAGCTCAAGGAGGGGGAGATCATGGAGGAGCGGCACAAGCAGTTGCCGGACACCGGCCTGCTCGTCCTGTACCCGATCGACAAGGTGTCCGAGCCCGACCCGTCGAAGAAGCTCCGTGCTCCGCTCAACGCGGAGGAGCACGTGATCGGTGTCGGCCTGGTCTTCCCCGAGCCGCAGAACGGCGACAGCACTGTGGCGAGCTACATCTCCGCTGACTTGTCCGGCGTGCGTGTCGAGATCGAGGAGGAGGACTACAGCCTCGTCGACGGTGATGACGCATGAGCGAGGACGAGTTCCGCGGCCTCGTGGAGCAGCGTTGGGTCGCCCTGGAGGCCGAGCCGACCACGGGAGAGCGTCGACTGCGGGTGGCGGAACTGTCCGTCGCCACCAGCAACGGCCCCCTCGCGGTGGCCGTGGACCACGACGGACACCGCCACCTCTTGGTCCCGATACACACGCATATGAAGGTTCGCACCGGCCTGGACGGGCCGGTCCTCAGGCTGCGCAAACGTCCACTGGAGGACGCGGAGACCTATCAGACGTACGCAGATCTGGGTTGCCTGCGCGACGACCTCAGCGACCTGTTCACCGAACTGTGCGCGGACGTCCTGGCGGAGGTCATCGAGGTGCCAGACAATCCCGTCAAAGCTCTGTACAGGGTGCTCGACCGCTGGAGGTCACTGTTCCGGACGCAGGGCCCGCGATTGGGCCCGGAGGAACTGGCCGGGCTCTTCGCGGAGTTGACCGTGCTGAACCGTCTCCTCTCGAAGGACCCGAGTGCGCACCGGATCTGGCGGGGGCCCACGGGACACCGCCACGACTTCTCGACTGCGTCCAACGCCGTCGAAGTGAAAGCGAGCACCGTCAGCGAGGGCCGACGGCCGCGCATTCATGGACTCGACCAGCTCGAGGCTCCCGACGGCGGAGCGCTCGGCCTGGCCTGGTTCCGGCTGCACCGCACCACCACCAACGGCGCGGGCACCAGGCTCGTGGAGTCGGTGAACGAAGCCCTGCGGTTGTGCGACGACGAGGGAGCCCTGCTCGAACAGCTTGCGATGGCCGGCTACCGTCTCGCCGACGCAGACCTCTACGAAGACGTCTGCTTCGCGGTCGGTGAGGAGCGGTGGTATCGAGTCGACGCCGGCTTCCCCGGATTGACCGGCGAGGCCCTGACCACCGCAGGCGTGGCCATATCCGTCCTGGACGTCGAGTACACCATCGACCTGTCCGGTGAGAACCCCGCGCCGATGGCCCCCGAGCAGGTGTCCCGGATGATCGAGAATCTGGTCCAGGAGCCCGCGTGATCGAGCCTCGTTGGTTTTCCCAGCCCTACCCGCCGGAAGGCGCCAGTGCCGCCGAAGGCATCCGCAACCAGCTCGGACGCCCGGAACTCGACCTGCTCACCCTCCTGGTTCGCGAGTCCGCTCAGAACAGCTGGGACGCCCGTATCGAGGGCTTGGCCGAACCGGTCGACTACCGCATCGACATGTGGACGGTCGGCCCGGCGCACGCCGGAGCGTGGCGCGAGCTTCTCCTCGACGGCGCGCCCATGAGTGAGGAGCACTTCCCGCTGCGCGAGACGCTGAGGCACCGTCCAGCACGCCTCCTCGCCGTCTCCGACCGCGGCACCCGAGGGCTGGGCGGCCCCACTCGCGCCGACGACGCCGTGGGCCCCGAACGCGACTTCGTCTCCTTCATCCGCAACATAGGCGAGCCACGGGAGACCGCCCTCGGCGGGGGAACGTACGGCTTCGGCAAAGGCATCTTCTACCTGCTGTCGAGATCCGGAACCGTCCTCGTCCACTCTCGATGCCGCACGTCTCAGGGCAGTTACGAGACGCGGCTCATCGGCTGCACCCTGTGGAAAAGCTACGTCGCCCGGGAGAGCGACGGGGAGCGTCGATACACGGGTCGGCACTGGTGGGGCGACACCTCGGGAGACGTCGTCGAGCCCTTGATCGGCCCGGCGGCGGAGACTGCTGCCCGACGTCTGGGACTTCGGGCTTTCGCACCGGAGGAGACCGGGACGACGATCGTCGTCATCGACCCCAATCTGGATGACCTCGAACCGGACTTGGCAGCCGAGTACTTGGCCGAGACCGTGGCATGGCATCTCTGGCCGAAGATGATCTCCGCGGAGGGCACGGACCCGGCCATGCGCTTCTCCGTCACCTGTGACGGGGTGGACCACCCTGTGCCGGATCCCAGGTACACCCGTCCGCTGACCCTGTTCGTGGCCGCGTACGAGGCGATGACGGGACCGGAGGGCAGCGTTCTGGCCTGCTTGAAGCCGCGGCAGCAGCTCGGTCGGCTCGGATTGGTGAAGCGGATCATGCCTCCGGTGGAACCGACCCGCGCGTCGCGCATGCTCGACATCGAGGACGTCGTACACCACGTGTGCCTGATGCGGCCTGCGGAACTCGTCGTCACCTATCACCCGGGACCGAGGCCGCCGAGCGTGAACCAGGGTTATGCCGGGGTCTTCCGCGCGGACGAGGCCATGGACGAGGTCTACGCGAAGGCTGAGCCACCCACGCACGACGCCTGGCACCCGCAGTCGCTGGACAGACCCGAGAGCACCTTCGTGCGGACGACGTTCCAACGCATCGGCGAAGCGTTGAACGACATGCTGTCACTGGGCGGGACCGCTCGCGCCGGTGCGACCAACGTGGCGCTGGGTGCGGCCAGTTCGTTCTTCTCCGGGCTGGTGGGCGGAGCCTGGGGTATTGGTGGCGCCACGGCCTATTCCAATCCGGGCAGCAACGACACAAAAGCCTTGAAGCCTGTTGAGGGGTCACGCCGTTCGGCTGCGGGCCGCTCCGCCTCGGAGAGGGCATCGAAAGGCCAGGAGGGATCCATCGCCGACGATGCCGGTGCCGGTGCCGGCGGAGAGTCGTACGGCTCGAAGAACGGCGGGACGGACGCCGTCGCCGTACGACGGCGTCCGCGGGTGCAGTACGTGGGTGATCCGTACTACGAGGATCGCGGTGACGACGAACTACTCGTCCAGGACTTCCGCCTACCCGCGGAGGGTCCACAGCGGGTCCGCATCCACCTAGCCGTCACACTTCCCGGAACAGGAGGGCGCGAGACCGATCCGCCGATCGGAGCCCGCATGCCCGCTCTGGTCGGCTGGGAGGACGGCGACGGCCGTCTGCACGGCGGCGATGCCTGTGTCATCGAAGGGGGCGATTCCGTGTGGCGTGCGCTCGTACGGCCGGCCCCCGACACGATGACCGAGATAGGCATCAAGGTCGAGGCGGTGAAGGAGTCGTGACCCGCCGAGCCCTCCCATACCGCGTCCCGACCGAGGATGTTGTCAGCGCCGAACCGTGGCGGCTGGTCACCGAGGACGGAGAGGTCCCGATGCCGGAGGCATTGCCGGACTGGGACTACCACATGGATCTGCGCCTGCGCAGGACCGTCAGCGTCGATCTCGACCGTGCGCGCTCCCAAACGGGACTTCCAGCCGATGCGGCGCTCACCCTTGCCGTGGTGTGGACGGCCACCGGCTCCAGCCTCAGCGGGCCGGCAGAGCACGCACGCCTGATCGACAGCGGCACGATCACCGCGGAGTTCGACATCGTCCTGGGTGGCGCGGACCTCGGCGGCCTGCTCGCGCTCGACACCGCCCTGGTTCTGGCCGAACGCCGTCTCGACGCCCGTCCCTCCTCGCCCCGCCGTGCCGGCTCGGTGCTGTGGAGCGATCGGGAAGAATTGCGCCTGCAGGGCGACGCCCCCCAGTTCCCCATGGCGGTGATCGATTTCTCACTGACGTCGTTCCCCGACGACGCCGCATGGCACCTCCAGATCAGCGGCGGGCTGGAGAGCGCCACCATGGGTTCGCTGCTCCTGCTCGTCAACGAGCGAAACACCATCACTGCCACGGCGTTCGAGAACGCGGGAAAGCCCCGCCCGGTCGACCGGATCGTCCTCTCCGCGGTGTACGCGGACGCCGCCCGGGTCATGATCGAGCACGCTTTGGCCGACGACGACTTCATCGAGGACGGCGACTTCCCGGACGGCTCGCTCGGCGCAACCATGCTGAGTCTCTTCGACAGGCTTTTCCCGGGGCAGCTGATCACGGATGTCCGGCTGCGGCAAAGACAGTCACCTGCCCTGTTCGCCTCGGATCTGCAAGCGGCGGTCAAGATCTTCGAGGTGTCACGATGAGCTTCCTCTTTCCCCGACTGCTCGCCGAGCAGGCCAAACCGCTCTTCGAGGAATACCGATACCTGTCGATCGCCGAACTGGCCGGTCGCGTCGCATACGCCCACGATTCCGCCGTGTACGTGGCCACCGGCGGGGACAGGGTCTCCACCACCCAACTCCGCCATTTGCGCGCAGGGGTTGTCGACCTCGCCAAGAGTGCGGGCTTTCCCGACGACTCCGACCGCGCAAACAACGCCGAATTCGACCTTCGGCTCGCCGCCCAACTGCACGCCGAGACGGGCATGGTGCCCGCCGAGGCGGCCTCCCGGGACGTCTGGGCCTTCCTCGCCCTTGTGGTGCTCCCGGATGTCGCGTTCTGGCGCTATCCCCAGCCGCCGAAGGACCGCGTCCTCGGCACCGACCTCACCCGCCACGTCTTCGGCCGCCTGTGGTGGCGCGCTCAGCTCGTACGGGCCTCGGATGATCCGGAGCCGTACAGTGCGCTCAAGATCCTCGGGGAGGCTGCGTTCGACCAGATCTACGCTCGTCGTGCCGCTCTCGGCGGAAGCCCTCACATGGTCCGCGCGATTCTCCGCGTCTGGAGGGACCTTGATCTTCAGGGCCTGAACGAGCGTGAGACCCTTCGCGACTTCCTCAAACGGTTGCTCCGGCTCGCCCCGTTCGTGCTCTTCGACGGCATCGAGGAGCACGCCTTGGACGACGAGTTGCGGGCGGTTGCCCAGGAGTCCGTCGATGCGCAGCGCCGCGCATCGTCGCCCACCGGGAGCGACGCGACGCGCAGCGCTGTTGTCGATGCTTCGCCCACCACTTCACTCGCGACGCCGCCTGCGCAGGATCCCCGCCTGGCGGAGTCGGTCGAGACCCCTCGGTTCCGTTCCGTCGAGATCTGTGCCGGGTGCGGCGCGCAGGCACTCGGTCTGGAGCAGGCCGGTTTCGACCCCGTGGTGCTCATCGACAGCAAGGCCGACGCGTGTTTCACCCTTGGGCGGAACAGGCCGGAATGGGACACCATCTGCATAGACCTCATGCATTTCCCCGTCCATGAGCGGCCGGACATCATCGGCGTCGACCTCCTCAGCGGCGGCCTCCCACGGGTCAAGTCCATGGCCACCGTCGGGCGCGATGAGGACACCGAGGAACGCAAAGTCCTCCGGGCCGCGATCGAGCTGGCCCGCGCGGTGAGGCCGCGGGCCGTCCTTTTGGAGAACGTCCCGGATCTGGCCGAGAGTCCGGAGTTCGCGGTCGACCGGGATTGGGTGGGAGCCCAGCTTGCGGCAGGTGGGTACCGCATGACGTGGAAAGTTCTCAATGCCGCCGATTTTGGCGTCCCGCAGAACCGCAAGAGCAGCTTCATGGTCGCCATGCCCGAACCGTACTTCTCGCGGTTCTCCTGGCCCGAACCGGAAGACAGCCCTACCCCGACCGTGGGCCAGGTGCTCGGCCCGTCCATGTCCTCGCGGGGCTGGCCGGCCGCAGAGGAGTGGATCAAGAGGGCCGACCGCCTGGCGCCTGCGCTCGTAGGTGGCTCCGACCGAAGGGGTGGTGCCGACCTTGGGCCCACGGGGAGCAAAAAGGCCTGGGCCGCTCTGGGGGTGAACGGCAACAGCCTCGGCGACGAGCCGCCAGGGATGGATTTCCCCCCGGGGGAGATGCCCAAGCTGACCGTCGAGCAGGCGGCACTGATTCAGTCGATCCCGGAGGAGTGGATCTTCGCCGGGGGCAAGACGTCCCGCTACCGACAGATCGGCCACGCCATGCCCCCGCCACTTGCCGCCGCTGTCGGACGGGCAATCGCAACAGCTCTACGAAGCTAAGATCACCCCATGCGCGCGCACCGTCCCGACGACCTCAAGATGATCACCGTTCTCGACCTTTTTTCGGGCTGCGGTGGCTTCACTCAGGGGTTCCACGAGTTTCGGCCCGCCGGGGCGGAGGACGGCGGTCCTGTTTTCCGAAGCCTCGCGGCGGTCGAGCACAACGAGGCCGCGGCTGCCACATACGCGGTCAACTTCGGCAGAGGGCGGCTCGACAAGCGGATTCCAGCCGCCCGCGTACACCTCGGGGACATCGAGAAGTGGGAGCCGACCGAGGACGACCTGCACGCGGATGTGGTGGTCGGCGGGCCTCCGTGCCAGGGCTTTTCTGCCCTGAACCGGAACAAGAAGGGCGTAGAGCGCAACCGCCTGTGGGAGGAATACGTACGAATCGTCGCGAAGGTGCGCCCCAAGGTCTTCGTGATCGAGAACGTCGACCGCTTCCTCAAGTCGGATGAGTTCCACAACCTGCTCAACGAGGTCGAGGCGGGCGGACAACTGGCCGAGTACCGACTGGTCGACCCTCCAGGGCACGTACCTGCCGACACGAACGAGCAGAAGATCAAGCGCTACCTCCTCAACGCGGCGGATTACGGCGCGGTCCAAGTACGCCGGCGGACCATCGTCATCGGTGTCCGCAAGGACATCGACAACGGTCATGCGATGTCCTACCCGACCCCGACGCACAGGCGCCGTCCGAAGAAGAGCACGTATGCACAGGCACCGACACTCGACGGCGTCAGTGCCGAACCCCGCTTTTGGAAAGCCGTGGACGGAGTCTTCGAGGAATCCTCAAAACTCCCGCTCTCAGGGACCGAACTTCCCAGCGGGAAAGAGCACATCGAAGACATCGGCGTTAATGTTGCCGGCGTCTTCACCACCGAGGATCTCCACTTCAGGCGCCAGCCGAAGCAACTCTCGGTGGCTCGCTACCTTGCCATCCCTCCGGGGGGGAACCGCAAGGATCTGGAGGGAAAGTGGTACACGGTGGGCGAAGACGGCGCTTTCGCTTTTTACACGGTACCCAGACCTGCGGGCGTGAAGACCGACGTCGAGTACCTCTCGACAGAAAGCTGGGACAATCACAAGACGGGCACGGGCGACGTCATGGGCAGGCTTCGTATCGGAGAGCCGTCCGTCACCATCCGCACCGAGTTCTTCAAACCGGAAAAGGGTCGTTACCTCCATCCCACGGAACCCCGCCCGATCACCCATTACGAGGCCGCCCGAATCCAGGGATTCCCTCGAGAATTCCGGTGGTGCGGTTCGAAGACGGAGATCGCAAAGCAGATCGGAAACGCGGTACCCATCCCCCTGGGAATGGCAGTCGCTTCGGCTATTTACGCCTGCCTGGGTGGTTAGGGGCGCACTGGGCTGTTGGCTTGCGTGGCTCGACGCCGTGGAGGCCGAATGCGACTCGAGATGCGGCAACACCCGCACTGCTCTCAACCTGATCGGGCACGCCGAGGACATCCTCACGACGGCCAACGAGCGCGACTCGCCGGAGTGGCTGGACTGGCTCTCCCCGGCCCCACCGGCCGCCCTCAAAGGGAACACGCAGATGGTGGCGGGGCGCCTTACCCAGGCTCGCGAGAGCCTTCTGGCAGCCCCGGAGTCGATGGGGCTCGGCGAGGACAAGCAGCGCGCGGTCGTGTACGGCGATCTTGCGGCCGTTGAGACGGCGTGTGGGAATACAGAGCTGGCCTGCGAGTACGCGGGCAAGGCCCTCGGCCAGTTGGCCATCAATTGGTACGCCACCGGCATGGACCGCGCGCGAGGTCCGCCGCGCCCTCGCTCCCCATCAGCATGAGCCCTGCGTCCGCGCCCTCGACGACCGCCTCTACGAGTGGTCGACGACCGTCAGTGCGCTGTGCCGTTGAACTCGCGGACATGGCTGACCAGTTCCCTGAGATCGTCCGCCTGGAAAGAGGGCAGTTCCATCGCCTCTGGGCTGTGCCACTGGATGGTGGCCCACGGTCCACGATGGACCAGCGCGGTCCTCATGCCCGCCTCTCGCGCCGGGCGGATGTCGTTGTCGCAGCGATCGCCGACGTAGAGGATCTCGTCGACCTCGAACGGGACCGCAGCAGCGACGCGTTTGAAGAACTCAGGGCTGGGCTTGCCGGCACCCCAGTCATCGGACGTGCCGATCAGGTCGACGTCGTGGGAGAAGAGCTGCCGCAGGATCCGGCCCGCGTTTACAGTCTGGTTTCCGGCGATGCCGAGCCACAGCCCTGTGGCCCGGAGCTCCGTCAGGGCCGGACGAACGTCGGCGTACAGATCCGTTTCGCCGAAAGTCTCCGCCTGCCCCGCCGCAGCACGCTTCTCGCGCTCCAGGCAGAGGTCGAACCCTGGCCGGAATTCCTGGAAAGTCTCCCGGTAGTCGCGCCCTTGGGCGATGACCGTGCCGAACATCGCGTGAAAGGTGTGCCTCGGGACGCCCAGCCAGTCAGCCCAGGTCGCGTACTCGCGGGTCTCGTCCATGAGGCACTCACCGACGTCGAAGACCGCCTCTCGAATCATTGAGGCAGGCTATCGATGGCCCAGAAAGGAGCGGAACGAGAGTCAGCGGCTGCTCCAGAAGGGGAGCGATGTCGTGGCCGGTGATCGTCGATACGAACGTGGCCGGGGCGCAAACACCTTGCGCCCCGACCCCCGCAACGCGTCAGAGCTGGCCCGACTCCGAGATCGTGATCTTGGCGGACGTGGCGCCGCTTCGCGAGCCCAGGGACTCGATCTTCTTCACGAGCGCCATGCTCGACTCGTCCGCGACCTCGCCGAAGACGACGTGCTTGCCGTCCAGCCAGCCCGTCACGACCGTCGTGATGAAGAACTGGGAGCCGTTGGTGTTCGGGCCCGCGTTGGCCATGGAGAGCAGGCCGGGGCGGTCGTGCTTGAGCTTGAAGTTCTCGTCGGCGAACTTCTCGCCGTAGATGCTCTTGCCGCCCGTGCCGTTGCCGGCGGTGAAGTCGCCGCCCTGGAGCATGAACTCCGGGATGACACGGTGGAAGGAGGAACCGGCGTAGCCGAAGCCCTTCTCGCCCGTGGCCAGGGCGCGGAAGTTCTCAGCCGTCTTCGGGACGACGTCGTCGAAGAGGTTGAAGGTGATGCGCCCCTCGGGCTTGTCGTTGATGGTGATGTCGAAATAGACCTTGGTCGTCATACCCCCCATCCTGCACCCTCCGGACCGCCGCCACCGTCGCAGGGGGCATAAGACGAGGTCACCGTGTCTGTCCGGCGGCCTTCCCGGTGTGCTCGGCCAGGAAGTCCCTCACCTCCGCGTGCAGTCGTTCCGGCTGGTCCAGGTGTACGTCGTGGGCGGCCGCCGGGATCGTGCGCAGCACCGCCGTCGGACGCGTGGCCGTCATCGTCCTGGCCTCCTCCTCCGGCATCCAGCCGTTCTCGCCCCGGAGCAGCAAGGTGGGGGTCGTCATACCGCGCCACTCCCGCCAGTAGTCCCTCCTCGTCAGGGTCGTGATCATCGCCACCATCACGTCCCGGTCCACCCTCGGCCACCAGCCGTCCGCCCGCTCCTCCAGGCCTCTCGCCCATGCCTCATGACCCAGGAAGTCCCTGGCCGCCTCGAAGGACGCGAACGGCTTCGGCCAGCTGTCCAGCCACTCCCCTATCCGCGCGGGGGTGTCCTCGGCAGCACGTTCCGGGCCCGCCTCGATCAGGACCAGCGCCGACACCAAATCCGGGCGGGCCGACGCCAGCAGCATCGCCGTATGACCGCCCAGGGACTGGCCGATCAGGGTTACGGGGGACAGCGACAGGTGGTCGATCAGCGCTGCCGCGTCCCCTACGCACGCCTCCCTGGTAACCGTCGGCGGGCGGCGTGTGCTCGCGCCGTGGCCGCGGGCGTCGTACGTCACCACGCGGTGGCCGTCGCAGAGCAGGCGGGTCGTCAGGTCGTCCCACTCGCCCTGGTGGCCCGCGAGGCCGTGAAGGAGCAGGATCGCCGCCGGGGTGTCGTGCGGGCCGTGGTCGCGGTACGCGATGCGGGTGCCGTCAGGGGTGGTGAAGTGCCGGTGCAGCGTCACGCCTGTGCTCTCCAGGGGGCTCGAGTGATCGTCGAGCCCGACGATTAGCCTCTTCCCATCAGGCACGCAAGCCCAGCGGGCACGCAACCAGGAGGCAGGCAGACATGGCGAAGATTCCCAGTGCGGTCATCGCAGCGGGCGGGCTCGTCGGCGGGTACGGCGTGGCCCGGTGGACGAAGAAGCGGCCGCTGGGCGGGGCCGTGCTGGCCGCCGCGGGGGCGGCCGCGGCGCAGCAGTGGCGGGAGCGGGCGGGCGGGCCGGCCGCGGGTGCGCTGACAGCCGCGTACGTCGCCGCCTTCGCCGGCTCGCACCCGCTGGCCAAGAAGGTCGGCGCCTGGCCGGCCGTGTTCGGCGTCGCCGGCGCCGTGGCGCTCGCCTCCTGGGCCGTGGCCGACCGCAACGCCTGACGGCTGGCGCTGCGCCTTACGCCGACACCTCAGGCCAGTCACTGACACCCGGCGCTGACACCCGACGTCAGCACCGGACCTCAGCACCTGACGTCGGCACCAACCCAGGCGCTCGGCGCTCAGCGCGCGTGCGTCAGCACATTCACCACGCGCCCGTTCGGATCGCGGACGAAGAAGCGCCGTACGCCCCACTCCTCGTCCCGCAGCTCCCGTACGATCTCCGCGCCCGAGGCCAGGACCTGGGCGTACGCCGTGTCCACGTCCTCGACCTCCACGCTGAGGTCGGGGACGACCGGGCCGGTGCGTTCCTCGGTGAAGAAGCTGATCTGGGCCGTGGGGTTGGCCGGTGAGGCCAGAGTCGCCACCCAGCCCATGTTCATGACCTCCTCGAAGCCGAGCAAGCCGTAGAAGGCGCGGTTCGTGTCCAGCGCCTCCGGCGAGCCGACCTCGACGTTGGGGACGATCCTGCGGATGGTCATCTACGGCCCCTCGGTTTCCGGACGTGGGTCGACGGAGCTGGTCAGCCGAACATACCGGGCTGGTAGTCCCCCGCGGGCTGCTGCACGATGACGTTGAACCGGTTGTACGCGTTGATCAGCGCGATCATCGCGACCAGCGCCGCCAGCTGCTCCTCGTCGTAGTGCTTGGCGGCGTTCTCCCAGACCGCGTCCGGGACCCCGCCCGCCGCGTCGGCGATGCGGGTGCCCTCCTCGGTCAGTTCCAGCGCGGCGCGCTCCGCCTCGGTGAAGACCTTGGCCTCGCGCCAGGCGGCGACCAGGTGGAGGCGCTGCGGGGTCTCCCCGGCCGCGGCGGCGTCCTTGACGTGCATGTCGGTGCAGAAGCCGCAGCCGTTGATCTGGCTGGCGCGGATCTTCACGAGCTCCAGGGTGGACTGCGGCACCGCGAGGTCCGACACCGCCTTGCCGGCGGAGTTGATGTGCCGGAAGACCTTGGCGAGGGCGGGGTTCTCGAAGAGGTTCAGGCGGGCTTCCATGGTGGGCTCCTTGTCCGTCGTAGGTGCGTACACCCCTATGACGGGAGGGCTCGCGCCTGTGTGACACGGTCACATGTGACCTGTGCCATACGGGAGTTGGGGCCCGTTCACGCCACCTTGTGCGAGGCCTTGGCGCCCACCGCCGACAGCGGCGTCGCGATGTCCTCCAGCGACCGCCGTTCCGCGCGCACCGCGAGGAACGCCGCCACCAGGCCCGCCGCGCACATCAGCCCGGCCCCGATCTGGAAGGCGAGCACGGTGTCCCCGACGACGCCCGACTCCGTGAGGTCCGCGAAGATCAGCGGGCCGCTGATGCCGCCGGCGGCGGTGCCGAGGGCGTAGAAGAAGGCGATGGCCATCGCCCGGGTCTCCATCGGGAAGACCTCGGAGACGGTGAGGTACGCGCTGGAGGCGCCGGCCGAGGCGAAGAAGAGCACCGCGCACCAGCAGGCCGTCAGGGTCGTCGCGCTCAGCGAGCCGCGGTCGAAGAGCCACGCCGTGCCGAAGAGCAGCACGCCGGAGAGCAGATAGGTCGAGCTGATCATGATGCGTCGGCCGAGGGTGTCGAAGAGCTTGCCGAGCAGCAGCGGGCCGAGGAAGTTCCCGGCGGCGATGACGGCGAAGTAGTAGCCGGTGCGGCCGGGCGGGACGTCGTAGAAGGTCGTCAGGATGGCGCCGAAGCCGAAGGTGATGGCGTTGTAGAGGAACGCCTGACCGATGAAGAGGGCGAGGCCGAGCGTGGCGCGGCGCGGGTACTGCCCGAAGACCGTGCGGGCGATCAGGCCGAAGCCGATGCTCTTGCGCTGCTGGATGGTGATCTCGCCGCGCGCGGGCGGCAGCGGCTCGCCCTTCTCCCGCTCGATCTCGTGCTCGACCTTCGTCACCAGTTCCTCGGCGTCCTCGCCGCGGCCGTGGATGAACTGCCAGCGTGGACTCTCGGGGACGTGCCGGCGCACGAGGAGGATGACCAGGCCGAGGACGACGCCGAGGGCGAAGCTCAGCCGCCAGCCGAGGTCCTTGGGGAAGATCGCGGTGTCCAGCATCACGATGGACAGCAGGGCTCCGCCGACCGCGCCGAGCCAGTAGCTGCCGTTGATGATCAGGTCGACGCGGCCCCGGTAGAGGGAGGGGATCAGCTCGTCGATCGCCGAGTTGATGGCCGCGTACTCGCCGCCGATGCCGAAGCCGGTGAGGAACCGGAAGAGGAAGAACCACCAGGACTCGAAGGACAGGGCGGTCATCGCGGTCGCCGCCAGGTACACGGCGAGCGTCACCATGAACAGCTTCTTACGGCCGTAGCGGTCCGTCAGCCGGCCGAAGAAGAGGGCGCCGACGCAGGCGCCAGCCACGTACAGCGCGGCGGCCAGGCCCGTGACCTGGGCGGAGGTGATGTCGAGGCCGCTGCCCTCCTCGGCGAGGCGGCCGGCGACATTGCCGACGATGGTGACTTCGAGGCCGTCCAGGATCCACACGGTGCCCAGACCGATGACGATCATCCAGTGCCAGCGCGACCACGGCAGCCGGTCCAGGCGGGCCGGTACGGCGGTGGTGACGGTGCCGGTGGTTCCCGGCACCGGCTCGGACGCTGCTGCTGTCATGGGCACGGCTCCCTCCGGACAAGCGGAACCCCTGGCGGGTGCCCCGCTCATCAGGGATTACGCCCCCAGCGCTCGCGACACCGTGTAGATCAGCAGTCCGGCCAGCGAACCGACGACCGTGCCGTTGATCCGGATGAACTGCAGGTCACGGCCGATGTGCGCCTCGATCTTCCGGGTCGTGTGCTCTGCGTCCCAGCTCGCCACGGTGTCCGTGATCAGGGAGGTGATCTCCTTGCGGTAGGTCGTGACGACGTACACCGCGGCGCCCTCCACCCAGCTGTCGACCTTGCTCTGGAGCTTGGGCTCCACGGCCATCCGCGCGCCCAGCGACAGCAGCGAGGCCCGCAGCCGCAACCGCAGCTCGCTGCGCTCGTCCTCCGCCGCCGAGACGATCATGGATCGTACGGCGGTCCAGGCGGAGGCGATCAGGTCCTGGACCTCGCCGCGGCCGAGCACCTCGCCCTTGAGCCGCTCGACGCGCGCCCGGGTGTCGGTGTCGGACTGGAGGTCGGAGGCGAAGTCGGTGAGGAAGCGGTCGAGGGCGCCGCGGGCCGGGTGGGAGGGCATGTCGCGCATCTCGGTGACGAAGCGCAGCAGCTCCTTGTAGACGCGCTCACCGACCCGCTTGTCCACGAAGCGCGGGGTCCATCCGGGCGCTCCGCCCTGGACGGCGTCCATGACCTGCTCGTCGTGCAGCACCAGCCAGTCGTGCGCCCGGGAGACGACGAGGTCGACGACCCGCTTGTGGCCGCCGTCGGCCACCACCTTCTCCAGCATCTTGCCGATGCCGGGCCCGATCTCCTGGGCGTCGGCCCGCCGGGTGATCGCCTCGCCGACGACCGCCTGCACGTCCTGGTCCCGCAGCACGGTCAGCGCGCCGCGCAGCGCGGCCGACACCTCGGCGGTGACCCGGTCGGCGTGCTCGGGGTCGGCGAGCCAGGCGCCGAGCCGGCTGCCGATGCCGACGGCGCGCAGCCGCTGCCGTACGACGGCCTCGGAGAGGAAGTTCTCGCCGACGAACTCGCCCAGGGAGACGCCCAGCTGATCCTTCTTGGTCGGGATGATCGCGGTGTGCGGGATGGGGATGCCCAGGGGGTGGCGGAACAGGGCGGTGACGGCGAACCAGTCGGCCAGCGCGCCGACCATGCCGGCCTCGGCCGCCGCGGCGACATAGCCGGCCCAGGCACCGGCGCCCTCATTCGACGCCCACTTGGCGAGGACGTAGATCAGTGCCACGAAGAGCAGCAGGCCGGTCGCGGTGAGCTTCATCCGGCGTACGCCGCGCTGTTTCTCCTCGTCGGCGGCGCTGAAGGTGGTCATCGCGCGGACGGCGGCGGCGGGGACGCCCCTGCCCGACCCTCCGGCGGGGTCAAGTCGTGCTCCGGCAGGGTTGGACCGGCCCCCGGCAGGGTTCGCCGGAGTGCCCCGCCGGGCATGCTGCCCTACGTCCGTCGCTTCCGTTTCGCCCGTTTTCGATCGTTCCATCCGCTCCACCCGTTCACACTCCCCGTACATATTGTCCCTTCCTGACCGACTCCTGGAACGAAACGAGAGTTCCCGGCGTCTGTCCGGTGGGGGGAGCACCATGGGGAACTCCACGGCCCAATGGGGGGTCTGTTCAGGCCCTCCCTGCCTCATGGCGCATCATGAGGTGATCACATCGGAGCCTCGGGCTCCCATTGCCCGAGGAGACACGCACCGCATGACCAGGCGTCACGGTTATGCCCTGCTTTCCGCCATCGTCGCCCTGATCGTGGGACTGTCCGCGGCGATCTACGTAGGAGTCGCCGCCGACGACGGCAGCGGCCAGGAGTCCACCCTGGCCAGCGGGAACACCCCGCGCAACCCCGCCGCACCGGTCTCCACCGGCACCTGGGTCGGCACCTGGTCGACCTCGCCGGCCGCCGCCGAGCCCGGCACCGAGACGGAGGGGATGGCGGGCCGCTCGGTCCGCAACGTCGTCCACACCAGCGTCGGTGGTACGAGTGCCCGGATCACGCTTTCCAATCTCTACGGCACGTCCCCGTTGACGATCACGCACACCTCGATCGCCGTGGCGGCGGGCAGCGACACCGCCGCGGCCGTGACGCAGACGATGCGCCGGCTGACCTTCGGGGGCAACACGACGGTCGTGATCCCGCCCGGCGGGCAGGTCATGAGCGACGCGGTCCGCGTCGGCGTCCCGGCGGACGCGGACGTGCTGGTCACGACGTACTCCCCGACCCGCTCCGGCCCGGTCACCTACCACCCGCACGCCCGGCAGGCCTCCTACGTCGCCCGGGGCGACCGGACCGAGGACGTGACCGGGGCGGCGTTCACGGAGGAGGTGGGGTACTGGCGCTATCTGACGGCCCTGGACGTGCTGAGCAAGGACTCGGACGGCACGGTGGTCGTGCTGGGCGACTCGCTGACCGACGGCATCACCTCCACGTCGGGGGCCAACCGCCGCTGGACGGACGTGCTTTCGCTGCGACTGCGCACGGCGCTCGCGGCCGGGGAGGACCTGCCGCGCTACAGCGTGGTGAACCAGGGGATCAGCGGCAACCAGATCCTCGTCGGAGGGCTCGGGCGCCCGGCGGACAACCCGAGCGGCCTGGACCGCTTCGGCCGGGACGTGCTGAACCGCACGAACGTCAAGGTCGTGGTCATCGCCCTGGGCGTCAACGACATCCTCCGCAACCCGCAGCTGGCGGACCCGGAGCGCATTCTGGAGGGCCTGCGCGTCATGGTCCGCCAGGCCCACGCGCGGGGCCTGAAGGTGATCGGCGCGACGCTGATGCCGTTCCAGGGACACCGCGGCTATACGGCGGAACGCGAGGCGGTGCGGCAGCGGATCAACGCGGAGATCCGCTCCGGCCGGGTCTTCGACGGCGTCGCCGACTTCGACGAGGCCCTGCGGGACCCGTACAACCCCCGCAAGCTCCGCGGCGACTACGACTCGGGCGACCATCTGCACCCCAGTGACCGGGGCTACGAGCGGATGGCCGAGTCCTTCGACCTGAAGACCCTGAAGGGCTCGGCACCGGCGGAGCTGTGACCGGCGCCGTCAGTCCTCCTCGTCCCTCCGCCGCTCGTGCAGCGCGTGACGTGACGTCCTGCGTTCCAGTTTCTCCTGGCGGCGTTCCTCGCGGAGTCGTTGGCGTTCCGCCTTGGTGACCTTGCGTTCCACGCCCACGCCGCCCCAGAAGGCGAAGCCGGTGATGATCACGCGTGGGGCGTCGGGTTCGCCGGGGACGCCGTCCTCGGACTGGTCGAAGCCGCCCATGATGCCGATGCCGCGGGTCGCCACCTCGACGCCGGGCGGCACGATCACATTCAGGCCGCCCATGATCGCCACGCAGTTGATCACGATCTCGCGGTCCGCGAAGTTCGCCTCGCGCAGGTCGATCTCCCCGCCGCCCCAGAAGGCGAAGCAGTTGAAGCGGCGCGGGGCGGTCCAGCGGCCCTTGCGCTCGAACCCGGACATCACCGCGATCCCGAGCGTGGAGGAGCCCTCGCCGCCCGTGATGCGGCTCGCCCAACCGCCGTTCCCCTCAGGGCCCTTGACCAGGTTCACGGAAACCGCCACCGGAAGGTCGCGGGTGATCGGGTTCAGTTCCCCGTACGTCCGTGCCTTGTAGGTCGCGTCCAGCCGTTCCCCGAACTCCTCCATGTCGAGCCGGCCCTCGGCGAGGGCTTCCCGCAGGATGTCGGCGACCCGCTCACGGTCGGCGTCGGATGCTCGAAGCTCAGGGAGTTCTTCGGTCATGCGTTCAGCCTACGAGTTCCAAGGGCCCGGCACTATGCGGTCGCCGCGTCCGCACAGTGCCGAGTCGTCGACGCCCCCCGCCGCGCCGTCGACTTGCCCCTGCGGGCCACCGACACTGCCGTCCACCGACCCTGCCCGTCCACCGCCCCTGCAGCCCACGGCTCCTGCCCGTCCACCGCCCCTGCAGCCCATGGCCCCTGCCGTCCACCGACCCTGCAGCCCACGGCCCCTGCCGTCCACCGACCCTGCAGCCCACGGCCCCTGCCGTCCACCGACCCTGCAGCCCA
>NZ_JBSFOK010000006.1:0-42665 GCF_053587635.1 Streptomyces sp. NPDC003635 | reverse complement strand
CGGCCCCTGCCGTCCACCGACCCTGCAGCCCACGGCCCCTGCCGTCCACCGACCCTGCAGCCCACGGCCCCTGCCGTCCACCGACCCTGCAGCCCATGGCCCCTGCCGTGCACCGCCCCGTGCTACGCCGTCGCCCGGTCCGCGTACATGCGCGCGATCACCGCCTCGATGTCCGGCTCGCGCACCGAGAGGTCGACCAGGGGGTACTCCGCCGCGATCCTGGCCACGAGGCCCGCCGCCGACTCCCCCGCCGGGAACGCCAGCCACTGCCTCGGGCCCTCCACCTTCACCACCCTCGCCGACGGGCCCGCCTCGATCGGTGGCAGCTCCCGTTCCAGGTCCACCACCAGGGTGCGCTCGCCGCCGCCCACCTCGTGCAGGCCGGTGAGCGAGCCGTCGTAGACCATCCGTCCGTGGTCGATGACCATCACCCGGGAGCAGAGCTGCTCGATGTCCTGGAGGTCGTGCGTGGTCAGCAGCACCGTCGTGCCGCGGTCGGTGTTCAACTCCCGCAGGAACTCGCGGACCTTCGCCTTCGAGATCACGTCCAGGCCGATCGTCGGCTCGTCCAGGTACAGCACCTCCGGGTCGTGCAGCAGCGCCGCCGCGATGTCCCCGCGCATCCGCTGGCCGAGGGAGAGTTGCCGTACCGGGACCTCCAACAGGTCCTCCAGCTCCAGCAATTGGACACACCGGTCCAGGTTCTCCCGGTAGCGGGCCGCCGGGATCCGGTACATGCGGTGCATCAGCCGGTAGGAATCGATGAGCGGCAGGTCCCACCACAGCGTGGTGCGCTGGCCGAAGACCACGCCGATCCGGTGCGCGAGCCTCGTCCGCTCGCGCGAGGGGTCGATCCCGGCGACCCGCAGCCGCCCTCCGCTCGGCGTGAGAATCCCGGTCAGCATCTTGATCGTCGTCGACTTGCCCGCGCCGTTCGGGCCGATGTACCCGACCATCTCGCCCCGCGCCACCGTGAAGGAGATCGAGTCGACCGCCCGCACTTGCCGCCGCTCCCGCTTCAGGAACCCGGTCTTCCTGCGCACGTCGAAGACCTTCTCGACACCGTCCAGTTCGATGAACACACCGGTCACCCCGGTCCTCAACTCCCCGTACTCCGATACGACCGCAGCCCCGCCCGCCAGGCGAGTCCCGCGAGGCCGCAGAACCCCGCCGCGACGACCGGCGGCGCGAAGGCGGCCCACTCCGGCAGGTCCAGCGGATACGGCCGCCCCAACACATAGGCCGCCGGCACCCAGTTGACGAAGGCGAGCGGCAGCACGAAGGTCACCCCGCGCAGCAGCTCGGTCCCGAACACGGTGGGCGGATACTGCAGCAGCGTGGCGCCGCCGTAGGTGAACGCGTTCTGCACCTCGGCCGCGTCCTGCGCCACGAACTGGAAGGCCGACCCCGCCACGAACACCGAGCCGAAGATCACCGCGCCGCTCGCCACCGTCACCGGCACCAGCAGCACCTCCGCCACGGTCCAGTCGACGTCCACCGCGAACAGCGCCCAGCCCAGCACCGCCGTGCTCTGGGCGACCCGGCCCAGGCGGCGCAGCGGGAAGCGGTCGGCGCCCACCTGGGCGAGCACCGGCGCGGGCCGCACCAGCAGCGTGTCGAAGGAGCCGTCGCGGATCCGGGCGCCGAGCCCCTCCACCGAGCCGAACACCAGGTCGGCGAGGCCGAAGGCGGCACCGCACAGCCCGTACAGCAGGGCGACCTCCGGCAGGGTCCAGCCGCCGAGCGAGTCGACCTGCGAGAACATCAGCAGGATCGCGACGAAGTCCATCGCGGTGATCAGCAGGTTGCCGATCACCGTGAGCACGAAGGACGTGCGGTAGGTCATCGACGCCCTGATCCACATCCCGGCGATCAGCCCGTACGCGCGCACGCCCTCGGTCAGCCGGGAGCCCGGGAAGGGATCAGCCACCCTGGACCACCACCCGTCGTGTCGCCACGGTCTGCAGCAGCCGCCCGGCCGCCAGCAGCACCACCGCCCAGGCCGCCTGGAAGGCGTACGCGTCCCAGGGCGAGACCTCCCCCATCAGCACGTCCGCCGGCATCTGCAGCTGCGCCGCCCACGGCAGCGTCCGCACGATGTCGCCGAGCGGGTCGGGAAAGGCGTTCAGCGGAAGGGTCATGCCGGAGCAGAAGACGCCCGTGATCATCAGGGTCTGGCTGATGCCCCGGTCGTCCATCAGCCAGAACATCGTCAGCGCGGCGAGGTAGCGGATCCCGAAGCTGACCACCATCGCCAGCCCGATCGCGACCAGGAAGGAGAACCAGACCGTCGCGTCGGTCGGCAGCGCCATCGGGAAGAACAGCGCACCGAAGGCGAAGGGGATCACTCCTCGGCCCAGCAGTTGGAAGACGGACCGGCCCAAGTCGCCCGCCAGCCACCACAGTTGGAGGTCGGCGGGACGGTACAGATCGACCGCGATCTCGCCGGTGCGGATGCGGGCCATCAGCTCCCGCTCGGCGCCGCCGCCCTGGATCGCGAGCGTCGAGAACAGGGCCTGACCGAGCCACGCGTAGGTGACGGCCTGTGTCTGGTCGTACCCCCCGAGGTGTGGTCTCTCGTCCCACAGCGCGAGGTAGGTGTAGACGAGGATCACACCGAAGACGGTGTTGGTGAACACTCCGGCGGCGGTCGCCGCCCGATAGGTCGCGTACCGTCGGAATCCTCCCGCCGCGACGGCCGCGTACAACCGTGCGGACCCCACCGCCACCACCCTCCTCGGGCCGCCGGACACCGAAGCGCCGGAGCCTAGTACGCAGGTGGTGACGCACGCCACGCATTTTCCGTTGCCGAAGCGTGCCGTGATCCGGGAACGGAACGCATGGTGCGAGAGTCTTCAACAGGGGGCGCAGAACGCGTAGGAGGTCGTACGGGAACGTACGACGCGAAACAGGAGTCCTGGCACTAGATGAGCGACGAGCCGCAGCCGCAGGCACCACAGCCGACCGAGAAGGCCAAGCGGCCGAGGCGCACCGGCTGGCGCCGGCTGATCCCTACCTGGCGGATGGTGCTCGGCACCTTCGTCGTCGGCGTGCTGCTCCTGGCCGGCCTGTTCTTCCTCGGCTACTCGATGGTCAAGATCCCTCCGGCCAACGCGCTCGCGACCAAGCAGAGCAACGTCTTCCTGTACGCCGACGGCAGCCAGCTCGCCCGTGACGGCGAGGTCAACCGGGAGAACGTCACCCTCGCGCAGATCTCCAAGCCCGCCCGGTTCGCCGTACTGGCCGCCGAGGACCGCGACTTCTACAGCGAGTCCGCCATCGACCCCAAGGCGATGGTGCGCGCCGGCTGGAACACCGCCACCGGCAAGGGCAAGCAGTCCGGCTCCACGATCACCCAGCAGTACGTGAAGAACTACTACCTCGCGCAGGATCAGACGGTCTCGCGCAAGGTGAAGGAGTTCTTCATCTCGATCAAGCTGGACCGCACGGAGTCCAAGGACCAGATCCTCGAGGGCTACCTCAACACCAGCTACTTCGGCCGCAACGCCTACGGCATCCAGGCCGCGGCGCAGGCCTACTACGGCATCGACGCCGCCGAACTCACCGCCGCCCAGGGCGCCTACCTCGCCGCCCTGCTCAACGCGCCCAGCGAGTACGACGTCGTCGCCCACCCGGAGAACAAGGCCGCGGCGCAGGCCCGTTGGAACTACGTGCTCGACGGCATGGTCAAGGAGGGCTGGCTGAGCGAGTCGAAGCGGGCGGGCCTGAAGTTCCCGATGCCGAAGGAGGCGACGGTCTCCACCAACCTGTCCGGGCAGCGCGGTTACGTCGTCCAGATCGTCAAGGACTACCTCGTCACCAACAAGATCGTCGACAAGGAGCAGCTGGAGGCCGGCGGTTACCGCATCACCACCACACTCCACAAGGACAAGCAGGACGCCTTCGTCGACGCCGTCAACGACAAGCTGATGGACAAGCTCGACCCCAAGGCCCGCAAGGTCGACTCCTACGTCCGCGCGGGCGGCGCGGCCATCGACCCGAAGACCGGCAAGGTCGTGGCGATGTACAACGGCATCGACTACGTGAAGCAGTACACGCCGAACGCCGCGCGCCGCGACTTCCAGGTCGGCTCCACCTTCAAGCCGTTCGTCTTCACCTCGGCCGTCGAGAACGACTCCACCACCCAGGACGGCCGCCCGATCACCCCGAACACGATCTACGACGGCACCAACGAGCGCCCGGTGCAGGGCTGGACCGGCGAGACCTACGCCCCGGAGAACGAGGACTACGTCGACTACGGCGACATCACCGTCCGCCAGGCCACCGACAAGTCGGTGAACTCGGTGTACGCGCAGATGGCGGTGGACGTCGGCCCCGAGAAGATCGAGCAGACCGCGATCGACCTGGGCCTGCCCGCGAGCACCCCGGACCTGGAGCCGTACCCGTCGATCTCGCTCGGCGTCGCCACGGCCAGCGTGCTGGACATGGCGGAGGCGTACGCGACGCTCGCGAACCACGGCAAGCACGGCACGTACACGATGATCGAGCGGATCACCAAGGACGGCCAGGACGTCGTCGACCTGCCCAAGCGCAAGACCTCCCAGGTCGTCAGCCGGGCGGCCGCGGACACCACGACCTCCGTCCTGCGGAGCGTGGTCCAGAACGGCACCGCTACCGCCGCGCAGGCCGCGGGCCGTCCGGCGGCCGGCAAGACGGGCACGGCGGAGAAGGACCAGGCCGCCTGGTTCGCGGGCTACACCCCCGACCTCGCCACCGTCGTCGCCGTGATGGGCCAGGACCCGGTCACCGCCGAGCACAAGTCGCTGTACAACGTGATGGGCCTGCCGCGGATCAACGGCGGCGGGGCGCCCGCGGAGATCTGGGCGCAGTTCACCGAGGACGCCCTGAAGGGCGAGCCGGTCACCGACTTCGACCTCGAACTCCAGGAGGGCGCCGACGTCATCCAGGCGCCGCCCGCCGATCCGTCCGCGGACCCCGGCACGGACGAGCCGGACGACGGCGGTACGCCGACCGGCGGCGAGGACTCCGGCGGCCAGACCCCGGGCGCGACCGAGGGGCAGACCCAGGGCCAGACCGGCGGCGGCGCCACCACGGACGGCTCCACCACGACCGGCGGCACGGACGGCGGGACGACGACCGGCGGCACCGAGGGGGGCACCACCGACGGCTCCACGACCGGCGGCGACACCGCCACCGGCGGTACGACGGACGGCGGGACCACCGGCGACACCAGCACCGGCGGCGGGACCACGGAGGGCACGACGGGGGACGGCACGACGGTGGGCCCGCTGTCGTGGACCCGTGGATTCGACTGACCGGTGGACCTCGGAACCGACTGATCAGTGCCCGCTGGTCGCCTTGAGCCCCACCACGGCGACCAGCAGCAGGCAGACGAAGAAGATCCGGGCGGCGGTCGCCGGCTCGCCCAGCACCACCATGCCGACCACCGCGGCACCGGCCGCCCCGATGCCGACCCATACGCCGTAGGCGGTGCCGATGGGCAGGGAACGGGCCGCGTACGACAGCAGCAGCATGCTGGCGACGATTCCGGCGCCGGTGAACAGGCTGGGCACCGGACGGGTGAATCCGTCGGTGTACTTCATCCCGATCGACCAGCCGACCTCGAGCAGACCGGCGACGACGAGCAGAACCCAGGCCATGGGGAGCACCTCCGAGAGACGAAAAGCGAACGGCGGTGCGTCGTCTTTTCCCTTACCCGGTACGGCGCGTCTCGTCGGGGTCCTCTCCAAGCTAGCAAAGGAGCGACGGAAGGAGCCGGTGACGATGGTCACCGGCCCCTTTCCGCTTCGTGTCCCCAGGTACGGCCGGCTCTACAGGTAGAGGCCGGTCGAGTCCTCGGATCCCTCGAACCGGTCGGCGGCCACGGCGTGCAGATCGCGCTCGCGCATCAGCACGTAGGCGATCCCGCGCACCTCCACCTCGGCGCGGTCCTCCGGGTCGAACAGGACCCGGTCGCCGGGCTCCACCGTCCGTACGTTCTGCCCCACCGCGACGACCTCGGCCCAGGCCAGCCGGCGGCCGACCGCCGCGGTGGCGGGGATCAGGATCCCGCCACCGGAACGCCGCTCGCCCTCGCTCGTGTCCTGCCGCACGAGAACACGGTCGTGCAGCATGCGGATGGGCAGCTTGTCGTCATGCGGGGTGTCGTTTCTGTTGGCGCTCACGCCTCGAACCTACCTGCCTTCGCCGCGTCCGTGAGCCGCCGGGTCAGCGCCTGCGACGCCGGGTGCCGACGGCGAAGAGGCCGACGACCCCGACGACGAGCACCGCGACCGGCACGACGCGCTCCAGCCGGGGCGCGCCCTCCTCGTCGACGAACTGCGCCCTGACCTCACTGACCACCCGGTTGGCCTGGACGTAGGCGCGTCCGAGCGTGTGGTCGATGTTGGAGACGACCTTGGCCTTCGCGTCCCCGACGATGGTCTTCGGGTGGACCCGAACCCCGATCTCGTCGAGCGTCTCGGCCAGCAGCTCGCGGCGGGCCCTGATGTCCGCCTCGATCTGCGCCGGGGTTCTGGTGTCCGACGTTTCCGCCACCGTTCGGCCTCCGAAGTCCGCTGATACTGTTCCGGACAGTCTGTCAGCTCTCCGCGCCGCCGCACTGTCAGGACCCCCGGTTACGCTAGCGAGATGAGCGAGCGACTCCAGCCCGGGGACGTGGCCCCCGCCTTCACCCTCCCCGACGCCGACGGCAAGCCGGTCTCCCTGTCGGACCACAAGGGCCGAAAGGTGATCGTCTACTTCTACCCGGCGGCCCTGACCCCCGGCTGCACCAAGCAGGCCTGCGACTTCACCGACAACCTGGACCTCCTGGCCGGCGCGGGCTACGACGTGATCGGCATCTCCCCCGACAGCCCCGAGAAGCTGGCGAAGTTCCGGGACAAGGAGTCCCTGCGGGTCAAGCTCCTGGCCGACCCGGAGAAGACGGTCACCGAGGCCTACGCCGCGTACGGCGAGAAGAAGAACTACGGCAAGACCTACATGGGCGTCATCCGCTCCACGATCGTCGTGGACGAGACCGGCAAGGTCGAACGGGCCCTGTACAACGTCCGGGCGACGGGCCACGTGGCCAAGATCATCAAGGACCTGGGCATCTGACCCGACCTCTCCCGTTCTGCCCCACGGCTCGTACCGAGATCCTCCGGTACGAGCCGTTCCGCATTTCGGGCGTAACTGTCCGATAGTCGGTTCGTTACTCCGTACGAGGCTGCGAACGGGTGGCCGAGATCGGAGGGGGCTCCATGAGGGCCAGTGCGTACACCAAGGAGCGGCTGGAAGAAGCGGCTCGGGGGGCGCGGACGTTGTCGGAGGCGTTGGTGGGGTTGGGGGTGGATCCGCGGAGTTCGACGCGGAATTACATCCGGGAGCGGATGAGGAGGCTCGGCGTGGACACGTCGCACTTCGAGCGGGAGGGGGTGAAGTGGACACGGGAAATCCTTCAGGAGGCAGTTTCGGAGTCGACGAACATGTGCGAGGTACTGCGCTACCTCGGACTTGAGATCGTCGGCGGCCAGCACTTGCACATCAGCCGGCGGATCAAGACGTACGGAATCGATGTCTCGCATTTCCAGGTGCCGACGCAGCGGGGTAGGGCATGGCTGCCTCGAACGCCGGAGGCTCTGTTCGTTGAACAACCGGTCGGCCAGGCGCGGCGCATCCCGAGTGATCGGCTCAGATGGGCGATGACGACCACGGGCGTGTCGGATCGGTGCGCCCTGTGCGGCACCGACGCGATGTGGCGAGGGCACCCACTCCCCTTGGAGGTCGATCACATCGACGGCAATTGGCGCAACAACCGCATCGAGAACCTGCGATTCCTGTGCCCCGACTGCCACTCAACAACGGACAGTTACAGGGGGCGGGGCAAAGGCAGGGCTTCATGAGCAGCGGCGTGCAGTACACCCGGGAGCGGCTGGCCGAAGCCGCCGCGCAGTGTTCCAGCGTCGACGAGGTCATCGCCTTCCTCGGCACCAACCCCTACGACAAGTTCGATCGCTACCTGTTGAGGCGCTTCGCTCACTTCGGCATCGACGTCTCCCATTTCAGCCGCCGGTGCAGGTTGCCTCGCCCGACAACCGAGGAGTTGTGCACGGCTGTCGCCGAATCGGTGTCCATCGCTGGGGCGCTACGCGCCATGGGGCGCCCCAACAGCGGGACGCAACGCGCGCTTTTGCGTCAGTGGATCGCCGAGGAGGACCTGTCGACCGAGCACTTCCTCGGGCAGGCGCACCAGCGAGGCAAGGCGGGCGCGGTGACCGCCAAGCGTCCCGAGGAGATCCTGGTCCAGCACGCCGGCAAGCGTCGGACGAAGACCTACCTGCTGCGCCGCGCCCTGCGCGAGGTCGGAGTCCCCGAGGAGTGTGCGGGCTGCGGGGTCGGCCCCGAGTGGCTCGGCAGGCCCATGACGCTGGAGGTCGATCACATCAACGGCGACTGGAGCGACGACCGGCGGGAGAACCTACGGTTGCTGTGCCCGAACTGTCATGCAATCACCAGCACCTGGTGCAGAGGGGGTCGGCGCCAGAAGACCCGGCCCAGTACAGTAGACGGCGTGCCGGCGCCCGTACGCCAACGGCCGAGCGGCGATCTTTAGGTGGTCGTGTTTGTCGGTTCGAATCCGACCGGGCGCACAGACAAAAGGGCCCCATGCCTTCGATTCAAAGGTTCGGGGCCCTTTTCGTGGTCTCAGCCCAACAACTCCCGCACCACCGGCACCAACGCCCGGAACGCCTTCCCCCGGTGGCTGATCGCGTTCTTCTCCTCCGCCGTCAGCTGCGCGCACGTCCGGGACTCGCCCTCCGGCTGGAGGATCGGGTCGTAGCCGAAGCCGTTCGTGCCCACCGGTGCGTGCCGTAGTACGCCCCGGAGTTGGCCCTCGACCACCCGCTCCCGCCCGTCCGGCAGGGCCAGGGCCGCCGCGCAGGCGAAGTGGGCTCCCCTGTGCTCCTCGGCGATGTCCGACAACTGGGCCAGGAGCAGGTCCAGGTTGGCCTGGTCGTCCCCGTGGCGGCCCGCCCAGCGGGCGGAGAAGATGCCGGGGGCGCCGTTCAGCACGTCCACGCACAGGCCCGAGTCGTCGGCCACCGCGGGCAGTCCCGTGGCCCGGGCCAGGGCGTGGGCCTTGAGGAGGGCGTTCTCGGCGAACGTCACCCCGGTTTCCTTGACGTCGGGGATGTCGGGGTAGGCCTCCGCGCCGACGAGGTCATGGGGCAGACCTGCGTCGGCGAGGATGGCCTTCAGCTCGGTGATCTTTCCGGCGTTGCGTGTGGCGAGGATCAGGCGGGTCATGCCCCCAGTATTACGGCGTGCAGACCTTGGTCAGTTCGCCGGCCGCGTCGGTGACGGGGCTGAGGTCGGGGGTCTCGTCGCCGTTCTTGATGGCCGTACGGACGTTGTCGACCGCGGCGGCGAGGTCGTCGACGGCCTTGTCGACGTCGGCGTTGTCGGTCTTGTCGCCGACCTCGCCGAGGTTCTGGTCGATGGAGTCGAGGGACTCGTCGATCTGCGTCGGGTCGTTCGCCGCGTTCTCCACGGCCTGCTGGAGGTCGGTCACGCTGTCGGCGACCGCCTCGGCGGTCTGGACGCAGTCCAGTGCCTTGCTGACGGCGTCGCAGCCGGTGGTCAGGCCGGTGGTCAGACCTACGGCCGCCACCGCGGCGACGATGGCGATACGGCTCCGACGGCGTCGGCTCGCGCCCATGCTGGTGTCCCTCCCGTGCTCCAGGCCCTGCCTCTGGGCAGGCCCCCCGTACTGGCCGGGCGTACGACGGTGTGTCGTACGCCCGTACCCCTACTGACGCCACAGGGGTCGGCCCGGTTGCCCCCGCCGCCCTCGTCCCTTGGTGCGTCCTTTACTTTTCGAGGACGGTATCAAGCGCCGTGCGCTGGATTGCGGCCAGTTCCGTGCAGCCGGCGACGGCGAGGTCGAGCAGGGCGTTCAGCTCCTCGCGGGCGAACGGCTCGGCCTCGGCGGTGCCCTGGACCTCGACGAAGCGGCCGTCGCCGGTGCAGACCACGTTCATGTCGGTGTCGGCCTTCACGTCCTCCTCGTAGCAGAGGTCCAGCAGCGGGACCCCGCCGACGATGCCGACGGACACCGCGGAGACGGTGCCGGTCAGCGGCTGCCGGCCGGCCTTGATCAGCTTCTTGCCCTGGGCCCAGGAGATGGCGTCGGCGAGGGCCACGTACGCGCCGGTGATGGCCGCGGTGCGGGTGCCGCCGTCGGCCTGGAGCACATCGCAGTCGAGGACGATGGTGTTCTCGCCGAGGGCCTTGTAGTCGATGACCGCGCGCAGGGAGCGGCCGATGAGGCGGCTGATCTCGTGCGTACGGCCGCCGATCTTGCCCTTGACCGACTCACGGTCGCCGCGGGTGTTGGTGGCGCGGGGCAGCATGGAGTACTCCGCGGTGACCCAGCCCTCGCCACTGCCCTTGCGCCAGCGCGGGACGCCTTCGGTGACGGAGGCGGTGCAGAAGACCTTCGTGTCGCCGAAGGAGACGAGGACGGAGCCCTCGGCGTGCTTGCTCCAGCCGCGTTCGATGGTGACGGGGCGGAGCTGTTCGGGGGTGCGGCCGTCGATTCGAGACATGGCCCTGAGCGTAGCCGTACATGTGGAAGGGGCCCCTCCCCCGGTGGGAAGAGACCCCTTCGCGTGAGCCGTGGGGCTCACATCATGTCTTCGATCTCCGCGGCGATCGGGTCGGCGTCGGTGCCGATGACGACCTGGATGGCGGTGCCCATCTTGACGACGCCGTGGGCGCCGGCCGCCTTCAGGGCCGCCTCGTCGACGAGACCAGGGTCGTTGACTTCGGTGCGCAGGCGGGTGATGCAGCCCTCGACCTCTTCGATGTTGTCGATGCCGCCGAGCCCGGCAACGATCTTCTCAGCCTTGCTGGCCATGTTCTTTCTCCCTGATCCGAACCGCTTTGTCGCAGTAACCCACAGTTGGCCCATCTTCGCGAGCGGTCATGCCGTACGTGCCGAATGATGGCGATCACGACAGCGGAACCGTCCGCCAACTGGTCTACACCACCTGGCCGACGGTCGCCAAACCCGCTTCCAGCAGAGGGGTCCGGATGAGTTCCGACGAGGCGGTGAGCCCGGCGCGGGCGCGCTGGAACACCCTGTTCCAGGGTCTTCAGAAGATGGGGCGCAGTCTGCAGCTCCCGATCGCCGTACTGCCGGCCGCCGGCATCCTCAACCGTCTCGGCCAGCCGGACGTGTTCGGCGACGACGGGCTCGGCTGGGACAACGTCTCCAAGGTCATGGCCGGCGCGGGCGGCGCGCTGCTGGACGGCTCGCTGGGTCTGCCGCTGCTGTTCTGCGTGGGCGTGGCCATCGGCATGGCGAAGAAGGCGGACGGGTCGACAGCCCTGGCGGCGGTGGCGGGTTTCCTCGTCTACTACAACGTGCTGCGCCAGTTCCCCGAGGACTGCCCGCCCGACTCCGTGGCCATCCCCAACGTCGGCTGCCTGGCGCCCGCCGAGGACACCGCGGCGGGGTTCACCTACCAGAACCCGGGCGTGTTCGGCGGGATCGTGATCGGCCTGCTGACGGCGTACTTCTGGCAGCGTTTCCACCGTACGAAGCTGGTGGACTGGCTCGGCTTCTTCAACGGCCGGCGGCTGGTGCCGATCATCATGGCGTTCGTCGCGATCGCGTTCGCGGCGCTGTGCCTGTGGATCTGGCCGCCGATCGGTGACGGGCTGGAGAACTTCAGCGACTGGCTGAGCGACGCGGGCTCCTGGGGCGCGGGCATCTTCGGGATCGCCAACCGGGCGTTGCTGGTGATCGGCCTGCACCAGTTCCTGAACGTGCCCATCTGGTTCCAGTTCGGCACCTACGTCAAGCCGGACGGCACCGAGGTGCACGGCGACATCAACATGTTCCTGGCGGGCGACCCGGACGCGGGGCAGTTCCTGTCGGGCTTCTTCCCGATCATGATGTTCGCGCTGCCGGCCGCGGCGCTGGCGATCACGCACTGCGCGAAGCCGCACCGGCGCAAGGAGGTCGGCGGTCTGATGCTGTCGGTCGCGCTGACCTCGTTCGTCACCGGCATCACCGAGCCGATCGAGTACTCGTTCCTGTTCGTCGCGCCGCTGCTGTACGCGGTGCACGCGCTGCTGACCGGTGTGTCGATGGCGGTGACCTGGGGGCTCGGGGTGCACGACGGCTTCAGCTTCTCGGCCGGGCTCATCGACTACATCATCAACTGGAACCTGGCGACCAAGCCGTGGGCGATCATCCCGATCGGCCTGGCGTTCGCAGTCGTGTACTACGCGATCTTCCGTTTCGCGATCACGAGATTCGACCTCAAGACCCCGGGCCGGGAGCCCGAGGAGGAACACGAGGACGTCACGAAGGCCTGACCGGCCGGCCCCTGAACAACGGTTCCATAACCCGCGGTTCCCGTCACGGAATCGCGGGTTCCTTATGCGCCCTTCATCGTGCTACAACAGGTCTACACCACTGAGTGGTGTAGACCACCACCCGATGGAGGAAGTCTATGAGCACCGCCACCGCATCGGCGGCCCCCCCGAAGAAGTGGGGATCCGGCCTGTTCCAGGGTCTGCAGAAGGTCGGCCGCAGCCTCCAGCTCCCGATCGCCGTACTGCCGGCCGCGGGCATCCTGCTCCGGCTGGGCCAGGCTGACGTGCAGGAGAAGCTGAACCTGCCCGACAAGGTCACGGCGGTCTTCGCCACGGCCGGTGGCGCGATCTTCGACAACCTGCCCCTGCTGTTCTGCATCGGTGTCGCCATCGGCTTCGCCAAGAAGGCCGACGGCTCGACCGCGCTGGCCGCCCTGGTCGGCTTCCTCGTCTACAGCAACGTCCTCAAGGCGTTCCCTGTCACCGAAGCAAAGGTGCAGGCGGGCGCGGACATAGCCGCGACCTACAACAACCCGGGTGTCCTCGGCGGCATCCTCATGGGTCTGCTCTCCGCCGTGCTGTGGCAGCGCTTCCACCGCACCAGGCTGGTGGACTGGCTCGGGTTCTTCAACGGCCGCCGTCTCGTGCCGATCATCATGGCCTTCGTCGGCACCCTCATGGGCGTCTTCTTCGGCCTGGTCTGGGAGCCGATCGGTGAGGGCATCTCGGACGTCGGTGAGTGGATCACCGGTCTGGGCGCCGCGGGTGCGGGTCTGTTCGGTCTGATCAACCGCGCGCTGATCCCGATCGGCATGCACCAGTTCGTCAACACCGTCTCCTGGTTCCAGATCGGCGACTTCACCAACGCGGCGGGCGAGGTCGTGCACGGCGACCTGAACCGCTTCTTCGCGGGCGACCCGGACGCCGGTCAGTTCATGTCCGGCTTCTTCCCGATCATGATGTTCGGTCTGCCGGCCGCCGCGATCGCCATCGCCCACGCCGCCCGCCCGGAGCGCCGCAAGGCCGTGATGGGCATGATGATCTCGCTCGCGCTGACCTCCTTCGTGACCGGTGTGACCGAGCCGATCGAGTTCTCGTTCATGTTCATCGCGCCGCTGCTGTACGCGATCCACGCGGTGCTGACCGCCCTGTCCATGGCGATCACCTGGGCGCTCGGCGTCCACGCGGGCTTCACCTTCTCGGCGGGCGCCATCGACTACGGGCTCAACTGGTCGCTGTCCACCAAGCCCTGGCTGATCATCCCGATCGGTCTGGTCTTCGCGGCGATCTACTACGCGCTCTTCCGCTTCGCGATCGCCAAGTTCAACCTCCCCACCCCGGGCCGCGAGCCCGAGGAGGAGGTCGAGGACCTCACGAAGGCGTGAGCCTCGCCCCCACGGCATGACGAAGGCCCCGGAACCGGGCAGGTTCCGGGGCCTTCGTGCGGGTTGGGGGGTCAGACGTCGTACGAGCGCCTCGGCACCGCCAGTTCCACCGGGCCGTCGTAGACCGCTCGGGCGTCGGCCAGGTTGACCTGGGGGTCGGTCCACGGGGGGATGTGGGTGAGGACCAGGCGGCGGGCGCCCGCCCGGGCCGCCGTCTCACCCGCCTCGCGGCCGTTGAGGTGCAGGTCGGGGATGCTCTCCTTGCCGTGCGTGAACGCCGCCTCGCACAGGAACAGATCGGTGTCCCGGGCCAGTTCGTCCAGCGCCGGGGTGACGCCGGTGTCGCCGGAGTACGTCAGCGACTTACCTGCGTGCTCGACGCGGATGCCGTACGCCTCGACCGGATGGGCCACGCGCTCCGTGTGCACCGTGAACGGGCCGAGCTCGAAGGTGGACGGCTTGACCGTGTGGAAGTCGAAGACCTCGCTCATCGAGGAGGCCGAGGGGGTGTCGGCGTACGCCGTGGTCAGCCGGTGCTCCGTGCCCTCGGGGCCGTAGACCGGGATCGGGGCGCAGCGGCCGCCGTCGTGCCGGTAGTAGCGCGCGACGAAGTAGGCGCACATGTCGATGCAGTGGTCGGCGTGCAGATGGCTCAGGAAGATCGCGTCGAGGTCGTAGAGACCGCAGTGGCGCTGCAGCTCGCCAAGGGCGCCGTTGCCCATGTCGAGGAGCAGCCGGAAGCCGTCGGCCTCGACGAGGTAGCTCGAGCAGGCCGATTCCGCGGACGGGAACGACCCCGAGCAGCCGACGACGGTGAGCTTCATGAAGCAGAAACCTCCGCTGGCGGGGAAATCCGGATGGGGGGCGACGGGGGTCGTGCGGTGCGTCGAGCGTAAGGCGCAAAACGTCCGGTCGCTCCTCCGCCAAGGGCTGTTGTGGGCGAACTCACCTGTGCTGTCACCGGTTCGGCTGGCAGCGGGGCAGGTGGGGCGCGCGAGAGAGCGCGCGTGGCGGAGCGGGCGCCGGTAACGTCGTCGTATGGACACGTCCTGGTGGCTGGCGCTCGCGGCGGTGGTGCTGCTGGCGCTGGTCGCCGCGCTCGTGGACGGCTGGGGGCGCAGGTCGGCCGGACGGGCGGGTCGGCGGCGGGCGGCCATGCGGCCGCGGCCCACGGAGATCTGGTGGGCGAGCGTGCCGTTCGAGGACCGGCCGGGCGCCAAGGACCGGCCCTGTCTGGTGCTCGCGGTGCACGGCAAACGGGTGCGGGTCGCGAAGATCACCAGCCGCTACCACGACGAGCGGTCCGGGGTGATCCCGCTGCCCCCGGGCGCGGTCAGCGACGCGCAGGGGCGGGCCAGCTTCCTGGAGACGGACGAGCTGCGGGAGGTGCCGGTGCGGGACTTCCGCAGGAAGGTGGGGGTGGTGGACCCGGTCCTGTGGGACCAGATCCGGCACCTCGCTACCTGATCAGGCCCAGAGCTGGCCCTGCAGCGTCTCGATCGCCTCTTCCGTCGTCGCCGCCGTGTAGACGCCCGTCGACAGGTACTTCCAGCCGCCGTCGGCCACGACGAAGACGATGTCGGCGGCCTCCCCCGCCTTCAGCGCCTTCCTGCCCACGCCGATCGCGGCGTGCAGGGCGGCGCCGGTGGAGACGCCCGCGAAGATGCCCTCCTGCTGGAGGAGTTCACGCGTGCGGGTGACCGCGTCCGCCGAGCCGACCGAGAAGCGGGTGGTCAGGACGGAGGCGTCGTACAGCTCGGGGACGAAGCCCTCGTCGAGGTTGCGCAGGCCGTACACCAGGTCGTCGTAGCGCGGCTCGGCGGCGACGATCTTGACGTCCGGCTTGTTCTCCCGCAGATACCGGCCTACGCCCATCAGGGTGCCCGTCGTGCCGAGGCCCGCCACGAAGTGGGTGATGGAGGGGAGGTCGGCCAGGATCTCGGGCCCGGTGGTGGCGTAGTGCGCGCCCGCGTTGTCCGGGTTGCCGTACTGGTAGAGCATCACCCAGTCGGGGTGCTCGGCGGACAGCTCCTTGGCGACGCGTACGGCGGTGTTGGAGCCGCCCGCGGCCGGGGAGGAGATGATCTCCGCGCCCCACATGCCGAGCAGGTCCCGGCGCTCCTGCGAGGTGTTCTCGGGCATCACGCAGACCATGCGGTAGCCCTTGAGCTTGGCCGCCATGGCCAGCGAGATGCCGGTGTTGCCGCTGGTCGGCTCGAGGATCGTGCAGCCGGGCGTCAGGCGGCCGTCCTTCTCCGCCTGCTCGATCATGTGCAGAGCCGGGCGGTCCTTGACCGAGCCGGTGGGATTACGGTCCTCCAGCTTGGCCCAGATCCGGACGTCGGCGGACGGCGACAGCCGCGGCAGGCGCACCAGAGGGGTGTTGCCCACCGCGGCCAGCGGGGAGTCGTAGCGCATCCGGGATCAGACCATGCCGCCGGCCACGGCCGGCAGGATCGTGACGCTGTCGCCGTCGGTGAGCTTGGTGTTGATGCCGTCGAGGAAGCGGACGTCCTCGTCGTTCAGGTAGACGTTGACGAACCGGCGCAGCTGCTCGCCGTCCACGATGCGCGCGTGGATTCCCGCATGCCGGGACTCCAGGTCGGTGAACAGGTCGGCGAGGGTGTCACCGCTGCCCTCCACCGCCTTCTGACCGTCGGTGTACTGGCGGAGGATGGTGGGGATGCGGACCTCGATGGCCATGGCAAGGGGCTCCTGTCGGAAAAGTGGTCTGGTCTCGGTGGGCGCGGTCTGAAGTGGGCGCGCGACGGCGCGCCGCTACTGCGCGGCCGTACGGCTTACAGCGGGACGGTCAACAGATGGCGCTGTTCAGCCTGCACAGGTCGACGTGCAGCCGCGCAACGAGCAGCGTGCCCGGCGCCTTGTCGCTCACGTCGAGAAGAACCATGGGCTCATCGTATCGATTCCCGGACCGGCTCCTGGAGTGTGATCTCACCCTGCGGACATAAACCATCCGCCATGTGGGATCAGTACCTCTCCACGACCTTGACCTCCTCCTCCGTGACCTCCCCCTCCAGGATCCGGAAGGAGCGGAACTGGAAGTCGCCGAGGCCGTCGGTGTCGGCGGTGGAGACGAGGACGTAGTGGGCGCCGGGCTCGTTGGCGTAGGAGATGTCCGTGCGGGAGGGGTAGGCCTCGGTCGCCGTGTGGGAGTGGTAGATGACCACCGGTTCCTCGTCCCGGTCGTCCAGCTCGCGGTAGAGCTTGAGCAGGTCGCCGGAGTCGAACTCGTAGAAGGTGGGCGACATGGCCGCGTTCAGCATCGGGATGAAGCGCTCGGGGCGGTCGGACCCGGCCGGGCCCGCGACGACGCCGCACGCCTCGTCGGGGTGGTCCTTGCGCGCGTGCGCGACGATCTGGTCGACGAGGGCCTGGGTGATGGTCAGCATGCGAGCAGGATAAGCAGAAGGGCGGCCCCGTACCGAGGAGTGGTACGGGGCCGCCCGAATGCTGGACAGCATGGGCGCCGCCAGGGGCGCGGGGAACCGCGCGACCAGCCACGACGGCGCCGCGGCCGACAGCCGGTCATCCCAGCGGAGCTTCTAGCCGACCTTCTCGAACTCCGGCTCGCGTCGCTGCGTGACCTCGGGGTTGCGGGACTTCAGCACCAGCCAGCCCACACCGAGCGCCGCGGCCCAGCCCGCCATCACGAACAGGCAGACGCGGGAGTCGGCGTCGTACGCGATGATGCCCGTGACGAAGAGCAGGAACGCGATGGCGACCCAGCTGCACTTCGCACCGCCCGGCGCCGGGAAGGACGAGGCCGGCAGGCGGCCCGCGTCGACCGCGCGGCGGTACAGGACGTGGCTGACCAGGATCATGAGCCAGGTCCAGATACCGGCGGCGGTGGCGACCGAGACGACGTAGCCGAAGGCCTTCTCCGGGACGATGTAGTTCAGGACCACACCGATGCCCATGAAGAGCACGGAGATGGTGATGCCGAAGGCCGGGGTCTTGGTCGAGGAGAGCTTCTTGAAGACCGCCGGGGCCTCACCGCTCTCGGCCAGGTTCCGCAGCATGCGGCCCGTGGAGTACATGCCCGAGTTGCAGGACGACAGGGCCGCGGTCAGCACGACGAAGTTGACGATGGCCGCGCCGGCCGGGATGCCGATCTTCGCGAAGGCCGCGACGAAGGGGCTGACGCCCTCGCTGAACTCGGTCCACTTGACCACGCACAGGATGACGGTGAGGGCACCGACGTAGAACAGGGCGATGCGCCAGGGCAGGGTGTTGATCGCCTTGGGGAGGGTCTTCTCCGGGTTCTCGGACTCGCCCGCGGTGACGCCGACGAGCTCGACGGCCAGGTAGGCGAACATGACGCCCTGGAGGGTCATCAGGGAGGAGCCGATGCCCTTGGGGAAGAAGCCGTCGAAGGCCCAGAGGTTGGAGACCGCAGCGGTGTCACCGGCGGAGCTGAAGCCGAAGGTGAGGACGCCGAGACCGATCACGATCATGCCGATCAGCGCGGTCACCTTGACCATCGAGAACCAGAACTCGATCTCGCCGAACAGCTTCACCGAGATCAGGTTGGCCGCGAACAGCACCAGCAGGAAGACCAGGGCCGTGACCCATTGCGGGATCGACGGGAACCAGTAGTTGACGTAGATCGCGGCGGCCGTGAGCTCGGCCATGCCGGTGACGACCCACATCAGCCAGTACGTCCAGCCGGTGAAATAGCCGAAGAACGGACCGAGGAACTCGCGGGAGTACTCCGCGAAGGAGCCCGAGACCGGGCGGTACAGGAGCAGCTCGCCGAGCGCCCGCATGATGAAGAAGATGATGACGCCCGCGAGGGCGTACATGAGGATGAGGCTGGGACCGGCCTTGGCGATGTTCGCCCCGGCCCCCAGGAAGAGGCCGACGCCGATGGCGCCGCCGATGGCGATCATCTGGACCTGGCGGCTGCCGAGGCCGCGCTCGTAGCCCTCTTCTTCCGGAGCCTTCTCCGTGTCGACCTGAGCGGAGGTCATGTGTTCGTGCGCCTTTCTCCACGCCGACCCGGGCCTCTTGTCGGCCTCGGACCGGATCTCGATCCCCCCGGATTGATGGAGCTTTGTGCCTAACCGGCGATCTGCCGGTCGGTGGCGCACCCGGACGGAACATGGGTGGTGTTCGCCGGGCGGTCGTGAAGATTTATCACGGCCGTCGCATTGATCGTCATGGCGCGATCGAGAGCCCTGTGGCCCATCACACAAGGAGAAGGGCGCAAACAGGACACAAAGGGGACACAGGGGGCCGAGCGAGTGACGCGATCGTTATCCGGATTTGAGCGTCCGCTGAGCGAACACAACACCGTCACATTCAGGGCATAAGCGTGGAGACCAACGACTCCTGGAGCCCGCCGAGCCAGAGATAGGCCATCACCATGGGCTTGCGCGGGTCCTCGTCCGGGAGCCGGTACAGCAGGTCCGTGTCGTCCTCGTCGACGATGTCGAGCCGCGAGCCGATGGCCAGGCGCAGGTCGTTGAGGGCCCCGAGCCACTGGCGGGACTCCCCCGGCGCCAGCTTCAGCACCGCGCCGCCGTCACCGGCCGCGGAGCTGAGCTCGTCCAGGGAGCGGATCACGGCGAGGGCGTTGTCCCGCTTGCCGGCCCGCAGGTCGTTCTCGGTGTAGCGGCGGAACTCCGAGGAGTACGCGCGCTGCTCCTCGGCCTCCTGGGGGCCGGGGGTGGCCTCGGGGTCGCTGTAGGCGTCGGGGAACAGACGCTTGAGGACCGGGTCGGAGGGCGGCTCGCTCGGGCCCTCGGCGAAGAGTTCGGCGAGCGGGTCGTCGGGCTTGTCCCCGCCGGGTCCCGGACCGATCAGCTCCAGGAGCTGGACGGCCAGTGACCGGATGATGGAGATCTCGACGTCGTCGAGGGCGACGGCCGCGCCGCCGCCGGGGAGCGGTTCGAAGGTTCCTGGCATCAGCGCTGGTCGCTACTTCCGGTCCTGCTGGAGGGTGGCCCACAGACCGTATCCGTGCATCGCCTGCACGTCGCGCTCCATCTCCTCGCGGGTTCCGCTGGAGACGACCGCCCGGCCCTTGTGGTGGACGTCGAGCATGAGCTTGGTGGCCTTGTCCTTGGGATAGCCGAAGTACGTCTGGAAGACGTACGTCACGTAGCTCATGAGGTTGACCGGGTCGTTGTGGACGATCGTGACCCAGGGGACGTCGGGCTCGGGGACGGCGAATACCTCTTCCGCCGACTCGGTGCGTTCGATCTCTACGGGAGCGGGTGACGTCACATGGCCCATGCTGCCACGCGCTCGATAAATCGTCACACTGACGCGAAGTGCGGTAGCATGCTTGCCATGAACACAGCGGACCTTGGGCTGCCGGTGGATGTTCCCTCGACGGCGCTCTTCACGGACCAGTACGAGCTGACGATGCTCCGGGCCGCCCTGAAAGCGGGCACGGCCGAACGGCGGAGCGTGTTCGAGGTCTTCACGCGGCGGCTGCCGAACGGGCGCCGGTACGGGGTGGTCGCGGGCACCGGCCGGGTGCTGGACGCCGTGGAGAACTTCCGCTTCGACGCGGGCGTCCTCGGCTTCCTGCGGGAGCGGTCCATCGTCGACGAGGAGACCCTGGACTGGCTGGCGGACTACCGCTTCAGCGGCGACATCTGGGGCTACCCCGAGGGCGAGGTGTACTTCCCCGGCTCACCGATCATGCGGGTCGAGGGCAGCTTCGCCGAGTGCGTGCTGCTGGAGACGGTGATCCTCTCCATCCTCAACCACGACTCCGCGATCGCGGCCGCGGCCTCCCGGATGTCCTCGGCCGCCGGGGAGCGGCCGCTCATCGAGATGGGCGCCCGGCGCACCCATGAGCTGGCCGCCGTCGCCGCCTCGCGCGCCGCGTACATCGGCGGTTTCGCCACCACCTCCGACCTCGCGGCGGGCTTCCGCTACGGCATCCCGACCGTCGGCACCTCCGCGCACGCCTTCACCCTGCTGCACGACACCGAGCGCGACGCCTTCCAGGCCCAGGTGAACGCCCTCGGCCGGGGCACCACGCTGCTCGTGGACACCTACGACGTCGCCGAGGCGGTCCGTACGGCCGTGGAGGTCGCCGGGCCCGAGCTGGGTGCGGTCCGGATCGACTCCGGCGACCTGCTGCTGGTCGCGCACCGGGTGCGGCAGCAGTTGGACGAGCTGGGTGCCCGGGACACGAGGATCATCGTGACCTCGGATCTCGACGAGTACGCCATCGCCTCGCTGGCGGCGGCGCCGGTGGACGCGTACGGCGTCGGCACCCAGCTGGTGACCGGCTCCGGGCACCCGACCTGCTCGATGGTCTACAAGCTGGTCGCCCGCGCCGAGTCCGCGGAGCCGGGGGCGCCGCTGGTGCCGGTGGCGAAGAGGTCGACGGGCGGCAAGACCTCCGTCGGCGGCCGCAAGTGGGCCGCGCGCCGGCTCGACGGCTACGGCGTCGCGGAGGCCGAGGTCGTGGGCACCGGGGCGGTCCCCGCCGAGCTGGCCGACCGGCAGCTGCTGGTGGAACTGGTCAAGGGCGGCGAGGTCGTGGCCCGCGAGCCCCTGGACGCCGTACGCGACCGGCACGCGGCCGCCCGGGCGGGGCTGCCGCTGTCCGCGACGCAGCTGTCCCGGGGGGAACCCGTCCTTCCGACGGAGTACGTCCATGGGCGCTCGGGTAGCTAATGCGGGTGCGCCCTCCCGCAGCCGCCCCTGAGTCTCTAGGCTCGTAAGTTCACTCTTAGTCGAAGGACAGCCACCATGCGCCGCGCCTTGATCGTCGTAGATGTGCAGAACGACTTCTGCGAGGGAGGCAGCCTCGCGGTGGCCGGCGGCGCGGATGTCGCCGCAGCCATCACCGAGCTGGTCGGGCAGGCCGCCGGTACCGGGTACCAGCACGTGGTGGCCACCCGCGACCACCACATCGCGCCGGGCGGCCACTTCGCCGACAACCCCGACTACGTCCGCTCCTGGCCGGCGCACTGCGTGGCCGGGACGGAGGGGGTCGGCTTCCACCCGAACTTCGCCCCCGCGGTCGCCTCCGGCGCGATCGACGCCGTGTTCGACAAGGGGGCGTACGCGGCGGCGTACAGCGGGTTCGAGGGGGTCGACGAGAACGGGGTGACGCTCGCCGACTGGCTGCGCGCCCGGGAGGTCGGCGAGGTCGACGTGGTGGGCATCGCCACCGACCACTGCGTGCGCGCCACGGCCGTGGACGCGGCCCGCGAGGGCTTCCGTACGCACGTCCTGCTCGATCTCACCGCCGGAGTGGCTTCCGAGACCACGGAGCGGGCGCTGGAGGAGATGCGGGAGGCCGGGGTCGCGCTGTCCGGGAAACCGGTCGTCGCCTGACGCTCCCCAGGGGCCCCTTCAGGACGTCGCCGCCGGGCGCCTCAAGAGCGCTCGTATCGGGCGCCACAGCTCCTGCGCCAGTTCCGGGCCCAGGGGGACACCGTTGTCAGGGGCCGTCCGCCATATCAGGCCGTCGGGGTGGTGCAGGACCGCGGTGATCTCGTCCGGGGACGGCGGGGCCGCGTTGCCGCGCAGGTAGACCGCTCGCAGGCCCAGGTTGCGCAGCCTGGTCAGGGCCCTGGCGCGGTTCCGGGCGTGCACGAGGACGCGGACGGAGCCCGTGCCGTCGGCGGTGGGCATCGGCAGGTTCAGCGCCACCACCACGCTGCCGGTCGGCAGCTTGCAGAAACCTCCTGCGGCCATGCGGTCATACCCCCGTGTACGTCGGTGTCAATAAGAGAGCCACAGGACGCACCTAAACACGACCGGCGGCAACCCGCCAAGGGGTTGCCGCCGATACGCTTCTGACCTGCGGAAATACCGACTACTTCACCGCGGGGCCGACCTCGACCGAGATCGTCGAGCCGTTCTTGGCCTCCTTGACGATCTTGATCTTGGTGTTGGTGTCAGTGACGTTGACACCGGCGAGCGGGGTCGCCTTGTCGTAGTAGGTGTTCGTGTGGTCGTTGAAGACCGGCACGCCCTTCGACGACAGGATCTTGGTCGCGACGTCCGCGTTGTGCAGCGTGATGCCGTCCGTGCGGTACAGGCTGAACGGCGAGTCGTAGGCCTGGATGCGGCTGCGCATGAGCGTGCCGTCCGACCACTTCATCGCCTTCGGGTGCGAGTCCACCGGCAGGATCAGACCGACACCCGGGTGCTTGCTGGTGTTGTTGTCCGCCTGGGAGGTGTCCCACTTCCAGATCAACAGACCGTTCTGGTACGGGTAGTGCTCCACCCAGCTCGGACGGGTCGTGGAGAAGCCGAAGTTGTACGGGCCGACCTTGAGGGTCTTGTCGTACGACACGTACTGACGGTTCTCGGCGATGTAGTACTGCGCGTAGTCCTTGGTGAAGGACGCGCCCATGCGCTCGAAGCCGGCCGCCGTCCAAGCCGCGTCCGCCGTCTCGGCGTTGTCGGTGAACAGGGCCGCGCCGTCCGCGGTCACCGAGATCCGGTCGGCCGCGAAGCCCTTCTCGGCCACACCACCGTCGGTGGCGTAGCGGAAGCGCACGTCGATCTTCTTGCCGGCGTAGGCGTCCAGCGGGAAGGACAGCTTCTTGTACGTCTGGGAGAAGCCGGTGAGCGCGGGCTTGTCGCTGCCGTCACGCGGGATGGCGGCGCCGTCCGCCGTGCCGTCCAGGGCGGTCCAGTTGGCGCCGCCGTCGGTGGACACCTCGGTGTAGAGGTAGTCGTAGCCCGACTCGATGGCGTACCAGCCGTCGAAGGCCAGCGTCGCCGAGGCCTTGCCGGTGAGGTCGACGGAACGGGTCAGCGTGTTCTTGAGGTTGTCGCCGCTGCCGCTCCACCACTGCTTCGTGCCCTCGGCCGGGGCGACGATCTCCGTCGTGACCGGCTTCTTGGGCAGCTCGACGATGAGCGCCTGCTTGTTCCTGGTGTTGTACTCGGCGACGCCCAGCTTGTGCTTCGACTTGGTCGCGGCCTTCGCCGCGGCGTAGTCGAGCCAGCCCAGCTGGAGCTTGTCCCAGGCCGTCATGTCGCCGGGCAGGTCGCCAATGGCCTCCTTGCCGGTGCCGAGCCAGGAGCCGGAGGACATGAGGGTCCAGAAGCCGGTGGAGTTCTCGCCGCCGCCGGTGGTGTCGTAGTGGTCCGGCAGACCGAGGTCGTGGCCGTACTCGTGGGCGAAGACACCGAGCCCGCCGTTCTCCGGCTGGACCGTGTAGTCGCCGACCCAGATGCCGGTGGACCCGATCTGGGCGCCGCCCAGGCGGTTGTTGTCCGGGCCGGTGGCGCCGGCGTCGGTGCCGAAGGCGTACCAGCGGTGGGCCCAGATCGCGTCCTCGCCCTGCGCGCCGCCGCCCGCGGACTCGTCCTCACCGGCGTGCACGACCTGGAAGTGGTCGATGTAGCCGTCGGACTCGTTGAAGTTGCCGTCGCCGTCGAAGTCGTAGCGGTCCCACTGGTCGAACTGCTTGACGTCCGCCTGGATCTCGGCGTCGGTCCGCCCCGCTGCCTTCTGCTGGGCGACCCAGGCCGTCACACCGTCGCTGACGATGTTCCAGACGCTCGGGCAGTTGGTCTCGCCGCACTTGTTGTTGCCGTAACGGGCCTCGTTGTAGGGGACCTTGACCCAGTCCGAGACCTCGCCGTCGATCGAGTAGCGGCCCGAGGACTGCTTCTCGTAGTACTTCTTCATCGACTCGACACGCTTGCCGGTGCCGAAGTAGAGGTCCTGAAAGTGCTTCTGGTTGTAGTCCGCCTGCCAGGCCGTGCTGTTGTCCTGGGTGCGGTCCGGCTTCGCTATCTGGTTGTGCAGCGGGCCGGGGGTGCCGCCGAACTCGGGCTTGGTCTGGTCACCGAACTCGACCAGAATCGTGAAGATCTTGTCGGTCTTCTCGCGGCCGAGCTCGACGTACTTGCTGTCGCCCTTCTTGCTCTTGAGCTCGACGACCTGGGAGCCGCCGCGCTCCTTCACCTCGGCCTTGCCGGATATGACCTGCTTCAGGGCCTCTTCGCGCTGCGCCTCCTGCGTCTGGCTCAGCGGGCCCTCGAGGTCGTGCTCGGACTCGTTGTGCACCGGCGCCGGGTCGCGCCGTTCGGCTGCGGGGCTCTTGGCCGTGTCGTCGGCCTGCGCCATGGTGAACGTCGAGAACGTGGCGGTGGCCGCCGCGAACGCGACAGCCGTCGCGGCCGCTCTGAACGTCCAGGTTCTGCTGGTCACTTGAGATCCTCCCCCGCGTTCGGCGCGCGCGACGGGAGGGTTCCTGGTCATGGAAAATGCGCGCGCGTGATCAACGCGTGTAGTCAAGTGACGACATTTGACTAGAGGTTCACCAGAAAAGACAGACCTTGACTTGAGCAGGTCAAGTGCACTATGCGGAGTCGCAATCCGCTTTACGGACGCCCGGGGCTCACTCGACAGGCGCGCGACGCTGTCCACTTGCTGGACGCCATGACTCCGTGCGCCCCCCGTGCACCGGTACTGTTGGTTAGGTCACGCTTACTGTTCGTTCCCCTCGGGCATGCACGCGATTAGAGTCGGATGGCGGAACGCCCGGAAGCTGACGGAATGCCAGGCCGACACCCCCGTGCACCCCCGAATCCGAGGACACGATTACCATGCCTCGTCCGACCGCCGCACAGCTCGCCTACGGTTCGTGCACCGTGCTCTTCTCGACCCTCGCCATGCTGCTGCTGTCACAGACGAGTTCGGCCGCGGGAATCGCGATCGTCGCCGTCGCGGCACTCGCCCTCGGACTGCTGGTCGCGCTGACCGTTCCGACCCCGAAGGCGCGCGTGGTGGCGATGCGCAGGCCGGCCCCCGTCGTAGCGGAGGACGCGCCCGCCCCGGCCCCGGTTCCCGAGCGCGCCGCCTGACGCTTCTCAGCGAGTGCTGACCACCACGGTCTTGGCCGCCTTGTCGTGCAGGCCCTGCTTGTAGGGCTTGTCGAAGAAGCTCCAGCCTCCGCAGATCGCGGTCCAGATGCAGGCGCAGCAGAAGGCGAACGGGATCCACAGCACCAGGGAGCGGACCAAGGCGGTCTGCACGGAGGGCGTGGAGCCGTTGTCCAGGTTCGCCACCCGCATGCCCAGCCACTTCTTGCCGAGCGTCTGGCCGTTCCTGGAGATCATGAAGGTGTCGTAGCCGATGTAGAGCAGGGCGGCGATCAGCGACTGGCCGAGGGACTTGCCGTAGTCGACGTTGTCGGCGCTCATGTCCAGCTCGTTGACCCGGAACGCCCAAGTGAGCAGCCACACCACGACGGCCACCATCACCATGTCGATGATCCGCGCCAGGGTGCGCTTGCCGCTGTCCGCGAGCGGTGGCATGCCGGCCAGCGGATCGGCCGGGTAACCACCAGCGCCACCGCCGTAGGGGTCGCCGCCGTAGGGGCCGCCTCCGTAGGGCGGTGGCTGGCTGCCGTGCGGGGCGTCGTACGGCGAGCCCGCGCCCGCACCGGAGTCCCCGGACGGGGGCTGCTTCCTGAACGGGTCGTCTTCCGGCGGCTGCTGGCCGGAGCCGGGGGGCGGTTCACTGCTCATGGCCCGAGTCGACCGCGAACGTCCGGACCGCGCATCCGGCGAGCGGCCGTCCGGGGTACGGATTTATCCGGGCACTTCGCCGTATCCGGTCATCCCGCTACGAACGTATGTGCGGCCTTGTCGTGCCAGCACTGGCGCCACGGCCGGTCGAACAGGCACCACAGGACACCGACGACCCCGATGACGAGCAGGCCGGGGACGCTGTAGACGAGCCACCGGCGCAGGGCCCCGCCGAAGGTCGGCGGCTCGTGCCCCTCGATGTCCCGCACCTCCAGACCGAGCAGCTTCTTGCCCAGGGTGCGGCCCCACTTGGCGGTGGGCAGGGCCTCGTAGAGGGCGCCGAAGAGGAGGAGGACGCCGAGGATGATGCCGAGGTAGACGGACGTCGTGGCGTCGAGCAGCCAGACGGTGACGGTCTCGCCGGAGAGCTTGGCCGCGTCGATCTTCTCGTCGACGTGGTCGATGGCCTTGGTGCCGAGGGGTACGGCGGCCACCGCGGTGACGGCGAGCAGGACGACGGTGTCCAGCAGCCGCGCGGCCAGCCGCTTGCCGAGGGAGGCGGGCCGGGCGGCGGCCTGTCGGCGGGCGGCGGCCTGGAAGGGGTCCTCGACCGGGGGCTTCCAGGGCGCGACGGGCTGGTCCTCGTCGGCCGCTCCGGCGAGCCGGTGCACCTGCTGCGCCCAGGAGGGCTGCCCTCCGCCGGGGCCGGTGGTGACGGCGCCCTGAGCGGCGGCCTGAGCGCCATGGGCGCCGCCGCCCTGAGCGGGGACGTGCGGTGCCTGCTGCGGTCCGGACTGGAGCGGGACGGCGGGGGCCGCGGGGGCCGCCTGCGGCCCCGACAGGGCCGTGGGGGCGCCGACTTGGGCCTGCTGCGCGGCCGCGCGCTCGGCGGCGGCCTTCCCGGCACCGAAGCCGGGGCCCTGGGCGGCGGAGGCAGCGGCACCGAAGCCCGGGGCCCCGCCACCGGCCGCACCCGATCCGGAGACCGAGCCGGCCGCACCCGCGCCACCCGCGGCCCCGAAGCCCGACGCACCCGCGCCACCGGCCGCACCCTGACCGCCGGCGCCGCCCTGGGGTGAGCCGAAGCCGCCCCCACCCGGCCCACCGGCGGAGCCCGCCGCACCCGGGCCGCCCTGGCCCTGGAAGCCCGGCGCCCCCGCGCCCTGGGGCCCGCTCGGTGCCTGGCCGGTCGGCCCGTCGGGTGTGCGCCCCTGTTGTGCCTCGGGCGCCCCGTCCTGGCGCCCCGTGCGCGGGGACAGTGCGCGGAATGTCATGGTCCCCTCGTCCGTGGCGGAGCCGTGTGCGGCGGAACCGGGCGTCGGGCGGCGGAAGACGAAGGTGTTGCCGGAGCCGGAGGCGGCCCCGGTGTCGGCCGGCGCGATCGTGGCCGTGCCGTCGGTGCTCGGCGTGCTGCCCTCGGCCGGAACCGCCGCCGTGCCGTCGCCCGGTGCCGGGACCCTCGGGTCCGGCGCGCCCCACGAGACACGGCGGTCCTGGTCGCCGCCGAAACCGGACTGGTGGGAGCGGTCGGCGCCCCATGCCGTGGCCGGTTCAGGACGGCTGCCGTGCTGGGACTGGCCCTGGGCCGGGGCGGGTTCGCCGACCGGGTCCTCGTCGAAGAAGTGCGGTCCCGTCTCCTCGACCGGGGCCGAGGCAGCGCCGGGAGCCGAGGCCGTGCCGGGGGCCGCGCCGGGCGGCGGGGCGAGCGGCTCGCCGCCCGTGGGCGCCGGACGGCTGGTGCCCGGTACCCACGCGGCACCGTTCCAGTACCGGACATATCCAGGAATGGACGGGTCCGGGTAATACCCTTCGCGGGGCCTGTCGTCGCCGGGGGCCGGGGTTGGGGCGCTCATGTCCGTCGTCCCGTATCTGCTCGGGGGTCGTATGGGGGCCTCCACATCTATCAGACGCGGGCAACCCCCACCGCCAGTCCCGCTGGACCCACCCCTTTCGGGACCCCTTTCAGGAGGTCCCGAAGAAATTTCCGCGAACCCGCGTAATGCTCCGGGCCCACCCCTCTCTCCCTCGTACGGGCCCACCGAAGGCCCCGTACGAGAAGCCACCGGAGAGGACACCGAACGCCATGCACCCCACCGTCGTAGAGCGGGAACTGGAGCTCAAGCTCGTCCTGTCGCCCGAGCGCAGCATCCCCGTCCCGGCCCGGCTGAGCTACACCAGCGCCGACCCCTACGCCGTCCACGTCACCTTCCACGTCGGCTCCGACCACCCCGTCCACTGGACCTTCGCCCGCGAACTCCTCGTCGAGGGGGTGTTCCGCCCGTGCGGTCACGGTGACGTACGGGTGTGGCCGACGAAGGTCGAGGGCCGCAGCGTCGTGCTGATGGCGCTGAGTTCGCCCGACGGGGACGCCCTGCTGGAGGCCCCGGCCGCGCAGGTGTCGGCCTGGCTGGAGCGAACGCTCCGGGTGGTCCCCCCGGGCTCCGAGGCCGAGCAGCTCGGCATCGACGACGGCCTCGCCGAGCTGCTCGCCCCGACCCCGGCTGACGACCTCTGGCTGCGCGACCCCTGGCCGAGCGACGAGTCCAGGGACGGTGAGTGAGCCGTACACCCGAAGCGGCCTCAGAACAGCTTGCCCGGGTTGAGGATGCCGAGGGGATCGAAGACCTGCTTGATTCCTCGCTGCAACTCCACGCCCACCGGGCCGATCTCGCGCGCCAGCCACTCCTTCTTCAGCACGCCCACGCCGTGCTCGCCGGTGATCGTGCCGCCGAGCTCCAGGCCGAGGGCCATGATCTCGTCGAAGGACTCGCGGGCGCGCCGGGACTCGTCGGCGTCCCGAGCGTCGAAGCAGACCGTGGGGTGGGTGTTGCCGTCGCCGGCGTGGGCGACGACACCGATGGTCAGCTGGTACTTCTCGGCGATCCGCTCGACCCCTTCGAGCATGTCGCCGAGCCGGGAGCGCGGCACGCACACGTCGTCGATCATCGTCACGCCCCGCACCGCCTCCAGCGCGGTGAGGGACAACCGCCTTGCCTGGAGCAGCAGTTCGGACTCGGCGACGTCCTCGGCTGGCACGACCTGGGTGGCGCCGGCCGCCTCGCACAGGGCCCCGACGGCGGCGAGGTCGGCGGCCGGGTCGGGGGTGTCGAAGGCGGCCAGCAGCAGCGCCTCCGTCGACTCCGGAAGTCCCATGTGGGCCAGGTCGTTGACCGCCTTGACGGTCGTACGGTCCATCAGTTCGAGGAGGGACGGGACGTGGCCGCCGGCCATGATCCGGCACACGGCGTCGCAGGCGGCGGCAGCGGAGGCGAACTCGGCGGCCAGCACCAACTGCTGCGGCGGCTGCGGCTTGAGCGCCAGGACCGCGCCCACGACGATGCCGAGCGAGCCCTCGGAGCCGACGAACAGGCGGGTCAGGTCGTAGCCCGCGACGCCCTTCGCGGTACGGCGGCCGGTGGTCATGAGCCGTCCGTCGGCCAGCACGACGTCGAGGCCGAGGACGTACTCGGCCGTCACCCCGTACTTCACACAGCACAGGCCGCCCGAGGCGGTGCCGATGTTGCCGCCGATCGTGCACTGTTCCCAGCTGGAGGGGTCCGGCGGGTAGTACAGGCCGTGTTCGCCGACCGCGCGGGACAGGGCCGCGTTGACGACGCCCGGTTCGACGACGGCGATGCGGTCGACCGGGTTGATCTCCAGGATCCGGTCCATCTTGGTCAGGGACAGCACGACGCAGCCGTCGGAGGCGTTGGCCCCTCCGGACAGGCCGGTGCGGGCGCCCTGCGGGACGACCGGTACCCGCAGCTCCGTGGCGGTGCGCATGACGTGCTGGACCTGCTCGACCGTCCGGGGCAGGACGACCACCGCCGGGGCGCCGGACGGGCAGAAGCTGGCCATGTCGTTGGCGTAGGAGGCCGTGATGTCGGGATCGGTCAGGACCGCCTCGGCGGGCAGACCGGTGAGCAGACGGTTGACGAGGTCGTGGCTCATGATCACAGCCTCGCACCGGGGGCCATCGGTGTGAACCCCGCCAGCGGGGGGCTTTCGGTACGGGAATGTGGTCGTCGTACTGCCGCACAGTGAGCGCCATGGAGAACCAACATCAGGAGCGCTCGCGCGTCGGCAGGCGGGTGCTGGTCGGGGCCGGCGTCGGGTGTGCCCTGCTCGGCGGGATGGTGGCGTTGCTGCCGTGGGGCGGGTCCTCGGGCCGTCCCGCCGCTCCGGCACCGGGCGCGCAGGCGCTGGCGGCGGTCACCACGGGCGTGCCGGCCGCGCTGCCCGACCTGGCGGCGCTGATCGGTGAGCGCGAGAGCCACCTGCGCGAGCATCCGAAGGACGCCGAGTCCTGGGCGGTGCTCGGGGCCGCCTACGTGGAGCAGGGGCGGCGGACCGCTGACGCGGGGTACTACCCGAAGGCCGAGCGGATGCTGCGGACCTCGCTCAAGGTGCGGGCGAAGGACAACGTGGAGGCGCTGAGCGGGTTCGCCGCGCTGGCGGGCGCCCGGCGGGACTTCCCGGCCGCGCGGAAGTGGGGCGAGGCCGCGCTGAAACTGGAACCCAATCGCTGGACGACGTACCCCCTGCTGATCGACGCCTATACCGGCCTCGGTGACTACAAGGCGGCCAAGAGGAAGCTGGACCGGCTGCTGGAGCTGCGCTCGGGTCCGGCGGTGATGGCGCGTGCCGGGGCCGTCTACCGCGACCACGGCTGGCGCGAGGACGCGGCGGCCTCCCTCTCCGACGCCGCGGCGGCCGCCGAGGCGCCGGCCGAGCGGGCCGCGTACCTGGAGCGTGGCGGGCAGCTCGCCTTCGAGCGCGGCGACCGCGAGACGGCCCTGCGCCACTTCCAGGCGGCGGTTCGGCTCGACCCCGACCAGCGGGCCGCGCAGGCCGGGCAGGGCCGGGCGCTCGCGGCCCTGGGCCGCACCACGGAGGCGCTGAGCGCCTACCAGGTGGCCCTCAACAAGCAGCCGTGCCCGCAGTACGCCCTGGAACTGGGCGAGTTGTACGAGTCGCTGGGGCTCGGGCAGGCGGCCCGGGTCCAGTACGACCTGTTGCGCGAGCGGGTGCGGAGCGCGGCGGCGGGCGGGGCCGACGAGGAGCTGGTGCTGGGCCAGTTCGAGGCGGACCACGGGGACCCGGTGTCGGCCGTACGACGGTTGCGGGCCGAATGGCGGCGGCAGCCCGGGATCGCGGTGGCGGACGCGCTGGGGTGGGCGCTGCACCGGGTCGGAGACGACGAACAGGCGCTGCGGTTCGCCAAGGTGGCCACGGACAGGACCAAGGGGGGCGGGGTACGCAGCGCGCTGTACGCGTACCACCGCGGGATGATCGAGCGGGACCTGGAGCTGGCCGGTCCCGCTCGGCGGCATCTGGAGGAGGCGCTGCGGATCAATCCGTACTTCTCGACGCTGCACGTGACGAAGGCCCGCCGGGCTCTGGACGAGCTGGGCGAGCCTTCGCTGGAGGCGCCTGAGGAATCCGGGGAGAGCGAGGAGAGCGAGGAGTCCCAGGAGTCCCAGGAGTCCCAGGAGTCCTAGAGGTTGCCCCTCTTGGCCTGCTCGCGCTCGATGGCCTCGAACAGGGCCTTGAAGTTGCCCTTGCCGAAGCCCATCGAGCCGTGGCGTTCGATGATCTCGAAGAACACCGTCGGACGGTCCTGGACCGGCTTGGTGAAGATCTGCAGGAGGTAGCCGTCCTCGTCGCGGTCGGCGAGGATCTTCAGCTCGCGCAGGGTCTCCACGGGCACGCGGGTGTCGCCGACCCACTCGCCGAGGGTGTCGTAGTACGAGTCCGGGGTGTCGAGGAACTGCACCCCGGCCGCCCGCATGGTGCGTACCGTCGCGACGATGTCGCCCGTGTTCAGCGCGATGTGCTGGACGCCGGCGCCGCCGTAGAACTCCAGGTACTCGTCGATCTGGGACTTCTTCTTGGCGATGGCGGGCTCGTTGATCGGGAACTTGACCTTGAGCGTGCCGTCGGCCACCACCTTCGACATCAGCGCGCTGTACTCGGTCGCGATGTCGTCGCCCACGAACTCCTTCATGTTCGTGAAGCCCATGACCTTGTTGTAGAAGCCGACCCATTCGTTCATCCGGCCGAGTTCCACGTTGCCGACGCAGTGGTCGATGGCCTGGAAGGTGCGCTGGGCGGGCGGCTCCACGATCGGCTTCGCGGCCACGAAACCGGGCAGGTAGGGGCCGTCGTAGCCGGTGCGCTCGACGAGGGTGTGGCGGGTCTCGCCGTAGGTGGCGATCGCGGCGAGGACGACGGTGCCGTGCTCATCCTTGAGCTCGTACGGCTCGGCGACCGAGCGGGCGCCGTGCTCGAGGGCGTAGGCGTACGCGGCACGCGCGTCCGGGACCTCGATGGACAGGTCGATGACGCCGTCGCCGTGCTCGGCCACATGCTCCTTGAGGAAGCGGCCCCAGTCGGTGGCGGGCTTGATCACCGAGGTGAACACGAAGCGGGCGGAGCCGTTCTCCAGGACGTACGAGGCGGTCTCGCGGCTGCCGTTCTCCGGTCCGGAGTAGGCGACCAGCTGCATGCCGAAGGCGGTGGAGTAGTAGTGCGCGGCCTGCTTGGCGTTGCCCACGGCGAAGACGACCGCGTCCATTCCCTTGACCGGGAAGGGGTCGGCCTGCCGGGCGGTGTCGGGAGTGTGGTCTGTGGTCTGCGTCATAGCGGCAGCGTGACCCCGCCTCGCAAGGTGCGCAATAGTTTGCAGAATTGCTGGGCAATGTGCGCAGTGATACGCCGGTGGCGGCGGGCTTTCTGTACAGGATGACCAGTGTCGGGAGGGCCTCATGGGGATCGATCAGCTGGACGGCCGCATCATCGTGCTGCTCGCGCGGGAGCCGCGGATCGGGGTGCTGGAGATGTCCCGGCGGCTCGGGGTGGCGCGCGGGACCGTGCAGGCGCGGCTCGACCGGCTTCAGTCGAACGGAGTCATCCGGGGATTCGGTCCGCAGGTGGACCCGGCGGCGCTCGGCTATCCGGTCACCGCCTTCGCCACGCTCCAGATCCGGCAGGGCCAAGGGCCCGACGTGCGGGCGCACTTGGCCACGGTGCCGGAGGTGCTGGAGCTGCACACGACCACCGGCAGCGGGGACATGCTGTGCCGGCTCGTGGCCCGCTCGAACGCCGATCTGCAACGGGTCATCGACCGGGTTGTCGGTTTTGATGGGATCGTCCGGGCCGCCACCGCGATCGAGATGGAGAACCCCGTTCCGCTGCGGATCATCCCGTTGGTCCAGCAGGCGGCACTCGGGGAGCAGGCGGAGGGCCGGGAGAGGAGCTGATTCGACCGCTGGGGTGAGCGATGTGAACTTCTGGGAGTACCTGGGCACCCGCCACCAGCAGTTGCTCGCGGACGCGTACCAGCATGCGAGCGCCGTGTTCCAGTGCATGGTCGTCGCGACCGTGCTGGGCGTGTTGATCGGTGTCCTGACCTACCGCAGCGAGCTGGCCGGGAACATCGCCACGACGACCACAGCGACCTTTCTGACCATTCCCTCGCTCGCCATGATCGGTCTGCTCATCCCGCTCGTGGGTCTGGGCGTTCCGCCCACGGTGATCGCCCTGACGCTGTACGGGCTGCTGCCGATCGTGCGGAACGCGATCGTCGGACTGCGCGGGGTCGATCCGGCCCTGGTGGACGCGGCCAAGGGCATCGGGATGTCCCGGCTGACCCGGCTGGCGCGGATCGAGCTGCCGCTCGCCTGGCCGCCGATCCTGACCGGGATCCGGATCGCCACCCAGATGCTGATGGGCATCGCGGCGATCGCGGCCTACGCCTCCGGGCCCGGCCTCGGCAACGAGATCTTCCGCGGGATCGCCTCCCTCGGCAGCAAGAACGCGCTCAACCAGGTGCTCGCGGGCACGCTCGGGATCATCGTCCTGGCCCTGCTGTTCGACGCCGCGTACGTCCTGATCGGACGGCTGACCATTCCCAGGGGGATCCGTGCCTGAGTCCAGCGCCACCGGTACGTCCGGTGCCTCGATCGAGCTGGAGAACCTGACCAAGCGGTACCCGGGCAACCCCAGCCCGGCGGTCGACAACGTCAACATGGAGATCCAGGCGGGCGAGATCGTCATCTTCGTCGGGCCGTCCGGCTGCGGGAAGTCCACGACGCTCAAGATGATCAACCGGTTGATCGAACCGACCGGTGGCCGGATCCGGATCAACGGCGAGGACGTCACCCGGATCGACCCGGTGAAGCTCCGCCGCAAGGTCGGGTACGCGATCCAGTCGGCCGGTCTCTTCCCGCACATGACGGTCGCGCAGAACATCGCGCTGGTACCGAAGATGGTCGGCTGGCCGAAGGGGCGGATCAAGAACCGGGTGGAGGAGCTGCTGGACCTGGTCGGGCTCGACCCCGGGGAGTTCCACGGCCGCTATCCGCGTCAGCTCTCCGGCGGCCAGCAGCAGCGGGTCGGGGTGGCCCGGGCGCTGGCCGCCGATCCGCCGGTGCTGCTGATGGACGAGCCGTTCGGCGCGGTCGACCCGATCACCCGCGACCATCTGCAGGACGAGCTGATCAGGCTGCAGCACGAGCTGCACAAGACGATCGTGTTCGTCACGCACGACTTCGACGAGGCGATCAAACTGGGCGACCGGATCGCCGTACTGCGCGAACACTCCCACATCGCTCAGTTCGACACCCCGGAGGCCATCCTCACCAATCCGGCCGACGACTTCGTCTCCGGGTTCGTCGGCGCCGGGGCGGCGCTGAAGCGGCTGAACCTCACCCGCGTACGGGACGTGGAGATCCGGGAGTATCCGACGGTCACCGTCGACGACCCGCTCCAGGAGATCTTCAACAAGCTCCGCTCCAGCGGCACCAACGAGATCCTGCTGCTCGACAAGCGCCGGCGCCCCTACAAGTGGCTGCGCCGCGGCGACCTGATGCGCGCCAAGGGCTCCCTGGCGCGGGCGGGCACCCTGGTGCACGACACGGTCACCCGGGACGCCACGCTCCGGGACGCCCTGGAGGCGGTCCTCACCGACAACGCGGGCCGGGTCGCGGTCACCGGGCGGCGCGGTGCGTACGACGGGGTCGTGGACATGGAGACGCTGATGAACTCCGTGCACGAGCTCCTGGAGGCGGACCGGCTCGAGGCGATCGAGCACCAGCACGAGCTGGAGTCCGCCCGGGCCACCCAGACCCACGCCGAGCAGGAGGGCGACGGAGGGGAGAAGAAGGCGTGACGACCTCTCCCGACCAGGAACGCCCCGAGGGCGAGCACGAGGTCAAGGGGCTCGCCTTCCGCGACGAGGGCGAGGCCGAGCAGGAGGCGCCCCCGCCTCCGGCCCCGCCCTCGCAGGCGACCGGACGCCGGGTGACCTGGCAGAAGCTGACCGTCCTGCCGACCCTGCTGGTGGTGATGCTGCTGGCGACCTGGCTGTGGTTCCAGCAGGCCGACCTGGACGCGATCTCCGAGAACGCGCTGTCGAACGGACAGGTCTCGAAGGCGCTGTGGCAGCACGTGGAGCTGACGCTGATCTCCACGTTCTTCGTGCTGATCATCGCGATCCCGCTGGGCGTCCTGCTGACCCGCAAGGCGTTCCGCAAGGCCACCCCGGTGGCGATGACCATCGCCAACATGGGCCAGGCGACCCCGGCGATCGGTCTGCTCGCGCTGCTGGTGATCTGGCTCGGTACGGGGACGAAGGCGGCCCTGATCGGCATCACCGCCTACGCCGTCCTGCCGGTGCTGTCGAACACGATCACCGGTCTGAAGGCGAACGATCCGACGTTGCTGGAGGCGGCGCGCGGCATCGGCATGTCACCGTTCGGCGTCCTGTCCCGCGTCGAGATGCCGCTGGCGGTCCCCCTGATCCTTGCCGGTGTGCGTACGGCCCTCGTCCTGAACGTCGGTACGGCGACCCTGGCGACCTTCGGCGGGGGCGGCGGTCTGGGGGTGCTGATCACCACCGGCATCACCAACCAGCGGATGCCGGTGCTGATGCTCGGCTCGATCCTCACGGTGGCGCTGGCCCTGCTGGTGGACTGGCTGGCCTCATTGGCCGAACTGCTGCTGCGGCCGCGCGGGCTGGAGGTGGGGACATGAGACGGGCCGCGGGCGTGCTGCTGACCGGGGCGTTGGTGACCGCCTGCGGGCTGACCAGCGGCTCCCCCATGGTCGACGACGTCCGGCCCGGCTCGATCGGCAAGGGCGAGCCGCTGAAGGGCGCCGAGCTGACGGTCACGTCCAAGGAGTTCAGCGAACAGCTCATCCTGGGCGCGATCATGGGCATCGCCTTCGAGGCGGCGGGCGCCGAGGTCCTGGACCGCACCGGGATCCAGGGCTCGATCGGCTCGCGGGAGGCGGTCAAGAGCGGCGAGGCGGACGCGGACTACGAGTACACGGGCACCGGATGGATCAACTACCTCGGCAACACGGAGCCGCTGCCCGATCCGCGGGAGCAGTGGAAGGCGGTGCGGGACGCGGACCGCGCGAACGGGGTGACGTGGCTGGAGCCGTCGCCCCTGAACAACACCTACGCCCTGGCGATGAACCGGGCCGACTACGAGAAGTACGGCACGAGGACCCTGTCGGACGTGGCGGAGCTGTCGAGGAAGGACCCGGACGCGGTGACGCTGTGCGTGGAGAACCAGTTCGCCAACCGGGCCGACGGGCTGCCGGGCATGGCGAAGGAGTACGGCATGGACATCCCGGCGGAGAACGTCACGCAGATGGACACCGGGATCATCTACACCCAGGTGGCCAAGGGCAGCTGCACGTTCGGCGAGGTCTTCACGACCGACGGCCGCATCAAGTCGATGGACCTGGTGGTGATGGAGGACGACAGGAAGTTCTTCCCCAACTACAACCTCGCTCCGATGGTGCACACGAAGACGCTGGAGAAGTACCCCGAGATCGCGGACATCCTGGAGCCCATCGGGAAGAGGCTGAACAACACGGTGGCGCGGGAGCTGAACGCGAAGGTGGACGTGGAGGGCGAGGACCCGCACGAGGTCGCGCTGGAGTGGCTGGTGCAGGAGGGGTTCGTGCGGGAGGGCTGAGCGTCAGCAGCTCGGCACGTCGCCCTCGCCCTTCTCCAGGGCGACCAGGGAGTCGACGGCGCCCTCGAGGGTGGTGACCGGGATGAGACGCAGGCCCTTGGGCAGTTCCGCCTTGGCGTCGGAGCACTCGGCCTCGGGGACGAGGAACACGGTGGCGCCGTCGCGGTGCGCGGCCTGTGTCTTCAGGGCCACGCCGCCCACGGGGCCGACCTTGCCGTCGGCGGCGATGGTTCCGGTGCCGGCGACGGTGCGGCCGCCGGTGAGGTCGCCGCCGGTGCCGTCGCCGTCCAGCTTGTCGACGATGCCGAGGGAGAAGAGCAGGCCGGCGCTGGGGCCGCCGACGTCGGCGAGCTCCAGGTCGACATTGATCTTGTCGGGGTCGAGGTCGAGATAGTTCAGGGCGGCCTCGGTGGCGGCGTCCTGGGACTTGCGCATCTGCTCGGTGTTGTACTTCTCGATCTCGTCGGTGCTCTTGTCGCTGGGGTAGACCGAGTCACGGGGCATGACGGCGCGGTCGGTCCGGAACCAGGAGTCGAGAACGTCCCCGAGCGACACACTGACATCGGGCCCCGTGGCCTCGATGGTCGTCATCCGCAACTGACCCTCGGTCTCCCGGGTGGTGGCCCCCTCGATCGTGATCACCGGCTCCCCCTTGTTCTCCCCCAGCACGTCCGCCGTCATCCCGGGCTGCGTGAGCGAGAACGGCAGCGGCGCGAAGGCGGCGGCCGCCAGCAGACCGACGACAGGCAGCGCACAGACGACGAGGGCCTGGGGGCGAGAGAGACGAGAGAGCACGGGGTCAATCTAACGTGACGGCGATCCGGCGGAGCCCGGGGCGGTCAGCGCAGCGCCTCCGCCACTTCCCGCGCCGCGTCCATCACGCGCGGGCCCACCCGTTCCGGTACCGCGTCCGCCAGCATGACCACGCCCACGCTGCCCTCCACTCCGGTCACCCCCAGCAGGGGCGCCGCCGCTCCGCTCGCACCCGCCTCCAGTTCGCCGTGGGTCAGGGTGTAGCCGGGCTCCTCCAGCGGCTGGCGGCGGGCCGCCAGGATCGCCTTGCCCGCCGCGCCCCGCTCCAGCGGGTGCCGGAAGCCCGCGCGGTACGCCACGTGGTAGTCCGTCCAGGTCGGCTCGACCACCGCCACGGCCAGCGCCTCGGCGCCGTCCACCAGGGTCAGATGCGCCGTCGCCCCGATGTCCTCCGCCAGCGACCGCAGCGCGGGCAGTGCCGCCTCCCGTACCAGCGGATGCACCTGGCGCCCGAGCCGCAGCACGCCGAGACCCACCCGGGCCCGGCCGCCGAGATCACGGCGTACGAGGGCGTGCTGCTCCAGCGTGGCGAGCAACCGGTACACCACGGTCCGGTTCACGCCCAGTTTGTTGGAAAGCTCGGTGACGGTCAGCCCGTGGTCCGTGTCAGCCAGCAGTTTGAGGACTCGCAGTCCCCGGTCGAGCGTCTGGGAGGTCTCCGCGGTCACGACGCCCACTCCTTAGTGGTGAGGTCGGCGGCCCCCTCGCGGCAGATGCGTCACCGAGTCCCGTCGGCGACGCGCTTCAGAGGCCGCCGATCGGCCGGCGGCCCGGCATGTCCGGACCGCGTCGCTTCACGGCTGCGCTCCGCGGCGGCGCTGCCACGGGGCGTGTGCGTAGCGGGACAGTAGCGAAGCCGGTTCGCTGAGCGGAAGGCTCCGTCCAGAATCCGGGCAGCGGCCGGTACGGCACGCCTGTGTTTGTCCGGATACGCACAGCGCGCGGCGTCACCGCATGCGCGTGGCCCACTCCTGCACCTTGGCGATGCGCTGCCGCAGCTGCCCCGCCGTGGCCTCCGCGCTCGGCGGCCCCCCGCACACGCGGCGCAGCTCGGTGTGGATCACCCCATGGGGCTTGCCGCTCTGGTGGACGTAGGCACTGACCATGGTGTTCAGCTGCTTGCGCAGCTCCATCATCTCCTTGTGCGAGACGACGGGCCGCCGCTCGGCGGGCAGCTCCAGCAGGTCCGCCTCGGCGTCCGGCTTCTTCCGGCTGTGCGCGATCTGCCGGGCCTGCCGCTTCTGGAGCAGCAGCTGGACCTGGTCGGGCTCCAGCAGTCCGGGGATGCCGAGGTAGTCCTGCTCCTCCTCGCTGCCGGGGTGGGCCTGCATGCCGAACTCGGCGCCGTCGTAGAGGACCCGGTCGAAGACGGCGTCGGACTCCAGCGCCTCGAAGGGCAGCATGTCCTGCTCGCCGGTGTCCTCGTCCTGCTCCTTGTTCGCCTCCTCCATCTCCTTCTCGGATTCGGCGTACGGGTCCTCCTCGCCCTCCTTCTTCGGCTTGTCGAGCGCGTGGTCGCGCTCGACCTCCATCTCGTTGGCGAAGGTGAGGAGGTCGGGGATGGTCGGCAGGAACACGGACGCGGTCTCGCCGCGGCGGCGGGAGCGCACGAAGCGGCCGACGGCCTGCGCGAAGAAGAGGGGCGTGGAGATGGTCGTTGCGTAGACACCGACCGCGAGGCGGGGGACGTCGACGCCCTCGGACACCATCCGCACGGCGACCATCCAACGGTCGTTGCTCCCGCTGAAGTCGTCGATCCGCTTGGACGCGCCGGTGTCGTCGGACAGGACGAGGGTCGCCTTGCTGCCCGTGATCTCGCGGATGAGCTTGGCGTAGGCGCGCGCGGAGTCCTGGTCGGAGGCGATGACGAGGGCGCCCGCGTCCGGGATGGCCTTCCTGACCTCGGTCAGCCGCTGGTCGGCGGCGCGCAGCACGCTCGGCATCCACTCGCCGCGCGGATCGAGCGCGGTGCGCCAGGCCTGCGACACGGCGTCCTTGGTCATCGGCTCGCCGAGCCGGGCGGCGATCTCGTCGCCGGCCTTGGTCCGCCAGCGCATGTTGCCGCTGTAGGAGAGGAAGATGACGGGCCGGACGACACCGTCGGAAAGGGCGGAGCCGTAGCCGTAGGTGTAGTCGGCGGCCGAGCGGCGGATCCCGGCGTTGTCCTCTTCGTACGTCACGAAGGGGATGGGGTTGGTGTCGGACCGGAACGGCGTACCGGTGAGCGCGAGCCTGCGTGTGGCGGGCTCGAAGGCCTCCAGGCAGGCCTCGCCCCAGGACTTGGAGTCACCGGCGTGGTGGATCTCGTCGAGGATGACGAGGGTCTTGCGCTGCTCGACGCGGTTGCGGTGCAGCATGGGCCGCACGCCGACACCCGCGTAGGTGACGGCGACGCCCTGGTAGTCCTTGCCGAGCGGGCCGGCGCTGTACTCGGGGTCGAGCTTGATCCCTATCCGCGCGGCGGCCTCGGCCCACTGCTTCTTCAGGTGCTCGGTCGGCGCGACCACGGTCACCTGCTGCACGACGTGATGGTGCAGCAGCCAGGAGGCGAGGGTCAGGGCGAAGGTCGTCTTGCCCGCGCCCGGGGTCGCGACCGCGAGGAAGTCACGCGGCTGTTCCTGGATGTACTTCTCCATCGCCCCCTGCTGCCAGGCACGCAGCTTGCTGGCGGTGCCCCAAGGGGCACGGCCGGGGAAGGCTGGGGAGAGGTGATGGGAGGTGGAGGCGGCGGTGGTAGTCACGGTCTCCGTGGGGTTGGGGCGGCTGCGTAGGACGACCGGGTCACCCTACCGGCGCCCGACCGCTGTCAACGCGCGCACCGGGCCGGGTCACCCCCGGGTGGGACCGACGTCACAGCGCCCGGGGCCGCCGCGCGAGCACCGGGATCTCCTCTCCGCCCCCGCCGCCTCATCGATGACCAGGTCATACGCGTGTTGTGAGCGCAGCGGACGCGGTGGAGGCCGTCGGCACGGTCGTACGCGTCCGCCGGATACGGCTCACCGCTCCCGCAGTCGCGTCGTGACCCACACCCCGGCCAGGGCCACCGCCGCCATCGGCAGGAACACCGCGGCGAAGGCGGCCGGGTGGGATCCGGAGCCGGTCGTGTGGTGCAGGGTGCCGCCGCCGAGGGTGGCGAAGGCAGCACCGCCCACGGAGAGGAGGACGACGTTGGAGAGGGCGTCGGAGATCTGCAGGGAGGCGGAGTTGGTGCCGGCCTCCTCCGGGGTGGAGAGCTTCAGGAGCAGGACGCTGGCGGAGGAGATCACCAGCCCCATGCCGAAGCAGCCGAAGGCCCAGGCCACGGCGACCGTCCAGACCGGCACGGAGTCGACCAGCACGCTCGGCGCGGCGGCGATCGCGGCGGCGACCAGCACCATCCCGAAGGTCGTCAGCCGTTCCCGGTACGGCTCCAGGCGCGGCCGGGACTGCACCCAGGAGCCCGCCGCCCAGGTCCCGCCCCCGGCGGCGAGGGAGAACCCGGCCAGCGTCGGCGACAGACCCCGCTGGGTCACCAGCATCAGCGGGACGAAGGACTCGGCCGCGATGAAGGAGCCCGACGCGACTCCGCGCAGCAGGATCACGGAGGGGAGTCCGCGAGCGGCCCGGTAGGTGCCGCGCGGGAGCAGGCCGAGGACGGCCGGCACCAGCAGCGCGGCGCCCAGCGCCCCGGGCAGCAGCGACAGCGGGCGCAGGTCCTGGGCGGCGTACTGGAGGAGCCCCGCGCCCAGGGAGATCCCCAGGGCCAGCCGGATCCGGCGGCGGTCGAAGGAGGCGGGCGTCCCGGCCACCGGGCCCGAGGCCCGCCTGCCGATCTGCGGCAGCGCGAGCGCCAGCGGGAACACGATGAGCACCGGAACTCCGATGAACACCCAGCGCCAGCCGAGGTGTTCGGTCACCGCCCCGGACGCGAGCGGCCCGACGATCGACGGCACGACCCAGCTGGCGGCGAACGCGGCCACGATCGCCGGCCGCAACCGCTCCGGATAGGCCCGCCCGATCACGACGTACAGGCCGACGATCACCAGCCCGCCCCCGAGCCCCTGCACGGCCCGCCCGAGCACGAACAGCCACATCGCCGTGGCCGTCCCCGACAGCAGCAGCCCGGCGGCGAAGGCGCCGATGCCCGCGGTCACCGGCCCCAGCGGCCCGCGCCGGTCCGCCCACTGCCCCGCGAGCACCATCCCGAACAGCGAGGTGGTGAAGAACCCCGAGAAGGCGAAGGCGTACAGCGGCACCCCGTCCAGTTCCCGTGCCGCCACCGGCATCGCCGTACCCACGGCCGTGGCCTCGAAGGCGATCAGCAGCACGACGGAGACGATCCCGATGCTGAGCGCCCGGTACGAACGGCTCAGCACGGTCTCGGCGGACTCGGAGGACACGGCGGTGGAGGGGTCGGCGGTGGGCGCGACGTCGGTGTCGCGCGGCTCGAGTCCGGTCATGCGTGCGAGTGTAAGGTCCGAACCCGCCCTCTGCCCCTGTCGCGAGTCCCGCCCCGACCGGGACCTTGGTCGTACGACCTAGGTCGTGTCTTCAATTGATCTTGCTTAGTGGATCATGGTCGGGTGATTCGTCGCCATGAACTGTCTGATGCAGAGTGGGAGTTCGTCCGGCC
>NZ_JBSFOK010000005.1:2421-258928 GCF_053587635.1 Streptomyces sp. NPDC003635 | reverse complement strand
CGGCCCGCCCCCCCCCCGCCCCGCCCCGCGCTGTTCGGGGGGGGGGGCGCGGGGCCGGGGCGTGGGTCAGCCGCGGCGGGCGGCGCCGTCGCCGTGGCCCGCACCGGCGACGACGCCGCCCCCTCGACCGAGGTGCCCTTCCACGGTGCCCATCAGGCCGGTATCGCCACGCCCGTGCAGGACCGGCTGCACTTCGCGTCGTTCGACGTGAAGACCGAAGACCGCGCCGAGTTCGTCCAGATGCTCAAGGACTGGACCGCCGCCGCGCGCCGGATGACCGCCGGGCATCCGGTCGGCGAGGGCGGCTTCGGCGGGCTGCCCGAGGCGCCCCCGGACGACACCGGAGAGGCGCTCGGCCTCCAGCCCTCCCGGCTGACGCTGACCATCGGCTTCGGCCCCTCCCTGTTCGCGAAGTTCGACCTCGCCGACCAGCGTCCCGAGGCCCTCGTCGACCTGCCGAAGTTCGCCGGCGACAACCTCGACAGGAACCGCAGCGACGGCGACCTGTGCGTGCAGGCCTGCGCGGACGACCCGCAGGTCGCGGTGCACGCCATCCGCAACCTCGCTCGGATCGGCTTCGGCAAGGTCGTCATCCGCTGGTCCCAGCTCGGCTTCGGGAAGACCTCCTCCACCACGCCCGAGGCGCAGACCCCGCGCAACCTCATGGGCTTCAAGGACGGCACCCGCAACATCGCGGGCACCGAGACGGACCGGCTGAAGAAGTTCGTGTGGGTGGGCGAACAGGAGGGCCCCGACTGGATGGTGGGCGGCTCCTATCTGGTGGCCCGGCGCATCCGGATGCACATCGAGACCTGGGACCGCACCTCGCTGCAGGAGCAGGAGGACATCATCGGCCGCGACAAGGGCGAGGGCGCCCCGGTCGGCAAGGCCAAGGAACGCGACGAGCCGTTCCTGAAGGCGATGCTCCCCAACGCGCACGTGCGGCTCGCGCACCCCGACTCCAACGACGGGGCGACGATCCTGCGCCGCGGCTACTCCTTCACCGACGGCACCGACGGCCTGGGCCGCCTGGACGCGGGCCTGTTCTTCCTGGCCTACCAGAAGGACGTGCGCCGGGGCTTCATCCCGATCCAGCGCAGCCTCGCTCCGGACACCCTCAACGAGTACATCCAGCATGTGGGTTCGGCGGTCTACGCCGTCCCGCCGGGCGTCCGTGACAAGGACGACTGGTGGGGGCGGGCGCTGTTCGAGGGGAGGGCGTAGGGCGGATGTTCGCTAACTATCTGATCGGCCTGCGCGAGGGTCTGGAGGCGAGTCTCGTCGTCTGCATCCTCGTCGCCTACCTGGTGAAGACGGACCGCAGGGACGCCCTGAAGCCCGTCTGGACCGGCATCGCCGTCGCGGTGGCGCTCGCCCTGGGCTTCGGCTGCGCCCTCGAATTCGGCTCCCAGGAGCTGACGTTCGAGGCGCAGGAGGCGCTCGGCGGCTCGCTGTCGATCCTCGCGGTGGGGCTCGTGACCTGGATGGTGTTCTGGATGCGGCGCACCGCCCGGCACCTGAAGGCGGAGCTGCACGGCAAGCTGGACGCCGCCCTCCAGATGGGCACCGGCGCGCTGGTCGCCACCGCGTTCCTCGCGGTGGGCCGGGAAGGCCTGGAGACGGCCCTGTTCGTGTGGACGTCGGTGCGCGCGGCGGGCGACGGCTCCGCGCGCCCGGTCGTCGGCGCGGGTCTGGGCCTGGCCACGGCGGTCTTCCTGGGCTGGCTGTTCTACCGCGGCGCCCTGAGGATCAACCTGGCCAGGTTCTTCACCTGGACCGGCGGCATGCTGGTGGTGATCGCGGCGGGCGTGCTGGCGTACGGCTTCCACGACCTCCAGGAGGCCGACTGGCTGCCGGGCCTGACGAACAAGGCCTTCGACATCACCGGGGCGATCCCGCCGGACAGTTGGTACGGCACGCTGCTGAAGGGTGTGTTCAACTTCCAGCCCGATCCGACCGTCCTCCAGGTCACGGTGTGGCTGCTGTACCTGATCCCGACGCTCGCACTCTTCTTCGCCCCGGTAGGGTTCGCCTCCGGGAAGGGGAAGGTGAAGGAACCCGATGAGCACGGATCGCGGCCTGCGAAGGCTCCGCAGTCTTGACCGGAGGGTGCTGATAGCGGCCTCTGTGACCGCTTTGTCGTTGACGGCGAGCGGGTGCGTCGTGGTGCACGGGGAACGAGAGCTGATCCCCGCCGCCTCGCAGGCCGAGGCCGCCAAGGCCCTGAAGGACTTCACCGCCGCGTACAACGCGGCGGACGAGGCCTACGACAGCTCCCTGGACGCCGACCATGTCACCGGCGCGCTCGGTGACATCGACGAGGCGCGGCTGAAGGCGGGCCGCGCCAACAGCCCGGACGGCAACTCCGGGCACTCTCCACTGGAGTTCACCGACGCCGAGTTCACCATCCCGAAGAAGCCGGGCTGGCCGCGCTGGTTCCTGGCCGACGCGCAGGGCAACCGCGGCGGTGACTCCCGCTGGCTGCTGGTGTTCACCCGGGACAAGCTGGACGCGCCCTGGGAGGTCGCGTATCTGACGCTGGTGGCGCCGGAGGACCTGCCCGAGTTCAAGAAGGACAAGGACGGCTGGGCCGAGGCGGTGGACGCGAACTCCACCGAAGTCGCCATAGCGCCGGGCAACCTGAGCAAGGACTACGCGACCTACCTCAAGGGCGGCGGCGCGATCTTCGCGGACGGCAGCCACACCTCGGACTGGCGGGACAAGCGCGCGAAGAACGCGGAACGGCCGGGTCTGGTCACGCAGTACATCGACGAGCCGCTGACCGAGGGCGACTACGCCCCGCTCGCGCTGCGCACGGCGGACGGCGGGGCGCTGGTGTTCTTCGCCACGCACCACTTCCAGAAGCAGACGGCCGCGCCGGGCACGTCGGTGCCGACGCCCAACAAGGACGTCCTGGCCCTGACGAAGGGCGAGATCAAGCAGTCGCTGACGATGGAGTTCGTCTCGAACGAGGTGGCGCTGAACCCGAAGAGGGGTTCCGGGCAGGTCTCGGTGCTGGGCCGAATCGAGGGACTGACCGGCGCGAAGGGCGAGTAGACCCTGCTGAGATCGGCGCGAAGGGCGAGTCGCGCGCCGGTCGACTCCGGGTCAGCGGCGCGAGGGCCAGGCCGCGTGCGCGTGGTCGGGGCCCTGACCGGCGTGGCGGGCGCAGGAGTCGGTGAGGACCTCCAGCAGGCTGAGCGGGTCCGGGAGCGGATGCTCGGGCCCGCGCACCCAGCGCACACCCTGGTCGTCACCGGTGAGGCGGGCGGGCGGCACGAGGACGTACGAACCGCGGCAGTGCCACCGTAGGCCCGGATGCTCGTCCATCGTCTCGGGGTGGCAGTCCAGTTCGCAGGGCCACCACTCGTCCTCGTCCTCGGGGGTGCCCCGGGTGAGGGTGAAGTAGAGCATGCGGCCGGCGTCGCTCTCGGCGACCGGGCCGACCTCGACGCCCGCGTCGAGGAGGCGGCCGAGGGCCTCGCGGCCCGCTTCCAGGGGGACGTCCAGGACGTCGTGGACCATGCCGGTGGCGGTGATGAAGTTGGCCTGCGGCTGGTGGCGGGCCCAGCGCTCGATCTGCGCGCGGTCGGTGGTGGACTGCGTCTGCCAGGCGAACGACACCGGGTGCTGGGCGGGGGTGGGACAGCCGACGCGGTCGCAGGAGCAGCGGTACCCCGGGGCGGGGAACGCGGCGGGCGCCAGCGGCAGTCCCGCCGAGGCGGCGGCGAGCAGCAGGGCCTCACGACCGCCGTCGTCGGCGGTCTGCTGGGGACGGCGGCCGCGCAGCCACCGGGAGAGTTTGCCCTGCAGGCCTTGGTCGCCGAACTCCGCGCTCATCTATCCCCTCGCCTCGCTGTCGTGCGGAACAGCATGCCTTATGGTCCCATCATCCTGCGCTCCGGGGGGGCCGGAGCCGACAACAGGGGTAGGTGGGACGAGCCCGGGATCGAGTGTCATTGCACGCTTTGACACGATTTACGGCCCTACGGTGTCGCCATGGTCACCTGGACCGGACTGACCGCCTCCGCGGCGTGCGCGGCCTGCCTGATCTCCCCGGCCCCGCTGGAGTGGGGCCGGGCGCCCCTGACCGTGGACGCGCTGCCCCGCATCACCTACGTCGCCCATCGCGGCGGCGCCCGCGAGGTGCCCGAGAACAGCATGGCGGGCCTGACGGCGGCGTTCGCTCGCGGGACGGCGCAGGTGCTGGACTTCGACACCCGCGTGCTGCGCGACGGCACGCCGGTGGTCGTCCACGACCCGACCCTGGACAGGACGACCTACGGCACCGGCGAGGTGCGCGCGCTGGACGCCCGCGGCTGGTCGGCCGTACGGCTGCGCCCCGCCCGTTCGCTCCCGGGCCGCTGGCGCCCGGAGCGCCCGCCGACGGTGGCGGAGGTGCTGGACCGCTTCGGCGGGCGGATCGTGCTGATGCTGGAGGCGAAGGAGCCGGGGAGCCTGGGCCGGCTTGCCGCGCTGATCCGCGCCCGGGGCCTGACCCGCTCGGTCCTGGTGAACACGAACGACCCGGGGGTGGCGCGGCGCGCGGACCGCCTGGGCCTGCTCACGCAGCTGTGGCGCTCGGCCCGCCAGCTGCGCACGGACCGCCCGGCCGCCTGGCGGTCCTACGTGGACGTCCTGGACGTGGACCACCGGGCGCGGGACGCCGATCTGCGGCGGGCGGTGCGGTCGGGGATCCCCCGGGTCTGGGCGCACACGGTGGTGACCCCGGCCCAGCGGGACCGGGTGCTGGCGCTGGGCTGCGACGGGGTGATCACGGACGCGCCGGGGCGGCTGGCGCGGGCGGCTCGGCGGGAAGTGCGGCCCGGGGGATCAGCGGGGCGCGATGCCGTGCAGGGCGTAGTCGACGAGGGTGTCGGTGTACTCGTAGGAGATGGGCCCGGTGTACTGCAGCCAGCGTTGCGCGACGGGTGAGACGAACAGCTCCAGCGCGATGCGCGGGTCGACGTCCGGGCGGACGTCCCCGCTCTCCTGGGCGGCGCGCAGGCGATCGACGTAGAGCTGGAGCGAGGGTTCGAGCATCCTGGCGACGAACTGCCGGCCGAGTTCCTCGTTGACGACGCCCTCGGCGGCGAGGGCGCGGGAGGGCACCTCGAAGCGGGGGTCCTTGAGCTCGTCGACGGTGGCGCGGAGCACGGCCTTGAGATCGGCGGCGAGATCACCGCTGTCGGGGATGGCGTACGGCTCCTGCCCCGCCTCCCGGGTCACCTGCTCGCCCAGGTCGAGGAAGGCCTCCATCAGCACCTCCGCCTTCGACGACCACCAGCGGTAGATCGTCTGCTTGCCGACGCCGGCCCGGGCGGCGATGCCCTCGATGGTGGTCTTCGGGTATCCGACCTCGGCGACCAGGGCGAGGGCGGCGTCGTAGATGGCGCGGCGGGACTTCTGACTGCGGCGAGTGGAGTCGGGGGCGAGGTTCTTGGCCATGGGTCGAATTTATCAGGTTGACAAGACGGAACGTCTCGCTGGAGCCTAGGACCATGAATCATCCGAGACGATACGTCTCGGCTTATCTGGAACGGAAGGAGCCGACGATGTCGCGAGGCGGAGCCGGGAACATGCTCGGAGTGGGCGGCACCCGCAGGAACCTCGGCCGTGACGCACTGCGCGGCGGCGGCCGGGGCGAGCGGGTGGGCGGCGCCCAGGACCCCCGGGCACAGAAACGAGAGCTGCTGAGGAAGCTTCAGGAGCGACGCGGGGAGGAAGGCAGGGCGGACGAGTAGGTCCCGCCGGTCACCGGGCCGGGGGCCAGGGGTCGCCCCAGTCCGCGTCCCGGGCTGCCTTGTAGAGGTCGCCGTGGCGTTTGGTGACGGTGGTCCGGGCGAGGGCGGGGTCCGTCTCGCACAGGTCGAGGAGGACCTGGCCCTTGCGGATCTGGGGCTTGCGGACGACGCGGGAGGGGGCGGGGGTGACCGGGAAGCGGGTGGCGGCGACGTAGGCGAACTTCTCGTCCTCGTAGGCGAGGGAGCCGCCCTTGACCTTGCGGTGCAGGGAGGAGCGGGAGACGCGGGTGGCGAAGTGGCACCAGTCGCTGCCCGGGGTGATGGGACAGCGCGCGCTGTGCGGGCAGGGGGCGGCGATGTGGAACCCGGCGCCGATCAGGCGGTCGCGGGCCTCGATGACGCGGGTGTACCCGTCGGGGGTGCCGGGTTCGACGATCACGACGGCCTGGGCGGCGGAGGCCACGGTGTCGACGAGGGAGTCGCGGTCCTGCCGGGTGAGCTCGTTGAGGACGTAGGAGACGGTGACGAGATCGGTGCTCTCGATGGAGAGCGCTGATCCGATACGAGAGCGCTGCCAGCGGACGTCGTGGAGTTCCGGGTTGGCGGCGGCGAGCTCGCGCCCGAGGGCGAGGGCGGGCTCGGCCCAGTCCAGCACGGTGCTGTGGCGGGGCGCGGGCCAGGTGGCGCTCACGGCCCAGGTGGCGGCACCGGTCCCGCCGCCGACGTCGACGTGACTCTCCGGCGCCCACTGCGGGGCGGTTTCGGCGAACGCCGCCAGCGCGGCACGGACGGCGCCGAAGGTGGCGGGCATGCGGTAGGCGGCGTAGGCGGCGACGTCGGCGCGGTCCCGCAGGATCGGCGCGTCCGTGGGCGTCGCCCCGCGGTAGTTGGCGATCAGCCGCTCGACGGCGGCGGAGGCCTGCCGAGCCGGAAGCCCATCAAGAAGCCCGGCAAGGGCGGCACGCAGAATCTCGTCCGAGGCAGCAGGCGCGTTCACCCACCGATTCTAATCTCGGCGCCTCCCCCCCTCAGCCGCGGCGCCTTCCCGCTCAGACTGGGCGCCCCCGGCTCAGGTCTCAGCACCTCCCGCTCAGGCGCGGAGCCTCCCCCTCAGGCGCGGCGCCCATCCCGCTTAGGTCCAGGCTCCCCCGGCTCAGGCTCGGCACCCTGCCGCTATCCTCAGCGCCCTCCCGCTCAGCCTCAGCGCCCTCCCGCTCAGCCTCGGCACCTTCCCCCCCAGGCTCGGCGCCTTCCCCCTCAGGACCGGCACCCCCGGCTCAGGTCTCGGCCCCCTCCCGCTCAGCCTCAGCGCCCTCCCGCTCAAGCTCGGCACCTTCCCGCTCAGCCTCGGCACCTTCCCCCCCAGGCTCGGCGCCTTCCCCCTCAGGACCGGCACCCCCGGCTCAGGTCTCGGCCCCCTCCCGCTCAGCCTCAGCGCCCTCCCGCTCAAGCTCGGCGCCCTCCCGCTCAGCCTCGGCACCTTCCCGCTCAAGCTCGGCACTCTCCCGCTCAGCCTCGGCACCTTCCCCCCAGGCTCGGCGCCTTCCCCCTCAGGACCGGCACCCCCGGCTCAGGTCTCGGCCCCCTCCCGCTCAGCCTCAGCGCCCTCCCGCTCAAGCTCGGCACCCTCCCGCTCAGGTCAGCGTCCCCGTATCGCCCGGGCCACCCGGGACGCCGCCGCCGCGCGCGGGCGGCTGTCCGGGGGGCGGCGTCTTGGGTGGACCGTGTTCGCCAGGAGGACCAGGAACGTGTCCGTCGCGCGGTCCAGGACCAGCATCGTGCCGGTGAAGCCCGTGTGGCCCGCCGCTCCCCGGCCCGCCAACTCCCCCATGAACCACTCCTGGTCCATCGCGAAGCCCAGCCCCGGCGGGGTCAGCAGCAGTTCCACGAAGTCCGGGCCCAGGATGCGGGCCGGCCCGTAGGAGCCCCCGGCCAGCAGCGCCCGGCAGAACACCGCGAGGTCCCGCGCCGTGGAGAACAGGCCCGCGTGCCCCGCCACGCCGCCCAGCGCCCACGCGTTCTCGTCGTGGACGACGCCCCGCAGCATGCCCCGGTCCGCCTTCGCCCACGGCCGCCTCTGGTCCTCCGTCGCCGCGGCGCCCGGATACGGCCCGAAACGGGTCGCCGTCATGCCCAGCGGCCGGGTGATGCCGTCGTGGACCAGGACGTCGAGGCCGCGCCCGGTGATGCGCTCCAGGACCTGTTGCAGCAGCAGGAGGTTGACGTCCGAATAGCAGTACGTCCCCGGCACCCCCACCGGCACCTCCGCCCGCAGCCGGGCCCACCGCTCCGCGTCGTCGGCGCAGTCGTACAGCGGCACCTCCGGCCGCAGCCCGGACGTGTGCGTCAGCAGCTGCCGTACCGTCACCCCGTGCCGCGCCGCCCCGCGGAAGTCCGGCAGATACGCCCCCACCTCCGCGTCGATCCCGAGCGTCCCCCGCTCGATCTGCTGCACCGCGGCCACGGCCGTGAAGACCTTCGTCAGGGACGCCAGGTCGAAGGCGGTCTGCACCGTCATCGGGACGCGGGAGGCCACCGGGAGCTCCACCCCGGCGTCCTTCTCCGGGTCGTACGAGGCGTACCGCACCGCCCAACCCGCCGCCTCCTCCACGGCCACACAGGGGCCACGTCCGGCGATCACCACGGCCCCCGCCGCCCAGGGCCGCTCGCCCGTCGTCAGGGCGTGGACCTCGCGGACCAGGTGGGCGAGTTCCTCGGAATCGAGGCCCGCCCGTTCCGGAGTGTCGCCGCGCAGTCTCGGTGCGCTCAGCTCCCCGCTCCCTCCACGCTCGCCACCATGTCCCCGCGCTTGTTCCAGGGCCGGCACATTCCCACGAAGCAGGCCGACGCCACCAGCGCGGCGGCCAGTTGGACCACCGCCATGGGCACGGCCGTGCCCTCCCCGGCGACCCCCACCAAGGGCGAGGCGACGGCGCCGATCAGAAAGGACGAGGTACCCAGCAGCGCCGACGCCGAACCCGCCGCCTGCTTGGTGCGCAGCAGCGCCAGGGTCTGGGTGTTGGGCAGCGTCACGCCCATGGCCGACATCAGCACGAACAGCGCGGCGGCCACCGGCACCAGGCCCACCTCGCCGAACGCCCCCGCCGACATCAGCAGCAGCGCCGCGGCGGCCAGCAGCACCACGCCGAGGCCCACCGCGAGCACCGAGTCCAGGCTCACCCGCCCGACCAGCACCTTGCCGTTGATCTGGCCGACGACGACCAGACCGATGGAGTTCAGGCCGAACAGCAGGCTGAAGGTCTGCGGGGAGGCGCCGTAGATCTCCTGGATCACGAAGGGGGAGGCGGAGATGTACGCGAACAGCGCGGCGAAGGCGAAGCCGCCGGTCAGCATGTAACCCGCGAAGGCGCGGTCGGCGAGCAGCCCCCGCATCGAGCGCAGGGCCTCGCCGACGCCTCCCGAGTGCCGGTCGGCCGGGGCGAGGGTCTCCGGCAGCCGTGCCCACACCACGCCGGCCAGCGCCACCCCGACCACGGTCAGCACGACGAACACGCCCCGCCAGTCGGTGACCCGCAGGATCTGACCGCCGATCAGGGGCGCCACGATCGGCGCGACGCCGGAGATCAGCATGAGGGTGGAGAAGAAGCGGGCCATGGCGACGCCGTCGTAGAGGTCGCGGACGACCGCCCGGGCGATCACGATCCCGGCCGCGCCCGCCAGCCCCTGCGCGAGCCGGAAGGCGACCAGGAACTCGACCGTCGGCGCGACGGCGCACAGGGCGGTGGCGAGGACGTACACCGCGAGGCCGATCAGCAGCGGGCGACGGCGGCCCCACCGGTCGCTCATCGGGCCGACCACGAGCTGGCCGAGCGCCATGCCGGCCAGGCAGGCGGTGAGCGTGAGCTGGACGGTCGCGGCGGGGGCGCTCAGGGCCTCGGTGACCTGCGGGAGTGCGGGCAGGTACATGTCCATCGCCAGCGGGGGCGTGGCGGTCAGCCCGCCGAGGACCAGGGTGACCAGCAGACCGGTGCGCCGCATGGCGCGGGCGGCCGGATCCGTCTTCGGTACGGCCGCCTGCGCCTCGTTCGGTATGGATGCCCTGGACGCCCCGGTGTCGGGCATGTGCCCCTCCCTCTTCTCACGATGCCGCCCCTATGCTCTCAGCTCGAACACAGTGCCGAGGGTCACTACAGCAAGGGTGGGGTTCGGGGATGACTGCGGGGACGACAGAGGAGAAGGTGCGCTGGGGGATCCTGGCGACCGGGGGGATCGCGGCCACGTTCACGGCCGATCTGGTGGACCTGCCGGACGCCGAGGTCGTGGCGGTGGCCTCGCGGTCGCAGGCGTCGGCGGACGCGTTCGCGGAGCGGTTCGGGATCGGGCGGGCGTACGGCGACTGGGCCGCGCTGGCGGCGGACGAGGACATCGATGTCGTGTACGTCGCCACTCCGCACGCGGCGCACCGGGTCGCCGCGGGGCTGTGTCTGGAGGCCGGGCGGAACGTGCTGTGCGAGAAGGCCTTCACGCTGAACGCGCGGGAGGCCGAGGAGCTGGTCGGCCTGGCGAAGGCGCGCGGGAGCTTCCTGATGGAGGCCATGTGGATGTACTGCAATCCGCTGGTCCGGAAGATGAAGGCGCTGGTCGACGACGGGGCGATCGGCGAAGTGCGCAGTGTGCAGGCCGACTTCGGGCTGGCCGGGCCCTTCCCGCCCGCCCACCGCCTGCGCGACCCCCTCCAGGGCGGGGGCGCGCTGCTCGATCTCGGGGTCTACCCGGTGTCGTTCGCGCAGCTGCTGCTCGGGGAGCCCTCGGACGTCGTCGCCAGAGCGGTGCTCTCGGACGAGGGTGTCGATCTCCAGACCGGAGCACTGCTCTCCTGGGAGAGCGGCGCTCTGGCTTCGGTGCACTGCTCCATCATCGGCGGTACGGCGACCTCGGCGTCGGTCACCGGCTCGCACGGCCGGATCGACATCCCGTACGGCTTCTTCTTCCCGGACCACTTCGTGCTGCACCGGGACGGCCGCGAACCGGAGCGGTTCGGCGCCGACCCGGCCGACGGCCCCCGCGCCAGCCTGCGCCACGAGGCCACCGAGGTGATGCGCGCCCTGCGGGCCGGGGAGACCGAGTCCCCGCTCGTCCCGCTGGACGGGACCCTCGCCGTCATGCGGACGCTCGACGCGATCCGGGACCGCGTCGGCGTCCGCTACCCGAGCGAGACGGGCGAGCCCTCGGGCGAGGCGGCGCTCACGCCGGCTTGAGCCCCGGCTCCCCCGCCTCCGTCACGAAGGACGCGGCCGTCGTGACCGGCGCCCCCGGCGTGGTCACGTACGGCACCGTCCGGAAGTCGGCCCGCGCCCGCCGCTCGTCCAGCGCGACGGTCACGTAGCCGCGCCGGCCGTTGTAGAACCTCAGGTGCGGGTTGGCGGTCATGTAGGTGTCCCAGTTCGCGGGCTTGTCGGCGCCGTCCCGGCCGCTCGCGATCGAGGTCGCCACGATCTCCGTGCCCCGGATCCGCGAGGCCGGGTCGTCGAAGTCGTCCTTGATGTCGAAGGCGTACCCGACGTGCACATCGCCGGTGAGCACCATGAGGTTGTCGACGCCCGCGGCCTCGGCGCCCTCCAGGATCCGGCGGCGGGAGGCGCGGTAGCCGTCCCAGGCGTCCATCGAGACCCGGGAGGGCTCGGTGAGGTCGAACTTGCGCTGCGAGAAGACGACCTGCTGCGGGACGACGTTCCACAGCGCCCGCGAGGACCGCCAGCCGTCCAGCAGCCACCGCTCCTGCGTCTCGCCGGTCATCGTGCGCGCCGGGTCGTCGACCTCGGGCCCGGGCACCTTGGCGCCGTCGCCCTGGGCCTGGTTGGAGCGGTACTGCCGGGTGTCGAGCACGTCGAACTGGGCGAGCCGGCCCCACGTCAGACGCCGGTAGAGCTGCATGTCGGGGCCCTCGGGGAGCTGGGGGCGGCGCAGCGGCTGGTGCTCCCAGTAGGCGCGGTAGGCGGAGGCGCGGCGCAGCAGGAACTCCTCCGGCGGGACGTTGTTCTCCGGGCTGTCGTCGGCGTAGTTGTTCTCGGTCTCGTGGTCGTCCCAGGTGACGACGAAGGGGTGCGCGGCGTGCGCGGCGCGTAGATCGGGGTCGGACTTGTAGAGGGCGTACCGCAGTCGGTAGTCCTCCAGGGTCAGGGTCTCCCGGTTGAACACGGCCGGCAGGACGCGGTCGGTGTAGTTGCGGGAGCCGCCGACGGAGGTGACGGCGTACTCGTAGAGGTAGTCGCCGAGGTGGAAGACGACGTCGACGTCGTCGGCGGCGAGATGGCCGTAGGGGGTGAAGTAGCCGTCGTGGTACGCCTGGCAGGAGACGGCGGCCAGCTTGAGCCCGGAGCTGTGGGCGCCGGGGGCGGGGGCGGTGCGGGTGCGGCCGGTCTCGGAGATCCAGGAGCCGGCCCGGAAGCGGTAGTACAGGACGCGGTCGGTGTCGAGGTGGCCGACCTCGACGTGGACGGTGTGCTGGAACTCGGGGTGCGCGGTGGCGGTGCCGCGTCTGACCGTGCGGCGGAAGTTCTCGTCGCGGGCCAGCTCCCAGTGCACGGTCACGCGCTCGGCGGGCAGTCCGCCGTCGGGCTGGTAGGGGGCGGGGGCGAGGCGGGTCCACAGCAGGACCGAGCCGGGCAGCGGGTCGCCGGAGGCGACGCCGAGGGTGAACGGGTTCTCGGTGATCTTCCGGGCGTCCAGCTCGGCGGCGCCCGCGACACCGGCCGTGGGCAGGTTCACCGCGAAGGCGAGCGCGGCGGCCGCGCCCGTGACCGTGAGGAAGCGACGGCGGCCCAAGTGGCGGGCCGCCGCGCGCAGTTCGGGGGCGTGCTGTGACTGGCGTGCGTCGAGTGTCATCCGGTCCTCCCCTGGCGAAATGAATGCACCAGGCATTGGAGTGGTCGGGGACGACACGCGATTGGCGCGTACACAACACTCGGATGGCGGACGGATGAGTTCCGGATGGCGGACCTCCCCTACGCTGCGGGCCCATGAATGCGAAGCAAACTGACAGGCCGAGGACCGCGGTGGTGACCGGAGCCGGCTCCGGCATCGGACGCGCGGTCGCCGTGGAACTGCTGCGCGCGGGCTGGTCGGTGGCGCTGGCGGGCCGCCGCACCGGGCCCCTGGAGGAGACGGCGGCGCTGGCACCCGAGGGCGCCGCCCTCGCCGTACGCACGGACGTGGCGCGGCCCGAGGACGTGGCCGCGCTGTTCGCCGCCACGGTGGACCGGTTCGGGCGGGTCGATCTGCTGTTCAACAACGCGGGGACGTTCGGGCCGGGCGGGGTGCCGGTGGAGGAGCTGCCCTACGACGCCTGGCGGCACGTGGTGGACACCAACCTCAACGGGGCGTTCCTGTGCGCGCAGGCGGCGTTCCGGCAGATGAAGGAGCAGGATCCCCGGGGCGGCCGGATCATCAACAACGGGTCCATCTCCGCCCACACGCCCCGTCCGCACTCCGTCGCCTACACGGCGACCAAGCACGCGCTGACGGGCCTGACGAAGTCACTGTCGCTGGACGGCCGGCCGTACGACATCGCGGTCGGGCAGATCGACATCGGCAACGCCGCCACCGACATGACGGCGCGCATGCAGACGGGCGCGCTGCAGGCCAACGGCGAGGTGGCACCGGAACCCGTGATGGACGTGGCCGACGTGGCGCGCACGGTCCGGCACATGGCGGAGCTGCCGCTGGAGGCGAACGTGCAGTTCGCGACGGTGCTGGCGACGGCCATGCCGTACGTGGGGCGAGGCTGAGCCAGGCCCCAGGGGCCCGGTCTCCCCAACTTGCACAATCGGAATTTAACCGTCCGCACCATTGCGGCCGGTCGGCGGCTTATGCTCAACTCTCCTCCACAAGAGCTTCACAGTTGGAGTGGAGAGCTTCCGGCCACACCGAGGGGGGAGACGGCAGCCGTCCGACGGCGCGGGTTGGGGGTGGACCTCGCGTGGGACCGCGGGGTACGCACCGCGCCGTCGACGGCTGCCGTACGACTCTCAGCAGGTTCACATCCCTTCTCAGGCGGCACCTATCCCTTCCTCACGGCCGCACAACATTCCGTCCCTACCTTGAGGCCGCGCCCACAGCGGGCGCCAAGAACCTTCGAGGAACGGGATGTTTGGCATCTATCTCAAGCGCGAGCTGAGCCGGCGCAAGAAGGCGGCTCTGGTCGTCGCACTGGGTCTGGCGCTCGGCATCGCCCTCGTCATCACGGTCAACTCCGTGTCGGCGGGCATGCAGCAGGCGCAGGACAAGGTCCTGCAGTCCCTTTACGGCCTGGGCACCGACATGACGGTCACCAAGGCCCGATCGGCGCCCGGCGACAACGCCTCGGGCGGACCGAGGTTCGAGTTCGACGCCAAGTCCGACGAGGACGAGGAGCAGAGCTCGGACCGGGTGATGACACAGGGCGGTGAGGCGCTCAGCGCCTCGCTCGTGACGAAGGTGGCCCGGCAGAGCGGGGTCGCCGACGCGGTCGGCGCGCTGACCCTGAACGTCACGAAGGTCGACGGCTCCTTCACGCAGGGCCAGGCGCAGTCCCAGTCCCAGGGCACCCAGTCCCAGGGCGGCCCCGGTGGCACGGGTTCCGGCGCCACCGGCCAGCCGCAGGTCCAGGGCGGCGGCGCCTCCTTCGACGTCAACTCCTACTCGGTCGCCGGTGTCGACGTCACCGACCAGGACCTCGGCCCACTGGCCGGCTCGGAGATCACCTCCGGCAAGACGTTCACGGCGGCGCAGACCGGCGCGAAGGTGGCGGTGCTCAGCAAGTCGTACGCGAAGGAGAACGAGTACAAGGTCGGCGAGACCTTCGAGATCTCCGGCACCAAGTACACGATCATCGGCATCGCGACCCCGGAGAGCAGCGAGTCCACGACCGACGTCTACCTGCCCCTGAAGCAGGCCCAGACGCTGGGCGACGCGAGGAACAAGGTCACGACGATCTACGTCAAGGCCACCGACTCCCAGCGGATCGACGCGGTCAAGTCGACGATCCAGAAGAACATCTCCGGTACGACGGTGACGACGTCCGCGGATATGGCGGACACGGTGTCGGGGTCCCTCTCGACCGCGTCCGACCTCGCGTCGAGCGTCGGCAAGTGGCTGTCGATCGCGGTGCTGGCGGCGGCGTTCCTGGTCGCGGGCCTGCTGACGTCCTCGGCGGTGACGCGCCGGGTCCGCGAGTTCGGCACCCTGAAGGCGCTGGGCTGGACATCGGGCCGGGTCACCCGCCAGGTGGTGGGCGAGGCGATCGTCAGCGGCCTGGTGGGCGGTGTCCTCGGCATCGCGGTGGGCCTGGCGGGCGCCTACACCGTGACGGCGATCAGCCCGACCCTGGAGGCCCAGCTGGGCTCGACGGGCGGCGGCATGGGCGGCGGCGGCATGGGCGGCGGCCCCGGCGCCCAGCAGTCCTCGAACGCCCTGGAGGTGGCCCTCACGGCCCCGGTCAGCGCCACGACGATCGCCCTGGCGGTGGGCCTGGCGGTGGCGGGCGGCCTGATCGCGGGTGGCTTCGGCGGCTGGCGCGCCTCCCGGCTCCGCCCGGCGGACGCCCTGAGGCGCGTCGAGTAACAACCGTTGGCCAGGGCGGGCCGGGGGTGGGACGTGCAGCTTGAGCAGAACTGGCGAACGCCCCCAGCTGTACCCACCCAGGGGCGCGGGGCTGTGTCGACATGCGGCTCCGCCGCGTGAGCACGACCAGCCCCCACCGCCCCCACCCGGCGAACCACACCGAACCACCCCCCAGGAGCCCCGATGTACGACCTCAGAAACGTCACCAAGCGCTACACCCGAGGCAAGGAGACCGTCCTCGCCCTCGACGGCGTCGACCTCACCATCGCGGACGGCGATCAGCTCGTCATCCAAGGCCCCACCGGCGGCGGCAAGTCGACGCTGCTCCAGATGATCGGCGGCCTCGACCGGCCCTCCGAGGGCAGCGTCATGCTGGACGACGTCGACCTCGCCACCGTCAGCGAGGCCCGGCTGACCCGCCTGCGCGCCGAGAAGATCGGCATCATCTTCCAGGCGTTCAACCTGATCCCCACCCTCACCGCCCAGGAGAACGTGGAGACCGCCCTCGTCCCCCTCGGCGTCAGCCCCAAGGAGCGCCGCGAACGCGCCGCCGACGCACTGGACTCCGTCGGCCTCGGCGAGCGCCTCACCCACGTACCGTCGGAGATGTCCGGCGGCCAGCAGCAGCGCGTAGCCATCGCGCGCGCCTTGGTCAAGCGGCCGAAGGTGCTGCTCGCCGACGAACCCACCGGCAACCTCGACGAGGGCACCCGCGACGACATCATGGCCCTGCTGGAGGGACTGTGGCGCGAGCACGGGCTGACCTTCGTGATGGTCACCCACGATTCCTCGATCGCCCGCCGCGCCCCACGGCTCGCCACCATCAGGTCGGGCCGGATCACCCTGACGGAACGGCAGCCGACGTAGTGGAGGACGGGCCGCTCACCGCCCCAGGAGGCCGTCGATCTCGGCCAACTGGGCGTCGGTGAGCGGCCCTTTCGCCAGGGCCCCCGCGTTCTCCTCGGCCTGCGCGACCGTGCGGAACCCCGGAATCGGCACCGTGTGCGGACCGCGCGCCCAGATCCAGGCGAGCGCGCCCTGGGCGCGCGTACGGCTGCCGCTGGTCAGGACCTCCCGGATCGCCTCCACCCGCTTCAGCCACTCGGGATCCGCACCGGACCCGGCCGCGAAACCGGGCAGCCAGGCCGGAGGCGCGTCGCGGATGTCCCCCGCGCCGAGCGCCTGCCCCGCGGCCCGCTTCCCGGTCAGCAACCCCATCGCCAGCGGACTGCGGTTGACGCTCGCGAGCCCCGACTCCGCGCAGAGCGCCAGCATTTCGGGCGCGTCCTGCAGCACATTGAGCCGATGCTGTACCGCAGCGCAGTGGGCGCCCTCGGCGAAGACGGCGGCGCGGGCGGGATCGTCGGTGCTCCAGGCGTAGGCCCGGACGAGCCCCTCGCGCACGAACTCCTCGCAAGTGTCACGGAGTTCGGCCGCTCGGTCGGGGTCGGCCTCCGACAGGTGCAGCTGGTACAGGTCGACGTAGTCGGTGTCCAGGCGCCGCAGCGAGGCGGTCAGGGCGCGACGGGCGTACGCCGGGGAGTCGTCGCCGCCGGTGAGGATGCGGGTCTCCTCGTCGAAGACGTTGCCCCACTTGGTGGCGACGACCACCTCGCTCCGACGCCTGCCCAGCGCGCGCCCGAGGACGCGCTCGCTGTGCCCGGCGCCGTAGGTGTCGGCGGTGTCGAAGAAGGTGACGCCGAGGTCGAGGGCGCGCCGGATCGCCCGTACCGACTCCTCGTCGTCGACCCGGCCCCAGCCCAGCGGCTGTCCGTCCGGATCGGTCCACTCCCCGCCGATGGCCCAGCAGCCGAAGCCGAGGGCGCTGACGTCGATACCGCTGCGGCCGAGAGGCCTGAGGTTCGTCTCCGTTGCGTCCATGACGGCAGACGCTAGGGGTTGAAGCGCGCTTCAGGGCAAGCCCCGGCGCGGAGAGGGACCTTCAGGCCTGGCCCGTCTCGAAGCGGCGGATCTTGCCGTTGTCGTCGACCTCGAAGCGCCAGCGGGTGCGCATCTCGCCCCAGGTGTCGTTGCGGTAGCGGGCGAGGAGGGCGTGGCCGCCGTCGGACTCCCGGTCCACCTCCAGGTGACCGTTGGAGGAGAAGATCTCCCGGTCGATCCAGTCGTCGAGGTCACGGTCGGTGCCGTCGTCCGCCATGGTCGCGTCCGGGGTGAGCAGGTCCATGAACGCCGCCCGGTCGTGCGCGTTGACAGCGGCCACGAAGTCCCGGACGGCTGGGTCGCTGAGGTTCTTCGGTTGGATCGTCATGACCGTCAGACTCACACCGCTCCCGGCACCCCGCCACCCGAACGGCGGCCCGGACAGGCCCACCGCGTGTGCGGGGTGCGACGGTGGACACGCGGGAGGGGACTGTTCCTGCTGTCTGTTACGGGAGACACCGTGAGCTCTTACGACCGACGTGATCTGGGCCTGCTCCTGCTCCGGCTGGGTGCCGGCGGGGTGCTCGCCGCGCACGGCGCGCAGAAGCTGTTCGGCTGGTTCGGCGGAGGAGGTATCAAGGGCACCGGACAGTTCATGGAGTCCGTGGGATACCGGCCCGGAGAGGCGAACGCGAGGATGGCCGGCCTGGCCGAGGCGGGCGGCGGCGCCCTGCTGGCGCTGGGCCTCGCCACCCCGGCGGCGGGCGCGGCGGCGGCCGGCGCGATGACCGGCGCGGCCGCGGTGCACACCCCCAACGGCTTCTTCAACGCGAGCGGCGGCTACGAGTACGCCGCCACCCTGGGCCTGGCCGCGGCCGGCATCGCGGTCAGCGGTCCGGGGCGGCTCTCCCTGGACCACGCGCTCGGCCATGTCCTCGACCGGGGCTGGATGGTCCCGGCGGCACTCGCGGCGACGGCGGCGGGGACGGCGGTCGTCGTCGGCATGCGCAACAAGCGGCTGCGCGAGGAGCGGGAGGGCGAGCAGGTCGCCCTGTTCGAGGACGAGTTCTCGGGCTGAGGGTTCCCCGGCCGGGGATGCCGTGAGTGGAGCGCCCTCGGTGGGGCGTTGTCAGTGGGGCGTGACAGTCTCGCCGTATGACTGAACAGACCGCCACGCCTCCCTCGGCCGACCTGTGGTCCGGCATCGATGACCTGTACGCCTGGCTGGACGCGAACCGTCCGGTCGGCGGCCGGGAGGGCCTGCTCCTGCGCATGCTGAAGCTGTCGGAGGAGGTCGGCGAGGTCGCCGAGGCGGTGATCGGGGCGACCGGGCAGAACCCGCGCAAGGGCGTCACGCACACCTGGGACGACGTACAGGCGGAACTGTGCGACGTCGTGATCACGGCCCTGCTCGCCCTGCGCACGCTCACGCCCGACACCCGGGAGGTGTTCGAGGGACATCTGGCCCGGGTGCGTAAGCGGTCGCTGGGCTCCCGGGCCGGGTCTTAGGGGGCTTGCGGCACCTCGGTTCACATTCCGTGCTCCTCCATCAGTCGCATCAGATTCCGCTTGCGTTTGTGGGCGGCGCGCAGAGCGTGGACATGCGCGGTGAACTCGTCGGGTGTTCCCAGGCGTCGGTGGCAGTCGCGGATGCTCAGGAGCAGGCTGACGAGCCGCTCGTAGACCGTGTTGCCGGTCTGCCGGGTGAGCGGTTCGGCCAGGCGCAGGTAGATCCCGAGCGCGTCGGCGGGACGGTCGGCTCGCACCTGGTCGGCGAGGACGAGCCACTGCCGGTCGTCGGCGCCGGTGACGGTCGCGGCCCGCCAGGCCGCGTCGACGTCCTTGTCGTCGAGCAGGACGTCGACGAGGACGGGGCCGCCGTACCGCCCCGGAAGCTGCCGCTCGGCATCGGCCCGCAGCAAGGTCAGCGCCTGTTCACGCTCGGCCGGCCAGCAGTCGGCCGCCCGCGCGGCGGTGCGCAACTGCTGGTACGTCAGCAGGGTGCGGCGGGCGCGGAAGTGGTCGCGGCGCAGGGCGACGGCATCGGAAAGCCGCGCCGCTCGCGCGTAGCGGTCGCAGAGGTAGTCGACGAGGGCCGTGTCCACGGCGGCGAGGTCCCGCGCCTCACGGATGCCGCGCTCCGCCCAGCGCAACGCCTCCTCGGTGCGCCCCACCCCGTCCAGTTCGCCCGCGATGACCAGGTGCGTGTGACCGTTCGCCGCGAGGTCGGCCGCGTACACGGCGATCACCGTGTCGATGTCACCGCCCGCCTTGGCCAGACGCTCCATCAGGGACTTCTCCGCCCAGCCCGTGCGCTTGCTCCGCCACGCCTCGATCGCCAGCTCACGCAGGGTGGACATGCCCGGTCCGCCGAGGATGTCCGCGTAGTCGAGCGGGTCGATCTCGGTGAGCCCGTCGTCCAACGCGCCGAGCGCGTGTCCGACCAGCCAGCGCGCGAGTTCCTGCGGGTCCGGGGGTGCCGCACGGCACGCTTCGAGATGGGCGTCAGCCAATCCGTCACCGATCTGGCCGAGCCACCCGTCGGAGTCGTCCACGCTGTCCGCCGCGTCGGCCAGCAGCCGCATCGCCTCCCGTGCCACGGAGAGCGCGTCGGCTGCCCGGCCCGAGCGGATGAGTGAGCCGATCGCGGACACCGCCTGCCCCGCCTGGTCGGCGTAGGCGCGGGCGTCGGCGTACTCGACGTACCCGTAGCGTGCGAAGGGACCGATGTCGAGAAGCTCACGGATGCGGGAGGTGACCTCGGCGAGATCCCCGCGGGAGGTCGCGGCCTGGAGCTCAAGGCGATGCCGCAACTTGGGGTCCTCACCGACCTGTTCACGCAGAAGGGCGAGCAACTCGTCCTTGGACAGGGCGGACAGCCACGCGTCGAGGTCCCGCACTCGGCGCCGGGCCGCCTCGCGCTGCTGCGGCAGTCTCGCCCCCTGGGCGAGGACTTTCAGCCCGAGCGCGACCAAGTGCTTGCAGAAGTTGCCTTCCTGGCCGTAGGGGCAGTCGCACTCGCCCGAGAGCCCGCTTGGATCGTCCGCGTCGTCGAAGGTCAGCTCCACGGCGTAACGCTCGGTGCCGTGGACGGTCGCGGTGACCCAGCCGTCACCGACCTCCACGGCGGAGACGGCGTCGAGGTATCCGAGCCCGCGATCGAAGGACCTGGCTCCGGCCCGTGCTCTGAGGCTCGCCTCGGTAAGGCCGCCGGTGACCATTTCGCCCAGCTCCCGGGGGTGTGCTTGCGTGTGCGATCTCAATCGTGCCGTAGGAAAGAGGGTGCGATGTCGGGAACGCTCAAGCTCCCGCGAGATCACCCAGGAGCAGATCCAGCGCTGCCTCCTCATGCACAGCGACGCCCAAAGCGTCCATGGTCGTGGCCAGTTCCGGGTCCCAGGCCGCCTCGACCGGTGTGCCGGTCAGGGGAAGCGGCGGCGTACCGTGCAACTCGGCGCGCGTCGCGAGGTATTCGTAGTCCGCCGCCGCCATGCGCCACGGTTCCGCCTGGTACCGCCCCATGACCCGGTTGGCGAGTGCGATGCCCGGCCAGTCGAAATCACCGTGGTAGACGAAGGCGCAGCCGGCCGCCGACAACGTGTCCAAGAGGGTGAGGACCACCGTCGCGGCACTGCCCGAGGTGCAGATCAGGGGTGCGGTGCAGGAAGCGTCCGCCGCGGCCTCCACCACGCGCGGGTTCTCGCAGACGTGGATGCGGGTGCCCGGCGGGAACGTCAGCTGCAGGGAGCGGAGTTCGCGCAGCGTCAGGTGCGCCTCCAGCCGGTGATCGGCGCGTTGGCGCAGGGCTGCTTCCTGCCAGGTGACGCCGGTCGGCCGGAGGCCGTAGGTGAGCACGGTGCTGGAGACCTCGTCGGGAATGACCGAGGCCTGCCGCCACAGAGCGCGGCGGCCCGGCGCGTCACTGGGAAAGTCCACACCGCGGGCCACCGCTATGCCGCGCTGGACCAGGCGGGCCAGCAGCGTGCCGTCGTCCAGGCCGTGGGCCGAACCGGTCGTGCGGGTGGCCAGTTCACCGCGCCCCCAGCCGGCGGGCGTCGGATCCGTTCCTGTGCCGGGGAAGAGAGTCGCGAGGGTGTCGATGGCCTGGGTGATGGTGGTGAGGGCGGTGCTGCCGGACGGCCGACGTGTCAGCGTGCCGCCTCGCCGTACCTCCTCCAGCCATTGCCGGGCCCATGCCTGGTCTGCCAGTGGTGTTGCGGCGAGGGCCGCTTCCGTCGCGGACCACAGCCGGGTGCGTTCGGCCTGCGCGGCGTCCCGCACCGCCCGCCGGTCGGTCAGCGGCGGGCCCAGCTCGGTCAGGGTCGCGGCCAGGCTCCGGCCGACCGCACTGGTACGCAGGCGCGCGTCCAGGTCCGGCAGACGGATGGAGACGGTGGGACCGGTGACCGGTCTGGCCAGAAGGAGGGAGAGGGTCTCGCGCTCTTCCCCGTCGAGGTCCTGGAGTCGGATCGCGCCGACCGGCTGGAGGCCGCTTCGTTCGAGGCGGGTACGGGCCAGCGCCCACAGACGCTTCAGCCCTGGCCGGGTCAGGAACGCCAGCGCTTCGGCGGACAGCGGCGGCGCGTGCTCCGCTCGGGCGTCCGTCATACCGACACCAGCCGCCGCTGCCGCCCGTTCCACGTGTAGTGGAGGGTCGCCACACCCCTCACATGAGGATCGCGCAGACACTCGTAGATGTGCAGGGAAGGCACGTCGGGCCAGTTGCCGATCAGGCGCTCGCTGGTGAGGACGAAGTCGAGGTCCAGGTCGACCAGGATGCGGCCGAGGCGCGCGTGGGTGGGCTCGTCGACCTTGGCGAACGCGTCGTCCAGCAGGATCAGCCGAGGCGCGTGCGGGGCCGCCTCGGCGAGGCTGGTGAAGTGCGCGGCCGCGGCGGCGAACAGGACCAGGTAGGACAGGACTCGCTGTTCGCCCTGGCTGAGGCCGGTGCGGCCGGAGAGTTTGCGGCGGCTGCCGGGGGCGGCGTCGTTGACCACCCAGGGCGTGAAGGTGAACCAGTCCCGGTAGTCGAGGGCGGCGCGCAGATGGGCGGCATAGCCCGCGCCCGGGTCGGCGCGGCGAGCGTCCTCGATACGGCGCTGGAGCACGTCCCGGAGCTGGTCGGACTGTTCGTGGGTGCGCAGGCCCGACGGACTGCGCAGGAGGTCGACCGCCGCTTTGACGTCGGCCTCCACGCCGTCCGCCAGCTTCCAGTCGAGGGTGACGCCCAGCCCGTGTGACGTACGGACCGTGGACAGCGTGCCGTTCAGCGCGACGACCAGCGCGCCGGCGGACAGGACCTGGGCGGAGAGGTGGTCCCCCAGCTCCCCGGTGAGGAAGCGCTGGAACACGTCCCGCTCGCGCTCCGTCAGCCGTGCGCGGGCCTCGTCCGCCTGGGCGGCGACGCGCTCACCGACCGCGGCGATGTCGTGCAGGCCGTGGTCGTCGACGAAACGGCAGATCTTGATGCCGTCGTGTTCCTCCAGTGTGGCGTCGTAGCCGCCGGAGAGCTGGTCGCGCAGGTCCGTGTGACGGTTGAGGAGCGCGGTGTCCGAGACATCGCGCCGCTCGGCGTCCAGACGGCTGCGTACGGCGTCCACGAGCAGGCGCAGGGACTTGATGCGGTCGGGTGCGCGGTCTCGGTCTCGGGAGGGGTGCGCGGGGGCGCTCACGGCGGAAGGCTCCCGGCCGTCCGGGGAGGGGTGAGCGTCGCCGTCCTCGGCGGACAGCTCCCGGCCGTCCCCGGAGGGGTGAGCGTCGGCGCTTTCGGCGGACAGCTCCCGGCGGTCCTGGGAGGGGTGAGCGCCGCCCTCCTCGGCGGACAGCTCCCGGCCGTCCTTGGAGGCGGCAGGCTCCTCGCCGTCTTCGGCGGAGGACTTCCCGCCCTCCCCGGAGAAGTCGGCCGCGTATCCCCCGCCCTGCATCGGCATGTCGAGGCCGGCTCCCCGGATCACGCCCGGCAGGGACAGCGCGGTACGCAGCTTCCGGCCACTCGCGACAGCCTCTGCCTCCTGCGTGGCCAGCGCCTCTCGTCTGGTCCTCTCGTCCCCCTCCGCGAGCACGCGTTCGTCGTGCACGGCGTTCAGGTCACGTGCGGCGCCCGGGAGCTGGCGCCCGACGGCCTCCAGGCGCCGCTTCGCCTCGTCCTCGCGGGCGAGGATCTCCTGTTCCGGCGCGTCGAGGGCCTCCTCCAGCCCCTGGACCGTGCGGCGCGCGGCATCCAGGCGGGCAAGCGGCTCGGCGTAGTCGGATTCCGCTTCTCGAGTGGACGTCAGCGCGCGTTCGTAGCCTTCGCGACCCTGGCGATGGGCGTCGGCGGAGGAAATGACCGCGCGCAACCGCCTGCGGAGTCGGGATGCCCCCGTGCCGAGGCGGTCCAGGCAGAGACGTACGGAGTCGAGCGCGGCCGGGTCGGCCGGGAGATCGTTGGCGCTCGCGGTCGCCTCGGCCTCGCGCCGGGCGGCGACCGCGCGGCCGCGCGCCTGCTCCGCCTCGCGGGCGGCCGCGGACGCCTTGCCGACCAGCACCTGAGCGGTGCGCTCGGCCTCGGCGGTACGGGCCCACGCATCGGTCAGCGGGCGTGCCGCGGGCGGGTGACTCAGCACGTCGGCGACTTGCTCTCGGTGCTCGGTGAGGACTCGCAGGTCATGTGTCCGCTGCGTCAACTCGGTGCGTACGTCCACGAGTTGCCGGTCGAGTTCGGCCAGGGCCCGGCGGCGGGTCTCGGCGCGGACCTCCGCGCCGACGTATTCGGCGGTCTGCTTGGTGTGACGGCCTTGGGCAATGCCCAGTTTCCAGGAGCCGTCGGTGCCGATCACGGATTCCGCCGCAGCGCCCGTTGCCCCGTCCGTGACCAGAGCCACCGCATGGAGCACGCGCTCGACCTGTTCGGTCGTCACGCCGCTGTCCGGTGCCGTGACCGGGCGCAACACCTCGGCAGCCACGGGTCCGGCGGGCGGTGTGCCGGGGGTGAGGAGGGTGTCCCGCGTGGCCGGGTCGACGACGGCGCCGTCGGCGCACACCCAGGCGTCGAGCAGGCCGCTCGCTTCGAGGGCGGCTTCCAGGCCCGCCCGGGCCGCAGGCTCGAGGTCGTCGGCGAAGTCCACGAGCCGGTACAGGGGAGCGCCGGTGCCGGGGGTGCGCGGTGCCGAGCGGTGGGGCGGGGGCGCGGGTTCGGGGTCGGTGCGGGCTTCCCAGTCGTTCCGCTCACGCTGCAGGCGGTCCTGCTCGGCGGCCAGCTCGCGGATCACCACCGCACGCGCGTCGCGCTGCTCGCCCAGTTCCGCCAGCCACGGTCCGACGGCCGACCGGGCGGTGTCGGCCACCTCGTCGGGGGCCTGGGCGGGCAGCGGAGCTTCTGCCGGATCGTGGGCGATCAGGGCGTGTACGGCGTCGAGGGCGACGCCGGTGAGGCTCCGCAGCCGCTCGGTCCAGGTGCGTACGGAGTCTGCGTAGGCCTCTCCTTCGCGTGCCGTCTCCTGCCGTCGGTCCGCGACCTGCTTACGCGCCTCGTCCGCCTGCTCCTCCAGGCTCTCCCGGGCCGCATCGGCCTCGTGCGCCTCTGCCTGGGCCCGGCGTGCCGTGTCGATGAGCGCGTTCAGCTCGGTCACGGCCCTCGTGCGGTTCCTGATCACCGGTCCCGCGGCCTGCAGTTGGGCGTCCCAGGCATGCAACGCGTCCGTGCAGGACGCCGTGTCGACGGCCAGCACCTCGCTGTGCCGCACGAGGTGGAAGTCGCCGTCCGGAGAGGTGAGTTCGGCCGCCGCCGCACGCGCGAGCGGGATGGCGGTGACGGCCCCGGGGTCACCCAGATGCACGGGGTCGAGCCGGGACCGCTCCGCCTCGCGCAGCAACTCGCCGTGTGCCGTGTCGAGTTCGGCCAGTTCCGCGCCGAGCCGTCCGGCTTCCTCGGTGAGCCGCCGTCCCGTCTCCTCCTGAGTGCTGTGCGCCTGACGCAGTGCCTTGAAGGCGGTCGCTGCCGCGCTGTGCAGGGCGGATACCGTGGCACGCTTCTCGCCGAGTTCCTGCAAGCTGCGGTAGGCGGCGCTGGCGTGCAGGGCGGCGAGGTCCGTCTCGGCCGCGTCCTTCTCCGCCGTGAGCACGTCGAGGCGGGCGGTGAGCTCGTCCTCGCTGGTGCGGAGCCTCGCCACCTTCTTCAGCGCCTCGCCGGCCAGCCGCCGATGCTCCGCAAGCCGTTCCAGCTCGCCGTTCACCTCGTCGGTCCGGCGGCGCAGCGTCCCGTGCAGGTAGCCGCGGTAGCTGGTCAGGAAGGTCCGCAGGGCCTCGTCTGTCCGCTCCAGGCGCCCGAGGTCGGTCCGTACGGTCTCCAGGTCGTCGAGGTTGCGGGCCACCTTCTCCACGACCTCGTCGTCGAGCGCGGGCAGCGTCTCCGCGAGGACGGAGACCAGACCGCCCGCGTCGATGCGGTCGCCGATGGTGGGGCGGCGCAGGCGGTGCAGCAGGTGCAGCAGGTTGCGGTAGCGCGCCGGATCGGTGAGGCCGAACAGGTGGCGGGCGACCCGGGCCCGGTGCTCCACGGCGCGGTCGGTGACGTTGTCCGGGCCCACGAGCGACTTGAGCTGGTCGAGCGGCAGCGGCTGACCGGCGGGGGCCAACTGCAACTCCTGGCCCACCCGCAGCGAGGTGACGAAGAAGAACGGCTTGGCCGTCCTGGTCGACTGGGAGGCGCGGATGGCCGCTCCGAGGGTGAGGTGGTGGTCGTTGCCCTCCTCGTCCGTGCGCGCGAACTCCACCCACAGGTAGCCCAGCCGGTTGGTCTGCTCGAATCCGTCCAGCATGAGCCAGAGGAGGGTGGTGCGCCCGGTGCCGGTCGCGTCCAGCGCGCGGGCGTCGCCGTCGAGGAGGTAGGGCAGCAGCATCTCCAGGGCCTTGGACTTGCCGGCGCCGTTCTTGCCGCGCAGCAGCAGGCGGCCGTCGCCGAAGGCGAACTCCTGCTCGTCGTACTGCCAGACGTTCCGGATGCCGGCGCGGTGCAGACGGTAGCGGTGCGGGGAAGGGGGGCGGTTCACCGAGTCGGCTCCTCGGGGGGCTGGGAGACGTCGTGTGCTTGCGGGTGTTCGGTACGGGAGGTGACGGCCACTGTGGAGACATCGCCCACCTGCGGCTGCTCGGTACGGGACGTGACAGCCACCGTGGAGACATCGCCTGCCTGCGGGTGTTCGGTACGGGACGTGACGGCCACCGTCGTGGCGAACCGGGCGGCCGCGGCCAGCAGCACCCAGCCGTCCGTGCCGTCCTGCCCGCGGGCGCCCGAGACATCGGTGACGGACCGGCCGTCCAGCGCCGCGTCCTCGTATCCCTCGGGCAGGCCGTGGCCGTCGGCGCGTACCGGACCGGCGGGCGCCATCAGGCGCATGCGGACCAGAAGGTCGAGGACGGCGGCCAGCAGCCCGTCCCGGTCTTCCAGGAGGCCTCGCTGCCAGTTGCTGCGTCGGCCGTACTCCTCGACGAGCTCGTCGAGCAGCTCAGCCAACAGACCGTCCGGGACGGGAACACCGATGACCAGCCTGCCACCGATGGCCGGGTGGCCGGGGTCCTCGGGCCGCAGTCGGTCGACCAGCCGTCCCACCAGCAGCAGGGCCGCCTGGGCGACGGTGCCGGTGCCGGGCAGGTGCAGGTCGGTGAGGTCGCCGTCGGGGTCGACGAGGGCGATGCCCTCGGCGCGGATCTCCGCCTCCAGACCGAGCAGTTCGGAGAAGGCCTGCGACTCACGCCGCTGCCGCGTCCGCAGCCACTCCCGTTCGGCACTGGTGAGGTCGTCGAGGTGGACGGCAGGTGTTTCGACGAGACGTCTGCGCACGTACGTACGCGGGCCGCCGAAACCGGGGTCGGCGGCGCGACGGACGAGGTCCGCGCCGTCTCGGCTCTGGGCCAGCGGTCCGGCGACGACCGCGCGGGCGATCTCGCGGTCCACGGTCAGCAGCGCCTCGCCACCCCGCTCCTCGGCGACGGCCGAGACGTGCCCTTCGGTCTCCGTCAGCACGCCCCAGTCGACGAGTTGCCGTAACGCGGCGGCGAGCGTGCGCCGCTCCGCCTGACGCCCGGCGTCGCTGATCTCGATCCCTGCGTCCACGGCCGCGGCCCTCAGGTCGGCGACGAGCTGGGAGAGCAGCAGCTGCTCGGGGGCGGTGACGAGGACCGACAGGGCGAGGGTCAGACAGGCGTACGTCCGTGGCGTGAACGGCGTCCCGGTGGACGGCCGCTCCAGGCGGTGACCGGAGCCGGGTCCGAGGCCGGCCTTGAACAGACGGGCGTACGACGCCTCGACCAGCAGCCGGTAGCCGAACACCTGCTGGAATCGCTGGGCGAGCCAGTCGGCGTGCCGGCGGATCAGCGGAAAGGTGTCACTGTGCGGACCGCTGCTGGTGACCAGGGGGTGGGCCAACAGCAGGCGTGCGGCGGTACGACGTTCAGCGGCGAGTGCCACGTCGTGGGCGGAGGGCAGGGGCATCAGGCGCTCGCCTCCTCGGCCGAGGAGGACGCGGAGGACGCGGAGGACGACGAGGACGACGAGGACGCGGAGGACGCGGAGGACGCGGAGGTGCTCTCGACGGCCAGGCTGAGATCGTCCACGGTCAGATCGCCGTCCACGGAACGCAGAAGGGTGTGCCTGCCCGGGGTGCGCCAGGCCGTGAGCCTGATGCCCAGGTCCACATCCCCCGCCTGGGCGCCATCAAGGTGCAAGTCACCCGCCTTCGTCTGCAGTTGGGCGTTGCCGAGAGCGGCGGTGAGGAGTTCCAGCAGAAGCCGCATGGCCGCGGAGCCGAGCCTCACCTGGTCGAACCGGCCGGATGCGCTGCGCAGTTCGGCGGCGGCGGCCTGGCGTGCGGCGGCCTGTTCGCGTGCTTCTGCCATGAGGCGTCGCTTCTGCTCGCCGTGATCCTCCACCGCGGCGGACCGCCCGCGCGGGGCTCGGCTGCCGCGCTCGCGCAACGCCACCGGCACGTCCACGACAGGCCCGGTCCACCAGCTCACATACGCCGGTACGGACAGATCGGGATCCGGCGCCACGCCCAGATGCCGTGCCCCGTACAGCCCGAAGGCGGCCACCGCGATGTCGTGGGCCTCCTCGGGCTCCGCGGCGTCGAACCAGGCGGCAAGCCTGAGCAGGTCCTTGCGGCGGGACATCTCTCCCGACGCCGAGCGCAGCATCCGCTTGGCGTTCGCGAGAAGCGACTGCAGCGCGCGCAGGGTGGCGTCCCGAAGCTGGTCCACCTGGCTGCCGTGACCATCGCCGCTCGCGAACCAGTCGCGCAGCCCTTCCCAGTCGGCCAGTTCCCGCCCCCGACTTCGCTGCACCCGAGTCTCGGGCAAGGCGTCGGAGAGGGCACCGAGGCCGGACGCATGGGCGTCGATACGACTCAACAGCATGGGCAGGTGCGGCCAGATCGCCCGGAGGTGGGCGGCGATGCGCGGGGCGCGGAAGGACACGTCCTCGGTGATCGCTTCCACGTAGTCGAGCAGAAGCTCCTTGAACCCCTGGTACTCGGCGCCATCGAGGTCGTAACGGGCGAGAACCTGGCCCAGGTAGGCGTAGAAGTCCCGCACGGACTCAGCGAATTCGGCGAACTGCGCGAAGAGAGTGCTGATCTTCTCCAGCGCCTGCTGCGGATCGGCCCCACCCGGCGCGGCCGCCAGGGCAGCGAGCTCCTGGAGCCCGCGGTCGACGAGGGTGAGCAGCTCACTGCTGACCTCACGCGCGGCGTCCCCCGCCGCCAGCACCTCGTCGGCGTCGCGCTGCACCCGTTCACCCAACTTGGACAGCTGGTAGCGAGACCGGGAACGCTGATACTCGGCAATGCTGCTCGCCGTAACCGTGTGCGTGCTGCGCAGCAGATTGCCCCAGCGCACAAGCTGCTCGAGCCGAGCGGTCAACGTCTCCGCACCCAGCGAAGCCGCCGGATGCCCGGCCTGCGCCAGCTTGCCGACCACATCGGGTACGGCGAGGTCCGCGAGCAGGGTGCCGCAGAAGACCCGCATCACGGCCACGTACTCGAGCCGCTCGGGAGCACTGAGGTAGGCGTAGGCGCTCAGCCGCTGCCAGATCTCGCTGGCGCTCCCATCGTCGGACCGCTCCTCCTGTGGTTCTTCGTGCAGTTCGTCCCCCACCATGCTCTCGAGCGTACGGACCGGCACTGACACTCCGGAGAGGGTTCACGGAATTCCGACTCGAGCGGGCGGGTGATCCACACGTCAGTGGCCGGGTCGAGCGTGCCGGAGCCTTGGACTGGTGGCGCCCGGCAGCCTCTCCGCCGACATGCGGCGGATGCGGCACACGAGCGCGTCGGCGATCGCCGGCTCGCAACATGGAAAGCGACGCCCCGATCCCCCGGCGGCACGCGCCCGCCCGTCGCCCGCCGTCCCCGGTCACCTGCTTTTCTTCTGGTTGGGGCGAGCGCGGGGTGTGCAGAGGGGGATGTCGGGCTGGCGACCTCGCGATGGATGCCGTGGTGACCTGCGGATACGCCATCCGCAGTGCGGCAGGCTACTGACGGCTGTCGCGAAGGCTACGGGCGGGGCTGTCAGCCTGGTCGTCAGAGACGTTCTCGCATCGTGACGATGGTCGGGCCTTCGTGGTCGCGGGTGTGGTCGGGATCGGCTGTTGCTGTGGCAGTGCACGCGGCGCCGGACAGGCCGACGCCAGCCGTACACGAAGGGCGGACCGACGATGACGGACGTGGACACGGGCGGTGGGGATCGTCTGGCGCTGGCGGTGGTGACGCAGTACCGGATGGCCAGCACGGAGCAGATGCACCGGCTGATCGCGCCGGGCGTGCGGATCGAGCAAACGCGGCGACGGATGGCCAAGCTGCGCGATGAAGGACTGGTCGACCGCATCACCCTGCCCCGGTCCGGACGGCTACGCGCATGGTTCCCGACCTCGTACGGTGCGCGCATCGCCGCGGAATGGCCGGAGCTGCGCGGACGACGCCTGCCCAGGACGGTGTCCAACCCGACAGCCGCGAGACTACGGCTGGACCACACGCTGACGGTGACCGAAACAGCGCTCCACTTCATCCAGGACGCCCGCAGCCACGGCGACTTGTGCCGCCCACTGGACTGGCTCCCCGAGGTCCACCATCCCCTCGGGGCCGGAGAGGCCGTCATACCGGACGCCCTCATGTACTACCAGCGCGGCCGCACCGAAGGCGAGGACTGGTCAATGCTGCGAGCGTTCATCGAGGTCGACCGGGCCACCATGGGCCCGGAACGCCTGGCGGCCAAGCTCAACGCCTACTCTCGCCTCCACGACTACGTCCCCACACCCGTCGCGCGCCACCAGCGGGCCACCACGCACAACCCGCTCCAGGAGGAATGGCGACGGCACTACCCCCTCTTCCCCCGCGTGCTGTTCATCCTGGACGGCACCGGCCCCGTCGGCCTCACCACCCGCATCCGGGCCCTGCACGCAGCCGCCAACGCCCCAGCGCTGACCCTCTTCCTACGCACGGTTCCCGTCCTGACGGCGGCCCTGTCCGACCTACGCACCAAGGGTCCATCCGAGCCTGTGTGGCGCCCCGTCCAGGACCCCGACCAAAGGGTCGCCTGGACTTGGTCGCCACATGCGTAGAGGGCCTGCGCGGCGCATTGCGCGGTACGCGCGAACGACTGCGCAGGCGGACAAAGGGGTCTGCGCACTGCGCACCAACCTGCGCACTCACACGGGAACCTTGGGGGCAGACGAGTCGGGCTGTACGCCGGGTTCTGTTCCCAGGGTTCCTCGCGGGGCCCTGGGCGACGGCCATCCATCTAGGACCGGTGTTGCCACCGGTCTCGTGCGGTCTACCCGCAGACTCGGGCGGGCAGCCCTCGAACGTCCGCGCAGAGCGCTTTTTACGGCGCTCCTCTTGACCTTGCTCCGGGTGGGGTTTACCTAGCCGCCTGAGTCACCTCAGGCGCTGGTGGTCTCTTACACCACCGTTTCACCCTTACCCAGCACCAAAGCGCTGGGCGGTTTGCTTTCTGTGGCACTGTCCCGCGGGTCACCCCGGGTGGCCGTTAGCCACCACCCTGCCCTGTGGAGCCCGGACGTTCCTCGGGAAGCCCCCGAAGGGACTCCACGCGGCCGCCCGCCCGGCTCGTCTGCCGTGTCGACCATGGTACCGGGCGCCGGCTCAGAGGAAGTCCGTGGTCTCCAGGTCGAAGGCGAATGGCTCGGGCAGCGTGAGAGGTTTGCCGAGCGGGCGGGTGCAGTGCTCCCGGTAGTCGTCCTTCTCCGGATCACTGAACAACGTGATTGAGGAGGCTTCGCGGTCAACGAGCAGGTAGAGCGGGATGCCACCCCGGGCGTAGCACCGGCGCTTGGCCTCACGGTCGGCCCTGGGCTTGGTGGACGTCACCTCAAGGACCATGGCCACCCCGTCACAGGGCATCCAGGAGTCGGCGCCCCGATAAAGCCTCCGCTCCCTGGGAGCGAACGTGCCGTCCGGGATCAAGCGATCCTTCGGGCCACCGCTCCCACTTCGCAAAATGAGGCCCTTCGTTCCGGCGAACTGCATCCTCGTCCCGGAATGGAGAATCACCTGCTCCACAATGAGCCCGATGTAGTCCTCGTGATCCCCGTCCGGCGGCGGCGTCACAACGATCTCCCCCTCGATCAGCTCAGCCCGGAAGCCCTCCGGCGTGTCCAGGGCGAGGAAACCCTCCAGCAGGACATCCGCCTGCGTGAGAGGCTCGTGGGCCACGGCAGTCATGTCACGCCCCTCCTTCTGTCGCTCGCCAGACTGGGACATCGGCTGATCACCTGGCCGTGAGATCGGGAACCGTTCCCTCGATCGTGGCACACGACTGGCGTTGCCGTCAGGGAGCCGTCGCCCGCTTGACCCTGCCGTCACGTCAAGGTTTCTACTGACCCCATGCGCATCGGAGAGCTCGCCGCAGCCGTCGGAGTCACCACCCGCACCGTCCGGCACTATCACCACCTCGGGCTGCTGCCGGAGCCGGAGCGGCTCAGCAATGGGTATCGGGACTACACCCTTCGGCATGCCGTCCTGCTCGCGCGGATTCGGCGGCTCACCGAACTCGGGCTCGGGCTCGGGGAGGTGCGCGACGTGCTGGCCGATGACGTCGGGAAGGAACTCGCCGAGGTGCTGCAGGAGCTCGACGAGGATCTCGCTCAGCAGGAGGCCGCCATCCGTGAGCGGCGCGAGCGGCTGCGGGCGCTCATCGAGGGCGGGGTCAGTCCGGAGGGGCCCGTCTCAGCCGAGCTTGCCGATCTCTTTCGTACGACCGAGCACCTCGCCGACTCCCCTATGGCCGTCAAAGATCGCGAGATCCTCGCTCTCATCGAGACCACCGCCGATCCTGACGATCGGGCCCGGCTCAGCTCTCTCCTCACCAGCAGCCTCACCACCCCGGACGGCCTCGAGCGGGCCCGTGCCGCCTACGCGCTGCTTGATCAGCTCGCCGACGCCTCCACCGACGACCCCAGGATCGACGACGCCGCCCGCGCCCTCGTCGACTGTCTGCCCGGAGAGCTCCTTCCGGACGCCTCCGTCGATCACGACAGCAGTTTTCTCCGCGCCCTCTACGCCGACTTCGCCCCCGCCCAGGCCGAGGCCATCCGGCGGACCATCCGCATGCTCACGCGGGAGCGAACAGCACCTTCGCCGTCGCCGGATCCGCACGGGTGAGGCGTACGCGCAGGGGTTCGCCCAGGGGCAGGGGGTCCTTTCCCTCCACCCTCGCGATCACCGCCGGGGCTCTCAGCTGGATCGTGCCTGCCTTCGGGTCGCGTTCCGCCACGTCCACCACGTACGCGTCGAAGGTCTCTCCCTCCCTGCCCTGCAGCAGGGCCGCCTCGACGGTGTCCAAACACGCGCGCTCCACCGTCCCCGCCCTCCGTGAACCGTCCGCCATCTCCTTCGGCAAGGCGTCCAGTGCCGCCAGGACCCAGTCCGGGGCCGACGAACCCCTCGCCGCCGCCAGGCACAGCTCGGTCGCGTAGCGGTCGGCCAGGCGGCGCAGGGGGGCCGTGCAGTGGGTGTACGGCGCCGCCACCGCCGAGTGCGTCGCGATGTCCGGCACGTCTCCGTCCCGGAACACCGTGTAGCCCGCGCCCCTCAGCAGCGTCGTGCACTCCTGCAGGAACGCGGCGTGGTGGGGGACCGCCGGGTCCAGTGAGCGGACCAGCGCCGCGTACGACACGTGGTGCGGCCAGTCGATGTGCAGGGCCGTCGCGGTACGGCGCAGGCGGCCCACCGCTCCGTCCGGCGCCGCCGGGAGCGTACGCAGCACTCCCGTGCCGTAGCCGAGCATCAGGTCCGCCGCCGCCATTCCCGTCAGGAGGGAGATCTGGGCGTTCCAGCCCTCCGCCGGGAGCGGGGCGCGGAAGCTCAGCTCGTAGCCGCCGTCGCGCTCCACCACCTCCTGCTCGGGGACGTTGAGAGAGATCCCGCCCCTTGCCACCTCCAGGCCTTCCCTCAGCCGGCCGACCTCCGCCAGCAGCGCCAGCGGCTCCTCCGCCGTACCGGCGTCGATCTCCTTCTGTACGCCCGCGTAGTCGAGCTTCGCCCTGCTGCGGACCAGGGAGCGGCGGACGTCCACGGCGAGCGGGCGACCCTCCGCGTCCAGGTCGATGGTCCAGAGGACCGCTGGACGTGTCTGGCCCGGCAGCAGGCTCGCCGCGCCCTCGCTGAGCAGGGCCGGGTGGAGCGGGATGCGGGTGTCCGGGAAGTACAGGGTCAGTACGCGGCGGTGGGCCTCCGCGTCCAGCGACGAGCCCGGTACCACGAAGGCCGCCACGTCCGCGATGGCGTACCGGATCCGGTAGCCGGTGCCCCGCCGGGACAGGTGCATCGCCTGGTCCAGGTCGGTGGAGGTGGGCGGGTCGATCGTGAAGAGGGGGACGTCCGTCGCGTCGTCCAGGGGAAGGGAGGGGTCCCTCGCCGTGCGTTCGGCCTCCGCCAGGGCCTCCGGCGGGAAGGCCTCGGCGATGTCGAGCTCGGTGCGCAGTGCGGTGAGGGCGGCCCGGAGGGGGGCTTCGGGGGCGCCGGTCACGCGGATGTGGCGGCGGGGCATACAGCGAGCGTAGGGCGGGGGCCCTCGGGTGGCACGCCGTACGCTGTGGCCGAGCTCTACAGAAGGAGATCCACCCGTGCTTGTCCTGCTGCCGCCCTCCGAAGGCAAGGCGTCCTCCGGCCGTGGCGCACCGCTGAAGCTGGAGTCGTTGTCGCTGCCGGGGCTCGCGGAGGCCCGTGCGGCCGTACTCGACGAGCTCGTCGAGCTGTGCGTCGGCGACGAGGAGAAGGCGCGGCAGGTTCTTGGACTGAGTGAGGGGCTTCGGGGCGAGATCGCCAAGAACGCTGCTCTCAAAAACGCAGGCGCCCGGCCCGCCGGGGAGATCTACACGGGTGTCCTCTACGACGCCCTTGGACTGTCCTCCCTCGACGCCGCCGCGAAGAAGCGCGCCGCGCGTTCGCTGCTCGTCTTCTCCGGGCTGTGGGGTGCGGTCCACGTCAACGACAGGATCCCCTCCTACCGCTGCTCGATGGGGGTGAAGCTGCCGGGGCTCGGCGCGCTGGGCACGCATTGGCGAACGGCCATGGCGGCGACCCTGCCCGAGGTCGCCGGGGACGGTCTGGTGCTGGACCTGCGGTCGGCTGCGTACGCGGCTGCCTGGAAGCCGAAGGGTGAGATCGCCGGGCGGACGGCGAGCGTACGGGTGCTGCACGCGCCGACCCGGAAGGTCGTCAGCCACTTCAACAAGGCGACCAAGGGGCGGATCGTACGGAGTCTGCTGGCGGGCGGGGTGCGGCCGGGCGGGCCCGCCGAGCTGGTGGAGGCGTTGCGGGATCTCGGGTACGTGGTGGAGGCCGAGGCGCCCAAGAAGGCGGGTACCGCCTGGTCTCTGGACGTGCTGGTGGACGAGATCCACTGATCCCGTTGCATTCTGTGCAATGACCTTTGCGCACACTGCAAACCCTCGGCAGGATGTCCGCATGACCTCCGTGCTGGACCATGCCCCTGTCGTGCCCGTCGTCGTGATCGAGGACCCCGCCGACGCCGTACCCCTCGCGCGGGCGCTGGTCGCCGGTGGGCTGCCCGCGATCGAGGTGACCCTGCGGACGCCGGGGGCCCTGGACGCGATTCGGGCCATCAGCGGCGAAGTGCCGGACGCCGTGGTCGGCGCGGGGACCGTCATCACGCCGGAGCAGGTGACGGCGGCGGTCGGGGCGGGGGCGCGGTTCCTCGTCAGCCCGGGCTGGACGGACGTACTGCTGGCGGCGATGCGGGAGTCGGGAGTGCCGTTTCTGCCGGGGGTGTCCACGACGTCGGAGGTCGTGGCGCTGTTGGAGCGTGGGGTGCGGGAGATGAAGTTCTTCCCGGCGCAGGCCGCGGGTGGGACGGCGTATCTGAAGTCCCTGTCCGGGCCCTTGCCGCAGGCGCGGTTCTGCCCTACCGGGGGGATCGGGCCGGACACCGCACCGGAGTATCTGGCCCTGCCCAACGTCGTCTGTGTCGGCGGGAGTTGGATGCTTCCCGGCGAGGCCGTCGCCGCGCGGGACTGGGCGCGGATCGAGGCGCTGGCCCGGGGTGCGGCGGGGCTCAGCGCAGGTGTGCGGCGGGGGTCAGCGCAGGTGTGACGTGTCGTTGAAGAGCCGTACGCTCGCGTTGCCGTCGGCGTAGTACGCCACCGCCGACAGGGAGGCCGCCGAGAGTTCCATGCGGAACAGGGACTCGGGCGGGGCGCCCAGGGCCAGCCGGATGAGGGTCTTGATCGGCGTGACGTGGCTGACCAGGAGGACCGTGCGGCCCGCGTAGGCCGCGACCAGCTTGTCGCGGGTGGCGGCGATGCGGGTGGCGGTCTCGGCGAAGCTCTCGCCGTCGCCGGTGGGGCGGGCCTCGGGGTCGGCGAGCCAGGCGTTGAGGTCGTCCGGGTAACGCTCGCGGACCTCGCCGAAGGTGAGGCCCTCCCAGGCACCGAAGTCCGTCTCGATCAGGCCCTCTTCGAGGGTCACCTCCAGGCCGAGGCGGTCGGCCACGGCCTGGGCGGTCTGCCGGGTACGGGCGAGGGGGGACGCGACGATCGCTTGTACGGTCCCTCGCCGGGCGAGCGCGACGGCGACCCGCTCGGCCTGCTCGCGCCCGACTTCCGACAGGGCCGGATCACTGCCCCCGCTCCCCGAGAACCGCTTCTGCGGGGTGAGCGCGGTCTCCCCGTGCCGGAGCAGTACGAAGGTGGCGGGCGCCCCCATGTCGGCGGGAGCCCAACCGGGGGCGGCGACGGTCTTCGCGGCCCGCACATCGGATTCGGCCTTGGTGGCCCGCACATCGGCGTCGATCCTGGCGGCCGGCACATCGGCCTCGGCCTTGCTGGACCGCACATCGGCCTCGGCCTTGCTGGACCGCACATCGGCCTCGGCCTCAGTGACTCGCACGCCAGCGTCGGCCTCGGTGGCCCGCACATCCCCGTCGACCTCAGCGGCCCGCACATCGGCCTCGGCCGTCACAGCCACCGGCGTTCCGGCGGCACCCGCGTCCATCGCCACGTTCGCCAGCCGGTCCGCCCGCTTGTTCTGCTCCCGGGGAATCCACTCGTACGTCACCCGGTCCGGCGGGAACACCCGGGCCGCCTCCATCGCCAGCGGCTTCATGTCGGGGTGCTTGATCTTCCAGCGGCCGGACATCTGCTCGACCACCAGCTTGGAGTCCATGCGGACGTGGACCTTGGCCGTGGGGTCCAGTTCATGCGCCGCGCGCAGGCCCGCGACCAGACCCCGGTACTCGGCCACGTTGTTCGTGACCACGCCCAGGTACTCGGCGCGCTCCGCCAGCGTCTCCCCCGTCGCCGCGTCACAGACCACCGCTCCGTAGCCCGCGGGCCCCGGGTTGCCCCGTGACCCGCCGTCCGCCTCGACGATGAACTCCCGCACCGGAAAAGCTCCTACAGGCCCGACTCGGCCGTACGCACCAGGATGCGCCGGCAGTTCTCGCAGCGCACCACCGTGTCGGGCGCCGCCGCGCGGATCTCGTTGATGTCGGTGATCGACAGCTCCTGACGGCAGCCCTGGCAGGTGCGCTGGTAGAGCTTCGCCGCGCCGATGCCGCCCTGCTGCTCGCGCAGCTTGTCGTAGAGCTTGAGGAGGTCGGCCGGGACGGCGCCCGCGATGACCTCGCGCTCCTTCGTGACCGTCGCCGCCTCGCCGTCCAGCGACTCGAACGCGGCGTCCCGGCGGGCGGTCGCGTCGTCGATCTTGCCCTGCACCGAGCCGACCCGCTCGGTCAGCTCGGCGACCCGCTCCTGCGCGGACTCGCGGCGCTCCATGACCTCGAGGACGATGTCCTCCAGGTCGCCCTGGCGCTTGGCGAGGGAGGCGATCTCGCGCTGGAGGTTCTCCAGGTCCTTGGGGGAGGTGATGGCGCCGGAGTCCAGGCGCTGCTGGTCGCGGGCGGCGCGCTGGCGGACCTGGTCGACGTCCTGCTCGGCCTTGGTCTGCTCGCGGGCGGTGTCGCTCTCCTCGGTCTGCGCGGCCACCAGCAGGTCGCGAAGCTGCGTGAGGTCCTTGCTCAGCGACTCGATCTCGGCGTGCTCGGGCAGCGACTTGCGCTTGTGCGCGAGCTGCTGGAGGCGGACGTCGAGGGCCTGGACGTCGAGAAGTCGGATCTGGTCGGCGGGCGCGGCGTTCAGTTGGGGGCTCCAGGTGAAGGGGAGTGACTGGTCCAGGGGTCGGTGACCGTCTTGGAGACGTGGACGCGAAGGTCCCAGCCATGGCGGTCGGAGATCTCGTCGAGCTGGGCGGCGGCCAGCTCGCACCAGGGCCACTCGGTGGCCCAGTGCGCCGCGTCGAGCAGCGCGAGAGGTGATTGGGCGACGGCCTCGGAGGCCGGGTGGTGGCGCAGGTCCGCGGTGAGGAAGGCATCGACGCCCGCGGCGCGCACGACGTCGAACAGGCTGTCGCCGGAGCCGCCGCTCACGGCGATCCTGCGGACGGTCGCGTCGGGGTCGCCGGCGACACGGATGCCCTGCGCGGTGGCGGGCAGCCGGGCGGCGGCGCGGTCGGCCAGCTCGCGGACGGTCACCGGGTGGTCGAGTTCGCAGATACGGCCGAGGCCGCGGCGTCCGGTCGAGTCGCTCGCGTCCGGCACCAGCGGGCCTACGACCCTGAGGTCCAGCGCGCCGGCCAGGGCGTCGCTCACCCCGGGGTCGGCCGTGTCGGCGTTGGTGTGGGCGACGTGCAGCGCGATGTCGTTCTTGATCAGCGTGTGCACGACGCGGCCCTTGAAGTGCGAGGCCGCGACCGTCGTCGTACCGCGCAGATAGAGCGGGTGGTGGGTGACCAGCAGGTCGGCGTCCAGCTTCACGGCCTCGTCGACGATCTCCTGGACCGGGTCGACCGCGAACAGGACCCGGGTGACCTCCTGGTCGGGGTCGCCCACCACGGTGCCGACCGCGTCCCAGGACTCGGCCCGCTCGACGGGCCACAGGGTCTCCAGCGCGGCGATGACTTCAGACAGACGGGGCACGGGGAAAAGGCTACCTGCCTGTTCTGCGCCGTAGAACCGTCCCTGTGCCGTGCCATGCAACCGGCGCTGTTCCGTCCGCGGAACCGGCCCTGTTCCGTCCGTGGAACCGGCCCTGCTCCGTGCCGTCGAACCGTCGGGGCGGGACGGGGCGCGTCTCGGCTCTCGCGCAGCACACCCGTCTCCGTTTCCTCAGGCGAATCGTTCCTGGGCCACACCTTTGTGTGAAGCGGGTGCATGCCGGTCCCACGTCTGTGCGTGCGAAAACTAGCTTCGTCGCCGGAGGTGACCAGACGATGACGGCCTGTGCCATCGAACCCCCCGCCGCCGACTCGCAGGCGCCGCGTGCCGGGTGCGCGATCACGGCGGACGGCGCCTACGGCGCCCGCCTCGCACTGGACGGCGACTGCTGGTTCCCGGAGCGCTGGACGCTGGGCGGGCCCGAGCCGTACGCCGTCCCGCTGCCCGGCAACCAGCCCGAGGAGCCGGGCACCGAGGTGCAGCCGATGAGCGACGGACGGGTTCTGATCTGCCGGCCCACCGACGGACGGCATGTTTTCACGCTGCTCTACCCGACCGGCCCCGGCACCGGCGAGCTGCTGATCGGCGCCGTGGAGTGCCCCGACGCCGGCACCCGGCTGCGGCTGCTGCCCCCGGCGCCGTGCGGGCTCAAGGCGTACGCCCTCGCCGTCGGCCGGCACACCAGCGACATCTGGCTGGTGGCGGGCGGTGCCTTCGGGCCCGAGCATGTCGCCGAGCTGCCGGGGCGCTGCTCGGGCGGGGTGTGGCTGGACCGCGCCGGGCGGATGCTGGCGCTGGACCGGGAGGTCGGCGGGCGGACCAAGGCGGTCGTGGTGGATCTGGAACGGGGCGGTGAGGTGTCCCCGCTGCTGCAGATCGCGGCGGAGAGCGACGACCGGCTGCTGCTCGCCGATCCCGACAGCGGGCTGCTGCTGATCGGCTCGGACGCGCCGTCGCCGGGGCAGCCGCCGCGGCTGGGGTGGGGGGTGCTGGGCAGCACGCTGCCGGTGCGGTTCCCGGAGTGTCTGCGGGTGGCGGACTGCACGGTGACGCCGTTCGCGATCCAGCCCGGGCAGGTGCTGATGCCGGAGGCCTGCGGAGTGGCGCTGCGCGTGGACGGTCCGCTGGGCAGCTGGGTTGGGGTGTGGCGGCCCGCGCAGAAGCAGATGCGTCATCTTCCGGCGCCGGACGGGTGGTTGGCGGGCGCCGGGCTCTGGACGCTGGACGGGGAGCTGCGCCTGCCGTACTCCACCGCCGAGATTCCCTGCGGAGTGTTGCACGTAGCCGCGGGCGAGACCGCTTCGGGGGATCCGGTCCGGCCCCCGGGTGAGACCGCGTCAGGGGAGCTGGTCCAGCCCCCGGGTGAGACCGTTTCGGGGCATCCGGTCCGCGACGGTGCGGCCACGTCGGAGGGGGCCTCGCCGTCCCCTGACGAGCCGTCGGACCCGGCTCCCCCGGAGCCTGTCGTGGCCCGTCCGGTGCCGTTGCAACAGGCGCCGTTGGGGCGTCTTGTAACGAAGTAGTGGCGGTTGGCGTGTGCGGCTGGATTCGGCCCGAGGTGTGCCGGTTAAACTCGCCCGGTTGTTCTGAAAGATCATGTTGACGGGGTGAATTTCTTCCGATGAGCGACGCCACTACGACCCAGCCGCCCGCCGAGACCCAGGAGGACACAGGTCACGGCAGGCACCGTGGTCCGGTCTCGTCCCACGACGGCGAGGCGGCCCCGCGCGGCCGCCACCGCAAGCCGATGGAGCAGACCGGAACGGCGGCCTGAACCGACGAAGACAGCCCCGCCCCTCACAAGGGGGCGGGGCTGTTCCGTTGTCACAGGCGCTTGAAACCCGGTCTGCGTCACCGCCGCTTGAGCCCCAGCACCTCCGCCGCCGCGAACGTCTCCCCCGGCGGCCGGTCCGCGTAGTGCGCAGTGAGTACGGCGTCCAGCTCGTCGTAGCTGAAGGTTTCCTGCTTGCTGTCGAACTGCGCCCGCACCTGAGGCCGTTCCACCACCGCGACCATGCCGCCGTGCACGACGAGCAGCTGGCCGTTGATCCGGGCGGCGGCGGGTGAGGCCAGATAGCCGACGAGTGGGGCGACATGTTCGGGCGCGAGCGGGTCGAGGCCGTCCGCGGAGGACTCACCGAACACGTCCTCGGTCATACGGGTGCGGGCGCGGGGGCAGATCGCGTTCGCGGTGACGCCGTACTTGGCCAGTGCCAGGGCGGTGGAGGTGGTCAGGCCGACGATCCCGCCCTTGGCCGCCGCGTAGTTGGGCTGCCCGGCCGAACCGGCGAGGAACGCCTCCGAGGAGGTGTTCACGATCCGCCCGTACACCGGCCCGCCCCCGGCCTTGGACCGCTCCCGCCAGTGCGCCGCCGCGAAACGGGTGGTGTTGAAGTGGCCCTTGAGATGGACCCGGATCACCGAGTCCCACTCGTCCTCGGTCATCGAGAAGACCATGCGGTCGCGCAGGATGCCCGCGTTGTTGACGAGGATGTCCAGCCTGCCGAACTCCTCAACCGCCAACCCCACCAACTGGGCGGCCTGTTGGAAGTCGGCGACGTCCCCGGCGTGCGCCAGCGCCCGGCCGCCCGCCGCGCGGATCTCGGCCGCCGTCTCCTCCGCGGGCCCGGCGCAGGACGCGCCGGAGCCGTCCCGGCCGGGCCGCCCGTAGTCGTTGACGACGACGGCCGCCCCGAGCCGGGCCAGTTCCAGCGCCTCGGCGCGGCCCAGGCCCCGGCCCGCACCGGTGACGATCGCGGTGAGCCCCTCCAGCGGTCCGGCCCCCTCCTGTGGCCGCGCCATCACAGCTCTATGCACGTGCGCAGCGCGCTGCCCGTGCGCATCTGGTCCAGCGCCTCGTTGATCTCCGCCAGCGGCACCCGGTGGGTGATCAGTCCGGCCAGGTCCACCCGGCCCGCCCGCCACAGGGCGATGGTCCGCTCGTAGGAGCGCAGCACGTCACCGCCGCCGTACAGGGACGGCAGGATCCGCTTCTCGTCGAAGAACAGCTCGAACATGTTGAGCTGGAGGAAGTCGTCCATGGCGCCCGCGCCGACGATGACGAGGGTGCCGCCGCGCCGGGTGTTCTCGTAGGCGGTGCGGGCGGTGGCGGACTTGCCGACGACCTCGAAGACGTAGTCGAAGCCCTCGCCCGCGGTGGTCCGCTGTTTGGCGTCGGGGAGTTCGTCGGGCGAGACGGCCTGCGTGGCGCCGAACCTCAGCGCGGCCTCGCGGCGGCTCGCAACCGGGTCGACGGCGACGATCTCGGCGGCGCCCTGGAGCCGGGCGCCCTGGATCGCGGAGATGCCGACGCCGCCGCAGCCGATGACGGCGACCGAGGAACCGGCCTGCACCTCGGCGGTGTTGATCGCGGCCCCCAGACCCGTGGTGACCCCGCAGCCGATGAGGGCGGCTATGTCGAAGGGCACGTCCTCGGGCATCGGCACCGCGCAGCCGGCGTCCACGACGACCTCCTCGGCGAAGGTGCCGGTGCCGGCGAACCCGAAGACATCGCCGCCGGGGCGCTTGAAGTTGGGGGTGCCGGCGTTCATGAACCCGGCCAGGCACAGCTCGGTCTGGCCGCGCTTGCAGGCGGGGCAGGCTCCGCAGGCGGGCAGCCAGCAGACGACGACCCGGTCGCCCGGCTTCAGGCTCGTGACGCCCTCGCCGACCTCCACGATCTCGCCCGCCCCCTCGTGACCGGGCACGAACGGGACCGGCTGGGGCAGGACGCCGTTCATCGCGGACAGGTCGGAGTGGCACAGCCCGGTGGCTCGCACCCGGATCCTCACCCGGCCGGGGCCGAAGCCCACCGCCTCGACGTCGTCGAGGACCTCCAGCTTGTCCTGGCCGGTCTCGTGCAGTACGGCTGCGCGCATGGTGCGGCTCCCCTCGAACGATGGGCTGGGCTCAGGAGTGGCGGACGACGGTGTCGGTGAGGGCGGGGGCGTCGTCCCGCTCGACGGCGGTCACCTCGACCCGGACGGCCTCGCCCTGGTCCCACATCCGGATGCGCAGGGTCTCCCCCGGGTACACGACCCCGGCGAACCGGGTGGCGTAGGACCGCACGCGGCTCGCGTCGCCGCCGAGCAGGGTGTCGACGACCGCCTTGAGGGTGACGCCGTAGGTGCACAGGCCGTGCAGGATGGGCCGCTCGAATCCGGCCTTCGCGGCGAAGTCGGGGTCGGCGTGCAGGGGGTTCCAGTCGCCGGAGAGACGGTAGAGCAGCGCCTGGTCCTCGCGCAGGGCGCGCTCGACGACCTTGTCGGGCTCGCCGGAGGGCGGCTCGAGGCGTGCGGAGGGACCCCGGTCGCCGCCGAAGCCGCCTTCGCCCCGGATGAAGATCTGCGAGTCGTTGGTCCACAACGGCCCGTCGACATCGGCCACTTCGGTGCGCAGTACGAGGACGGCCGCCTTGCCCTTGTCGTACACGGCGGCGATCCGCGAGGTGGTGGTCGCGGTGCCCTCGACGGGCAGTGGCCGGTGGATCTCCAGGCTCTGCCCGCCGTGCAGGACGCGGGCCAGCTCGACCTCGACGCCCGGCATGGACAGCCCGCTGATCACACCGGGGGCGCCGGAGCCGGCGACGGTGGCGAAGCTGGGCAGCACCTGCAACCGGGACTCCAGGGTGTAGCGCAGCTCGGCGGGGTCGGTGGCCGGGACACCGGCGCCGATCCCGAGGTGGTAGAGCTGCACGTCCTTGGTGGTCCAGGAGATCTTCCCGGACCGGGGGTCGGCTGCTAGGGCCTTCGCTGCGTCGATGGGCATGGGGCTCCTGACGGGTCTGAGACCTCGGCGCGGTCGTCCGCACCGTCGGCCGCACCGAGGTCGCGCATGGGCGGACCAGGATCCTGTCGCCGCCGGACAGGCAGTGTGACGGCAGGGCCTAGAACGCGTTCCAGTCCGGCGCCCTCGTTATAGCCGAGCCCCCCGCACATGTGAAGCCTCCTGACGCCGCGTCAGCTCTCCCGCCGCGCCGATTCCGCCCGTCCGCCCTACGCTTGGGCCGTGAACGAGATGCCCCGCGACCACCGCCCCGCCCAGTCCGTCCGGGTACTGCTCGCGGAGGACCGGGGGACGGTCCGCGGCGCGTTGGCGGTGCTGCTCGGCATGGAGCCGGACCTGATGGTCGTGGCCCAGGTCGGACGGGGCGACGCCGTTGTGGACGCGGCGCTCGTGCACCGGCCCGATGTCGCCCTCCTCGACGTCGACCTGCCCGGCCTGAGCGGACTGGAAGCTGCCGCCGAACTGCGCGAGCAGGTCCCGGACTGCCGGGTGCTGATCCTGGCGACCTCCGCCCGCCCGGAGTATGTGCGGCAGGCCCTGGCCGCCGGGGCCGCGGGCTTCCTGGTCAAGGACGGCCCGGTGCGCGAACTGGCGGCGGCGATCCGCCGGGTGCTGACCGGGGAGACGGTGATCGATCCGGCACTCACCGACGGGCGCGAGACCAAGGCCTGAGACCTGAACCGGGTGCCGCGCGCCACCCAGGTCCAGCCGACCGCGCCTAGGACTTCCAGGCATCCTCCGGCAGCGGCGCCACTATCATCCCCGTCTCCTGAAACTCCGTACCCTTCGGTGCCAGGCACACATACCAGTCCACAGGGGAGTCCGCGACGTAGGTGATGGTCCCTTGACCGGTGTCGGACGGCTTGCCGTAGGACTCCCGCCGGACCTCAGTGCTTGTGCCGTCCTTCCACTCGCACATGACTCCCGCGGCGTTCTTATCCACCTGACCGACCACCAGGCGATACGGGCCGTCGGAGTCCGGTTCCAGCGGAACCGCCGCGGTGGTGGCGCCGAGGTTCGTGGTCGTACCGTCGAAGGCGTTCTGCATGATCTCCGCGTAGGTGGATCCGTAGGACCTGCCCACGAAGTACGAGCTCTTGCCGATCAGTTCGGACGGTGAGTCGACGCCGTTGGGCCGCACCCCGTACTCATGCATCGCCTGCAGCTGGGCCTCGGCCTGCACCTCGTCCCGCGGCGCCGCCCACACGTCCACGGTCACGCTCCACGGCTTGCCGTCCTCCCGCCCGGCCGCGAGCGAGGTCGACCGCGGGCTCAGTAGCTCCAGCAGCGCGGACTCGGTCGGCGTCGTCGCCACCATCCCGCCCCCGTCCCCGCCGTCGCCCGGCAGTCCGGTGACCGCGAGCGCCCCCGTGCCCCCGCCGAGCACCAGCGCCGCGGCCGCCGCCACCGTCCACCGCCGCGCCCTGCGCCGACGCCCGCCCCGGATCACGGCCTGCGTGGGCGCCGTGCCGATCTCCACCCCGTCCGCCGCCTCGGCCAGCAGGAGGGCCATGTCCCTGTGTGTCATGTCGAGGTTCCTCTCCCGGTCCGCGCTCATCACATCCGCCCTCCGTACGTCACCGTCTCCGCCAGTCCCGGTATGGCGCGCAGCTTCGCGATCCCCTTGGCCGCGTTGCTCTTGACCGCGCCGACGGAACAGCCCATCGCCTCCGCCGTCTGGACCTCGGTCAGGTCCTCCCAGTAGCGCAGCACCACCGCCTCCCTCTGCCGGGGCGGCAGTTGGGCCAGCGCGGTGAGCAGGGCATTGCGGTCGTCGGCCTGGGCGATGCGGTCACCGGTGTCCGGGACCTCGCGCACCAGGCCCGAGTCGTCCTTCGGCGCCAGGAACTCCCTGAGCCGTCTGCGGTGCTTGCGCGCGTGGGCGTTGACCATCACGCGCCGTACATACGCGTCCGGTTCGTCGGCGGTGCCGACTCTGCGCCAGGCCACGTAGACCTGTTCGAGCGTCGTCTGGACCAGGTCCTCCGCGGCGTGCTGCTCCCCTGTGAGAAGAAATGCCGTACGCATCAGCCGCGGCCAGCGGCCGGTGACGAAGCTCTGGAACTCCTCGTCCCGAGCCTGTGTCCGTTCCCCCATGGGCACCTCCTTGATGAACAAAGGAGTCCACGAGCCCCGAAAAGCGTTGCCTCACTCGGCGGATTTTTCTCCCCACGGCCCCACCGACACCCGCCGCCTCACTCCGCCGAGATTTTGCGCGGCAGCCACACCAGCATCAGCAGCGCACCCGCCACCAGCACCCCGGTCCCGGTCCGGAACACCAGCGCGTACCCCTCCGTCAGCGCATGGGCCGTAGAGCCGGAGCTGCCCTCCGTCCGGGCCGCCGCGATCGTGGACATCACCGCGAGTCCCAGCGAACCGCCCATCACCCGGGAGGTGTTGACCAGCCCCGACACCAGCCCCGCCTCCTGCGGCGGCGCCCCCGAGATGGCCAGGGAGGCCAGCGGCGTCGCCGTCAGGCCCGCGCCCAGCATCATCAGGATCCCGGGGAACATGATCGCCGTGACGTACTGACTGTCCACGCCCATCAGCGACTGCCACCCGAACCCGACCGCCGCCACCACCGTGCCCAGCGCCGCCACGTTCCGCGCCCCGAGGCCCGGCATGAAGCGGGGCGCGAGCTTGGAGCCGACGACCACCCCCAGCGAGCTGGGCACCAGCGCGAGGCCCGCCTCCAGCGGGGAGTAGCCCAGGACGTTCTGCAGGTACAGCGTCATGAAGAACCACATGCAGAACATCGCGGAGCCGCACAGGAACATCGACACGTTCGCCGAGGACACCGAGCGCCGGGCGATCAGCCCGAGCGGCATCAGCGGCGCCGCCGTCCGCGCCTCCACGGCGAGGAAGAGCCCGATCATGGCGAGCCCGGCGACGAGCGGGACCAGCGTCGCGCTCGCCGTCCACCCCTCGGCCTCGGTCTGCGAGATCCCGTACGCGAGGGTCGCGAGCCCCGCCGTGACCAGCACCGCGCCCGGCAGATCGAGCCGGCGCCGGTCCCCCGCGCGGCTCTCGGCCAGGTAGCGCGCGGCCCCGAACAGCACGACCGCGCCGATCGGCACGTTGATCAGCAGCACCCACCGCCAGGACAGCACCTCGACCAGCAGCCCGCCGACCAGTCCGCCCGCCGCGCCGCCGCCCGCGCCCACCGCGGTCCAGGTGGCTATGGCCCGTGCCCGGGCCGGGCCCTCCGGCACCGCGGAGGTGAGGATGGTCAGGGTGGAGGGCGCGAGTACGGCCGCGCCGAGCCCCTGCACCGCCCGCGCGAGCAGCAGCTGCCAGTCGTCCTGGGCGAGCCCGCCGCCCAGCGAGGCCAGCGTGAACAGGCCGAGCCCGACCAGGAACATCCGCTTGCGCCCGTACAGGTCCCCGGCCCGGCCGCCGAGCAGCATGAAACCGGCGAAGGCGATGGCGTAGGCGTTGACCACCCACTGCAGTCCCTGCTCGCTCAGCCCGAGCCCGGTGCGCATCGAGGGCAGCGCGGTGTTCACCACGGACACGTCGAGCACGACGAGGAACTGCCCCGCGCAGGCGAGCGCGACCACCAGCCAGGCGGGCGGCGCGGTACGGCGGGGTGCGTGGGCGACTTCGGCGGCATCGAGCATGGGTGTCATGCTCTCAACGCCCGAACGCTCCTGGCATCGGGATTTCGGACTACGTCGCTGGGACTCCGCCCCGGGAACCCTGGTCGTCCGTCCCAAGAAAAGGTCAAGGTTTCGTTAGTGAGCCAAAGCATCGGAATAGTTGCCCGGGCGCACCGAGTTCAAGCTACACATGACAAGAACGACCAACGACCGGCCCGCTGTCGTCCCCGTACTCGCCTTCGCGGGCATCGTGGTCGCGGTGATGCAGACCCTGCTCGTGCCGGTCATCAAGGACCTGCCGCTGCTGCTGGACACCTCCCCCTCCAACGCCACCTGGGTCCTCACCTCCACCCTGCTGTCCGGCGCCGTGGCCACCCCGATCATGGGTCGGCTCGGTGACCTGTACGGCAAGCGGCGCATGCTGGTGCTCAGCCTCGCCGTGATGGTGGTCGGCGCCCTGGTCAGCGCCGTCACCAGCGCCCTCCTCCCGATGATCGTCGGCCGTACCCTCCAGGGCTTCGCGATGGGCGCCATCCCGCTCGGCATCGGCCTGATGCGCGACATGCTGCCCCGCGAGAAGCTCGGCTCGGCCATGGCCCTGATGAGCTCCTCCATCGGCGTCGGCGGCGGACTCGCGCTGCCCGCCGCCGCCCTGGTCGCCCAGAACAGCGACTGGCACGCCCTCTTCTACGGCGCCGCCGGCCTCGGCGTCCTCGCCATCGCCCTCACCCTCCTCGTCGTACCGGAGTCCCCGATGCGCGCCGAGGGCTCCTTCGACCTGCCCGGCGCGCTCGGCCTGTCCGCCGGACTCGTCCTGTTCCTGCTGCCGATCACCAAGGGCAGCGACTGGGGCTGGACCTCCACCACCACGCTCGGCCTGTTCACCGCCTCGGCGGTCGTCCTCGTCCTGTGGGGGGTCTACGAGCTGCGCACCAAGGCCCCCCTCGTGGACCTGCGCACCACCGCCCGCCCGGCCGTCCTGTTCACCAACCTCGCCTCGATCATGGTCGGCGTCTCCTTCTACGTCGTCTCCCTGGTCCTCCCCCAGCTCCTCCAGCTCCCCACCAGCACCGGCTACGGCCTCGGCCAGTCGATGGTGGTCGCGGGCCTGCTGGTCGCCCCGCTGGGCCTGACGATGATGTTCACGGCGCCCGTGTACGCCCGCCTGTCGGCGCAGCACGGCCCCAAGTTCACCCTGATCCTCGGCCTGCTGATCATCGCGGTCGGCTACGGCGCCGGCCTCGGCCTGATGAGCGCCGCCTGGCAGTCCCTCGTCATCGCGGTCGTGCTCGGCGCGGGCATCGGCCTCGCCTACTCCTCGCTGCCCGCGCTGATCGTCGGCGCGGTCCCGGCCTCGGAGACGGGCGCGGCCAACGGCCTCAACACCCTGATGCGGTCCATCGGTACGTCCGTCTCCAGCGCCGTCATCGGCATGGTGCTGGCCAACACGGCGAACACCGTGAACGGCGTGGAGGTCCCGACCATGCACGGTTTCCGGGTCTCCTTCCTGATCGCGACCGGCGCGGTGGCGATCGGGCTGCTGCTCGCCCTGTTCCTGCCGAAGCCGAACCGGGCGCCCCAACTGCGCGCCAGCAGCGAGGAGGAGGCCAACCTGGCCCGCGCCGAGGAGGCGCTGCGCGGTTTCCGCGGCCGGGTCCTGGACGCCGCCGGAGCCCCGGTCCCCCGCGCCAAGGTGACGCTGATCGACCGCCGGGGCCGCCAGGCGGGCGCCACCCTCTCGGCGGAGGACGGCAGTTACGCGCTCGCGGTCCCGGCGCGGGGCGCGTACGTCCTCGCCGCGAAGGCCGACGGACACGGCCCGCACGCCTTTTCGGCGACCCACGCGGGCGACGACGGCGAGGTGTCCGTGGACCTCGCCCTGCCCACGCCCTGACCGCCACGGGAAGACGTCCACCCGCGAAGATCACCCGATCTGACCGATCCTGGAGGACCTCTTCGCCGCGAATACACCCGCCGTTCACGGTGCCAAGAGCTCCCCCACGCACCATCCGTCCCTGCGATCTTCATGTGCACGGGGGCGGTTGGAGCGGGGTGGAGATGACAGGGACCGTTATCCGGTGCGCGGACGTGCCCGCGCGGGACAGGCTCGCCTACTGGCGTGAACGTACCGGCCGCACCGCGGCCCCCATGGACGTCACCAGTGACTACGCCGCCGACTACCAGGCGGAGTTACGTCTGCGGGACCTGGGACCGGTGGTCGCCTGGTCGGCCTCGTTCCCGCCCTCGCGCTATCTGCGCACCGCCCGCATGGTGCGCCGCTCCGACCCGGAGATCCTCCATCTGAGGCTGGTCGTGGGCGGCGGCCTCGCCTTCGAGCACAGCGGCCGGAGCACCGCCTTCGGCCCGAACGACCTCTATCTGGCGGACAGTTCGCTCCCCGGCGACCTGCGTTCGTACGACGACGGGGACGGCCGGATGCACAAGCTGCTCGGCGTCGAAGTGCCCAGAGTGCTGCTGCCGGTGCCGGCGAACCGGGAACTGCTCGGCAGACCACTGTCGGGGCGCACCGGCATCGGCGCCCTCGTGGGCGACTTCCTCACCGGCCTGGAGTGGCAGGCGCCCGCGCTGGGCCCGGCCGACACCCCGCGTCTGGGCCGGATCCTGGTCGACCTGGTGTCGGCCTGGATCGCCCAGACCCTGGAGGCGGAGGACACCCTGCCGCCGGAGACCCGGCACCGCGCGATGGCCGAGCGTATCCGGGCGTTCATCCGGCAGCGGCTGCACGACCCGGAGCTGACGCCACCGGTGATCGCCGCCGCCCACCACATCTCCCTGAGCTATCTGCACCGCATCTTCCAGCAGGAGGCGGGCGGCGAGACGGTCGCCGCCTGGATCCGCCGCCAGCGGCTGGAGGGCGCCCGCCGCGATCTCGCCGACCCCGCACACCTGAGCACCCCGATCCACGCCATCGGCGCCCGCTGGGGGCTGCCGCGCGCCTCCGACTTCTCCCGCGGCTTCCGCGCCGCCTACGGGCTGCCGCCGCGGGACTACCGCCGACAAGCGCTGCTCGACAGGCCGTAGACGCTCCGCCAAGTCGCAGTGGACCCGTTGCTAACGACATCACCGCAGGTCGGCTCGCATCCTGGTCGGGCACCAGCGACCACCCCCTGCAACCGACGGAGTTGACCCGCCCATGTTCGCCAAGACCCTGACGAAGGCCGCCGCGGTCACCGCCACCGCCGTGTGCGCCGTGTCCCTGTCCACCACCGCCCACGCGGAAGACGACTACCGGCCGCTGAAGAACGTGGCCACCGGCAAGTGTCTCGCGGTGCCCAACGCCGGCCAGGCGGCCGGTACGGGCCTGATCCAGTGGGAGTGCAACAACTTCTCCGAGCAGGACTGGACCCTGACGGGCGTCGCCGGGGGCGACGGCAACCGGTACATCATCCGCAACCTCAACAGCAAGCTGTGCGTCGCCATCCCCAACTCCAGCACGGCGCTGGGCACCCAAGCCGTTCAGTGGGGCTGCGACTCCCGCAAGACCGAGCAGGTCTTCATCAAGGACAGCTGGGGCCGACTGCGCAACCTCAACAGCGACAAGTGCCTGGCGGTCCCCAACTCCAGCACCGCCAACGGCACCGAGGTCATCCAGTGGACCTGCACCGAGAACTTCAACCAGCGGTGGACGTACTGACACCTTCCCGTTGAAGTGACGAAGGATTCTTCTCTGTCATGAACCTGCAAAGAAAGGCGGCCGCCGTTCTGGCGGCCGCCGCCCTTTTCCTGGCGCCCGTGCTGACGGGATCGTCACTGACCGGCCCGGTGCCGACGGCCGCGGCCGCCGAAGCCGTCGTCAACGCCCGCCTGTTCAACCAGGGCACCGGCTTCTGCCTGGCCAACCCCGCCTCCAGCCCGGACAACAACACCGTGATGGTGCAGTGGACGTGCAGCTACAGCGACAGCAACTACTGGTCGCTGAAGCCGATGACGGGCGGCGGCTACCACGTCGTCAACAAGGCGAGCGGCAAGTGCCTGGCCATCCCGGGCGGCAACCCGGACCCCGGCGTGAAGGCCATCCAGTGGGGCTGCGGCACCGAGCAGGGCGACGAGCAGGTCTGGCTCCACGACGGCGACGAACGACTGCGCAACGCCGAGACGGGCCTCTGCCTCGCCGTCCCCAACACCAGCTCGACCGTCGGCGTGCAGGCCATCCAGTGGACCTGCGGCACGAACAAGGACCAGCAATGGCTGTGGTGACCCGCAAGCGGGCCGTGCCCGCGCTCCTGACCGCGCTGGTCCTCGCCCTCGTGACCGGCCTGCTGCTGCCCGGACCGGCCTCCGCCGAGGGCACCTCGAGCGAGTCCGTCGCCCACGTCCAGGCGACCACCGAGGGCGACGGCCCCCGCACCCCCGACATCATCGCCACCAGCGCGAACAACGCGGTCGTGGCCTGGCGGGAGGGCATCGTCCCGGGCCAGGTCGACCACGGCTACATCCGCTACGCGTACACCACCGACGGCGGCGCGAAGTGGAGCCACCCGCAGGTCCTCGCCCAGGACACCAGCGAGTACTCCTGGCACTTCGTGGTGCTCTACCAGAACGGCGGCGAGCTGTTCGCCTACCTCGGCCGGACCAAGTCGTCCGCCGACAACAACTCGGGTCTGCCGATCGACGCCATCGTGGTCAAGCGCAGCACCGACGAGGGCCACACCTGGCAGGACCACCCCGTCACCATGCCGCTCGACCTGCCCGGCACGACCGCCGACGAGGGACTCGCGAACCTCATCTTCGCGGGACGGCCGGTCAAGCTGGCGAGCGGCAAGCACGTCATCCCGTTCTGGGCCTCGGGCCGCCAGAACGGCGTGCTGATCTCCTCGGACCTGAAGACCTGGACGGCCGGCGGCATCGTGCCCGACCCGTCGAACCTCGACGCCGCCGAACCCCAGGTCGCCGTCTCGCAGGACGACCCGAACAAGCTGGTCATGGTCGCCCGCAGCATCGGCACCCAGACCCGGGCGGCGACGGCCACGAGTTCCGACGGCGGCCTGACCTGGACCCCCTTCACGCTCGACGGCAACGTGCCGAGCCTCAACTCCAAGGTCCAGTTCATCAAGGACGGCAACGGCCAGTACCTGACCCTGTACAACACGGCCACCAGCCGCGACGTCCTGAACTACAAGACCAAACGCCCCGGTGCCGCCTGGAGCGCCGGCAAGTTCTTCGCCAACGGCGCGGTGGCCGACCAGGACCCCGACCAGCAGGGCACGACGGGCCAGGGCTGGGACACGTACCCGATGGCCGACGAGTACGCCCCGGGCAAGTTCTACGTGGCCTGGGAGTTCGACACCTCCCGGATCAAGGTGAACAAGCTCGACATCTCCGACGCGCCCTGACCCGGCCCGCACACCGCACCCCGCTGTCCCTCCGGGCGGCCCCCGCCCCGCCGTACCCCCCGGTAGCTCCCCGACCGGGGGGTGCGGCAGCATGGGGCGCCGAGACCGTCGTACGACCGAAAGGCCCCCACCATGACCCCGGAGCCCAAGCCCGAGATCCTGGCCGCGTTCGAGGCGGCGAAGGGGTTCATGCCCACGGTCGAGGGCCTGGCCCTGTACGCGGCGGCCAGGGAGGCGGGCGAGCTGGGCCTGCCCCTCCTCGAGGTCGGCACCTACTGCGGCCGCTCCACGATCCTCCTCGCCGACGCGGCCCGCGCCGCCGGAGTGACGGCCCTCACGGTCGACCACCACCGCGGCAGCGAGGAGCAGCAGCCCGGCTGGGACTACCACGACCCCGAGACGGTCGACCCCGAGATCGGCCTGATGGACACCCTGCCGACCTTCCGCCGCACCCTGCACGGAGCCGGGCTGGAGGACCACGTGATCGCCCTGGTCGGCCGCTCCCCGCAGGTGGCGAAGGTCTGGGGCACCCCCCTCGGCCTGGTCTTCATCGACGGCGGCCACACCGACGAGCACGCCACGGCCGACTACGAGGGCTGGGCCCCCCATGTGGCCGAGGGTGGCCTCCTGGTGATCCACGACGTCTTCCCCGACCCGGTGGACGAGTTCACCGGCCAGGCTCCGTACCGCGTCTATCTCCGGGCCCTGGCCTCCGGCGCCTTCCACGAGGTCTCGGCGACCGACTCGCTGCGGGTGCTGCGGCGAGCGGGGGCGGGGATCTGAGGGCACGGTTAGAGTCGCAGACGTGTCGTACGCAGGCCCCGAATTCGATCCCCAGCCCCGCCGCCCCCGCCGAAGCCCCCTGACGGTCGCGCTCGCCGCGCTCGTCCCCGGCGCGCTGCTCGGATGGGTGGTGTACGAGGCGGTGGGCACCGCGGACGACGGAGGCGGCGCGGACCGTACGGCCGCGGCGACGCCGACCCGCGCCGGCTCGCCGGCCGGTTCCCCCACCGACTCCCCCGACGACGAGAAGCCGAGCCCGAGCCCCACCGCGGACTCCACGGCCGCCACCCTCAAGGGCAAGGTCGTCGTCATCGACCCCGGCCACAACCCGAGCAACTTCCGGCACACCGCCGAGATCAACCGCAAGGTGGACATCGGCTCCGGGTACAAGGAGTGCGACACCACCGGCACGGCCACCAACTCCGGCTACACCGAGGCCGAGTTCACCCTGGACGTCGCCCACCGGCTGCGCACGCTGCTGGAACAGCAGGGCGCCACGGTGAAACTGACGCAGGACGGGGACCGGACGTACGGCCCGTGCATCGACGAGCGGGCGCGCATCGGCAACAAGGCCGAGGCCGACGCGGTGGTGTCGATCCACGCGGACGGCGCCGGCTCCGGCAACCGCGGCTTCCACGTCATCCTCCCCGGCCCGGTGAACTCCGGGGCCGCCGACACCCGTCCGATCGTCGCCTCCTCCCGCGACCTCGGCGAGCGCATCGCGGGCAACTTCGTCCGTGCCACCGGCAGCGCGCCCTCCAACTACGTGGGCGACGGCTCCGGTCTCGTCACGCGTGAGGACCTGGGCGGTCTCAATCTGTCAACGGTTCCCAAGGTGTTCATCGAGTGCGGCAACATGCGCGATAGCAAGGACGCGGCACAGCTGACCAGCGGTGCCTGGCGGCAGAAGGCGGCGCAAGGGATCTCTGGCGGAATCGTGAGTTTCCTGCGCGGGTAGTGATCAGCGCGCTGATCCCGGCGGACAGCCTGATCGTGTGGACGATAAGGTCGTCCTTACGATGAGGGGCCACCCCCGCGCTTCACACCGGGGCCTGACGGCGACATGGTGACAGCGACGCCTCTACCGATGACGAGACGACCTACGAAGGACCTGAAGTGAATATCCGCTCCCTCACTCGAGGCGACGGCGTGGTGATCGGAGCAGCGGTGTTGCTCTTCGTCGCGTCGTTCCTCGCCACGTTCGACGGCTCCGGCGACGACATCCCCAACGCCTGGGACAACCTCGGCCTGGTGATGAGCATGTACGTCGGCGGCATCCTTGGTGCGGTCCTGATCGTTGTCGCCCGTGCGCTGCCGCAGCCGCGCAAGGTCGCCGGACTCGACCTCGGCCCGCTGGGCGTCGGGCTCACGATCTTCTCGGCGTGGACCGCGCTCTGGACGATCTTCGACCCGCTGGGCGCGTTCAGCGACACCTTCGGCGCCGCCGACGTGAGCGCCGGAGCCGGCCTGATCCTCGGCCTGATCGCCGCCCTCCTGCTCGCCGGTGCCGCCGTCGCGAGCCCGCTCGTCCCCGCCCTCCAGGCCGCCCTCGTCCCGGCCCCCCGTCCCGCCGCCCCGCAGCCCTACGGCGGTCAGCCGCAGGGTGGTTACGGCTACCCCGGCGCCCCGCAGCCGCAGCAGGGGCAGCCGTTCGGTGGGCAGCCCCAGGCAGGGCAGCCGCAGGCCGGGCAGCCCTTCGGTGGTCCGGCGCCGCAGCAGGGCCAGCCGCAGGCGCCCGCGCCGCAGCCGGCCGGGGACTTCTCCCCGTTCTGGTTCGCCGTTCCGGTCGCCCGCCCGCTGTTCGCGGAGGACGGTTCGCCCACGCCGATCGCCGAACTGGCCCCCGGCACCTGGTACCTGGCCGTGGAGCAGCGCGGCCCGGCCCTGATCGCGCAGACGCAGGACGGCCGTCGCGGTGTCCTCCAGGACACCAGCGGCATCCAGCGCGGCTGATCCAAGCGGCAACAGCCGTACAACGGCCCCTCACCCTTCCCGGTGAGGGGCCGTTGTCGTACAGTCGCCACCCGGGCTGACGCATCGTCAGGAGGCACATATGCGGCTAGGTCTGGCGCTCGGCTACTGGGGCCGCGGCCCCTCCCCGGACCACCTCCCGCTCGCACAGGAGGCGGAACGCCTCGGCTACGACTCGGTCTGGACGGCGGAGAGCTGGGGCTCGGACGCCTTCACCCCCCTCACCTGGATCGCCGCCCGGACCGCAACCATCAAGCTGGGTACGGCGATTGCCCAGATGGCCGCCCGCTCCCCGACCACCACCGCCATGCACGCCCTCACCCTCGACCACCTCTCCGGAGGCCGCATGACGCTCGGCCTCGGCCTGTCCGGTCCGCAGGTGGTGGAGGGCTGGTACGGCCGCCCGTTCCCGAAGTCGCCGCTGACGGCGACGAGGGAGTACGTCGATGTCGTACGGCAGGTGCTGAGGCGCGAGTCCCCCGTGGAACTGGACGGCCACTACCACCCCCTGCCCTACCGGGCCGAGGACGCCACCGGCCTGGGCAAGCCCCTCAAACCCATCACGCACCCCCTGCGCCCCGACCTCCCCGTCCTCCTCGGCGCCGAGGGTCCGAAGAACGTGGCCCAGACGATCCGGATAGCCGACGGCTGGCTCCCTCTGTACTGGTCCCCGACCCGCCCCGAGACGTACGCCCTCCCGGAGGTTCTCCCGGAAGGCTTCCGTATCGCCCCCATGGCCCGCGTGAAGGTCTGCGACGACGTCGCCGAAGGCCTGCTCCCCGTGAAGGCGATGCTCGGCTTCTACATCGGCGGCATGGGCCACGCGCGCCGCAACTTCCACGCGGACCTCATGGCCCGCATGGGGTACGAGGAGGAGGCCCGCCGGATCCAGCGCCTGTTCCTCGAAGGCCACCGCGAGGAAGCCGTCCTGGCCGTCCCCGACGCCTTCGCCGACGAGATCTCCCTCGTCGGCCCCCGCGAACGCATCGCCGAGCGCCTGGATCTGTGGCGCAAGGGCCCGGTGACCGACCTGCTGGCCCTCGCCCCCGACCCGGAGTCCCTGCGCGTGCTGGCCGAGTTGAACTCCTAGGCTTGGGCTCCTGGGCGGGTTTCAGGCGCGTTTGAGGGGCAACCCGTGGGACATGTCCCCTCGATATCGCAACGGTGCCAATCAGGCCGGCACGGTCATAGCGATCGTCGCCGACGTCATGGCCTTCATCCTCGGCCTGTGGATCCTGATGTACCTGCTGGACGCCAACCCCGGCAACGACTTCGTGCAGTTCGTGCACGACGTCGCCCGCTGGCTGGCCGGCTGGTCCCACGACCTGTTCACGTTCGACGAGCAGTGGGCCAGGGTCGTGGCGGGGTACGGTCTCGCAGCGGTGGTCTACCTGTTCGTCGGACACGCCATCGCGAACCGCGTCCACCGCCACTGAGCGCTCCGCTGGGGTGCGGGGATGGCAGTCGATCGGCTGCGGCGCCGTCGTGGCTGGTCGCGCAGTTCCCCGCGCCCCTTGGCCCTTGAGTCAGGCGCAGCAGTCGGGGTCCAGGCCGGCAGGCAGCTGCTCGCCGCCGAACACCTGGCAGGTGGCCTCGTGTCCCCCCAGCGCGGCCACCGCGAGCAGCAGCGACCCCGCCGTCCATGTGGTCAGTTCCCTCGGCCAGATCGCGTCGTCGTCGAAGACGTAGCCCGTCCAGTACAGGCCCGTCTCGTCGTCGCGCAGATGCTGGATCGACTGCAGGATGTCCAGCGCCCGGTCGGACTCGCCCATCGCCCACAGGGCCAGGGCGAGTTCGGCCGATTCCCCGCCCGTCACCCAGGGGTTGGGGACCACGCACCGCACACCGAGGCCGGGCACGACGAACTGCTCCCAGGACTCCTCGATGCGGGCCTTGGCCTCCGTGCCGGTCAGCGCGCCGCCCAGCACCGGGTAGTACCAGTCCATCGAGTAGCGGTCCTTGTCCAGGAACCGCTCGGGGTGCCGGCGGATCGCGTGCCGCAGCGCTCCTGCCGCCAACTCCCAGTCCGGCTGGGGCTCTTCGCGTTGCTCGGCGATGGCGAGCGCGCACCGCAGCGCGTGATGGATCGACGAGGACCCGGTCAGCAGCGCGTCCGTCGCGGGCGTGCCGTCGTCGTCGCGGCGCCAGCCGATCTGCCCGCCCGGCTGCTGCAGCCGCAGCACGAACTCCGTCGCCGCGTACACGGCAGGCCACATACGGTCCAGGAACGTGTCGTCGCCCGTGGAGAGGTAGTGGTGCCACACGCCCACGGCTATGTAGGCGACGAAGTTCGTCTCCCGGCCGCGGTCGGTGACCTCGTCGAACGCTCCGTCCTGGTACGCCGCGTACCAGGAACCGTCCTCGTTCTGGTGGCGGGCGAGCCACTCGTACGCCCGCTCGGCCGCGTCGTGCTCACCGGCCGCGTCCAGGCCCATGGCCGCCTCGACGTGGTCCCAGGGGTCCAGGTGGTGGCCCCGGAACCACGGGATGGCACCGTCCTCCCGCTGTACGGCGAGCAGTCCGGCGACGGTCGCGGCGGCCTGCTCGACGGTGAGGACCCCGGGCAGGACGAGGTGTTCTGTCCGGGGCGTGGTCACGAGCCGGCCACCTGAGGCAGGTGCGGCTTGGTCGCGTACGCCACGAAGCTCTTGCCGATCAGCGGGTTCAGGGCCTGCTCGGCGACCCGCGTCGCCAGCGGCTTCTTCATGATGTCCCAGACCAGCAGCTTGTGGTACGCCCGCACCGGCAGCGCCTTGTCGTTGTCGACGCCGAACGCGCACTTCAGCCACCAGTACGGCGAGTGCAGCGCGTGCGCGTGATGGGTGCCGTACGGCTTGAGGCCCGCCTCGCGTATCTTCGCGAGCAGTTCGTCCGCCTTGTAGATGCGGATGTGACCGCCCTCCACCTCGTGGTAGGCGTCGGACAGCGCCCAGCAGACCTTCTCGGGGCCGTAGCGCGGGACCGTGATGGCTATCCGGCCGCCGGGCCTGAGCACCCGGACCATCTCGGCGAGGACTCCCTTGTCGTCCGGGATGTGCTCCATGACCTCGGAGATGATGACGACGTCGAAGGACTCGTCGGGAAAGGGCAGCGCCAGGGCGTCGCCCTCCATCGCGGTCGCGGTGGCACCCTCCGGCGCCTCGCCCGCCTCCTTCATCGCCGCGAACCACTTCGCGACCTCGCGGATCTCCTCGCCGTTCTGGTCCAGCGCGACGACCTGGGCGCCGCGCCGGTAGCACTCGAAGGCGTGCCGGCCGGCACCGCAGCCGAGATCCAGCACACGGTCGCCCGGGGCGAGCGGGAACCGGGAGAAGTCGACGGTCAGCACGTGGCCCTGCTTTCGGGGTTGAGATGGGCGTCGTTCACGGTGAGGGGTGCGGAAGCGAGGGAGGGCGCGGTGCCGGTGGTCAGGGCCTGTCGGTAGTGGGCCACCGTGCCCTCCGCCGCCCGGGCCCAGGTGAAGTGCCGCAGGACCCGCTCGCGTCCGGCCTGCCCCAGCCGCACTCTCAGTTCGGCGTCACCCAGAAGTCGGCTCAGACCGGCCGCCAGCGCCCCCGCGTCCCCCGGAGGTACGGCCAAGCAGGTCTCCCCGTCCCGGCCGGCGACCTCGGGGATCGCCCCGCCCGTCGTGGCGAGCAGGGGCGTGCCCGTCGCCATGGCCTCGGCCGCCGGGAGGGAGAACCCCTCGTACAGCGACGGCACACAGGCGACCTGCGCCGAGCGGACCAGGTCGACCAGTTCCGCGTCGGAGATGCCCTTGACGAACTCGACGGCGCCTTCGAGGCCGTACCGCTCGACCGCCGCCGCGACCGGGCCCTCGCCGGGCTTCTTGCCGACGACGACGAGATGGGCGTCGGGGTGCTCGGTGCGCACCTTGGCGAGCGCCTCGACGAGGAAGACGAGCCCCTTGAGGGGGACGTCCGCACTGGAGGTCGTGACGATCCGTCCCGGTACGACCGCCACGGACGGATCCGGCTTGAACAAGTCGGTGTCGGCGCCGATGTGCACGACGTGGACCCGCTCCTCGCGCACGCCGAGGTGCTCGACGATCTCGGATCGGGAGGTGCCGGAGACGGTGAGGACGGACGGGAGCCGGCGCGCGACGCGCTTCTGCATCCGGGTGAAGGCGTACCAGCGGCGCACCGAGTACCGCCGCTGCCAGCCCTCGGCCGCGTCCAGCTCCAACTGCCGGTCCACGGTGATGGGGTGGTGGATGGTGGTGACCAGGGGCGCGCCCACGTCGCCCAGCAGGCCGTAGCCGAGCGTCTGGTTGTCGTGGACGACGTCGAACTGCCCGCGCCTGGACCGCAGATGGCGGCGGGCGCGCAGGGAGAAGGTCAGCGGCTCGGGGAAGCCGCCGGTCCACATGGTGCCCACTTCCAGCGCGTCGATCCAGTCGCGGTACTCGCCGCGCCCGGGCGTGCGAAAGGGGTCGGGCTGGCGGTACAGGTCGAGGCTGGGCAGCTCGGTCAGTGTGACGCCCTCGTCGAGCACCGGGTACGGCTGGGCGCCGATGACCTCGACGCGGTGGCCGAGGCGGGCCAGTTCGCGGGAGAGGTGCCGGACGTAGACGCCCTGGCCGCCGCAGAACGGGTTCCCTTTGTAGGTGAGGAGCGCGATGTCGAGCGGTCGCCCGCCGTCCGCGGCGGGCTCCGTGGGGGAACCCGTCCGACTGGCCTCAGCGGTCACTCCGGGCCCCCTTCTGCCTGCACTGTCCCGCGAGATTACGCCGGGACGCTAATCTAGAACAAGTTACAGACTTGATCGTTCAAGAGGCTCCGAATCTACCGGCAGGTAGCGCCCCTGTGAGCGGTGGATCAGGTGATTCACGCCACGGCCGGCGAGCTGGCATGCTCTGTCCGATCACCTCTCCTCACCGACTGTCACGGAACGGGATCCATGCCCGCGGAAGCCAGTAGCGCAAGCCCCGCCTCGCCGCCGCTCACCGAGCGCCAGGAGGCCCGTCGCCGTCGCATCCTGCACGCCAGCGCGCAGCTCGCCAGCCGGGGCGGTTTCGACGCCGTACAGATGCGGGAGGTCGCCGAGTCCTCCCAGGTCGCCCTCGGCACCCTGTACCGCTACTTCCCGTCCAAGATCCATCTGCTGGTCGCCACGATGCAGGACCAGTTGGAGCACATGCACGGGACGCTGCGGAAGAAGCCGCCCGCGGGCGAGACGGCCGCGGAGCGGGTCGCGGAGACGCTGATGCGCGCCTTCCGCGCCCTGCAGCGCGAGCCGCATCTGGCCGACGCCATGGTCCGGGCGCTGACCTTCGCGGACCGCAGCGTGTCCCCCGAGGTGGACCAGGTGTCCCGGCAGACGACCGTGATCATCCTGGACGCGATGGGCCAGGAGAACCCGACGCCGGAGCAGTTGTCCGCGGTCCGGGTCATCGAGCACACCTGGCACTCGGCACTGATCACCTGGCTGTCCGGCCGTGCCTCGATCGCCCAGGTGAAGATCGACATCGAGACGGTCTGCCGACTGATCGACCTCACGGCGCCCACGGACACGTGAAGGACCTACGAGACGGACTCCGATTCCGACCGTCGACGTCGGCTCCGGCGGATCCCACACCTTCTGGGGTCTCGCCTGAGTCGGCTACTCCGGTGAGGAGTCGGTGCTGACTGCTCGTCCCGTAGGCCGCCTTCCATAATAGAACGCCCGTACGTGGATGGAAAGGGTCATACACCCCCATTCCTCGCCTATTCCTCGGGCGGGAACACGGGCTCCCCGCTCCCCAGCAGCGTGATCGAGATCGCCTCCACCGGGCAGTTCTCCGCCGCCGCGAGCACACCCTCGCCCGCGTCCATGTCGGCGTCGACCGGGTGGGACTGGCGGGCCGTGTCGAGGCGGAAGCCGTCGGGGGCGCGGTGGACGCACTGGGCCGAGCCGATGCACACCGACCGGTCGACCTCGACGTGCCAGCGGTCTCCCATCCCCTCTACGCCTCCCAGCCCGCCGGAAGATGGATCATCTTGTGTTCGAGGTACTCCCCGTACCCCTCGGGCCCGAACTCCCGCCCCAGACCGGAGTTCTTGTAGCCGCCGAAGGGGCCGAGCATGTCGAGGCTGAAGGTGTTGACGGAGTAGGTGCCGGTACGGACCTGGCGGGCGACCTCGATCCCGCGCTCGACGTCGGCGGTCCAGACACTGCCGCTGAGCCCGTAGTCCGAGTCGTTGGCGATCTTCACGGCCTCCGCCTCGTCGCCGTACGGCAGCAGGCAGACCACGGGCCCGAAGATCTCCTCGCGCGCGATGCGCATGGAGTTGTCGACGTCGCCGAAGAGCGTCGGCTCGACGTACCACCCCCGGTCCATGCCGTGCGGACGCCCGCCGCCGGCAAGGATCTTGGCGCCCTCCTCCTGTCCGATGCGGATGTAGTCGAGGTTGCGCTGCTGCTGGCGGCGGGCGACGAGGGGGCCGACCTGGGTCGCCGGGTCCAGGGGGTCGCCGACGACGAGGGCGTTCGCGGCGGCGGCGAGGGCCTCGGCGAACTCGTCGTAGCGGGAGCGCGGCAGGAGGATGCGGGTCTGGGCCACACAGGCCTGTCCGTTGTTCATCCAGGCAGCGGGGACGATGCCCGCCACGGCCGCGTCGACATCGGCGTCGGGCAGCACGACGGCCGCCGACTTGCCGCCCAACTCGAGGGTCACACGGGTGAGATTGCGGGCGGCGACCTCCATGACCCGCTTGCCGGCGGCGACGGACCCCGTGAAGGAGACCTTGTCGACGCCGGGATGCCCGACGAGGTACTCGCTGACCTCCCGGTCGGCGGGCAGGATGGACAGCACGCCCTCGGGCAGACCGGCCTCGCGCGCGATGTCCGCGAGGAGATAGGCGTCGAGCGGCGACTCGGGCGAGGGCTTGAGGATCACCGTGCAGCCGGTGAGCAGCGCGGGCGCGAGCTTGGCGGCGGCGACGAACTGCGGCACGTTCCAGGGGACCACGGCCGCCACGACCCCGACGGGCTCGCGCCGCACGAGGATCTTCCCGAGCACGCCGTCCCGCTGTTCCTCGTAGGTGAAGTTCCGCGCGACGGTGATCGCCGAGTCCCACACCATCATCGCGCCGAGGGCCTGGGCGAGGATGCTCCAGGAGTAGGGCGAGCCGTTCTCGGAGGAGATGACCCGGGCGATCTCCTCGTGCCGTACGGCGATGGCGTCCTTGATCCGGGAGACGACCGCGATCCGCTCCTCGAGGGAGGCCCGGGGCCAGGGCCCCTCGTCGAAGGCCTTCCGCGCCACGGCGACGGCCCGGTCGACATCCCCGTCCGACGCGTGCGGCACCCGCCCGATGACCTGCTCCGTGTGCGGCGAGATCACCTCGATGACGTCCTTGCCGAGGGGGTCGGTCAACTCCCCGCCGATGATCAGCTGTCCGTGTTCCACGAGCTCGGTCATGGCCGACTGCCTCCCCTGAGCCTGACTCTGACGAACCATCAGATACACGGAACTGATACCAGTTCCACCCCGGGGAGTCCACGGCACGCACACAACGGACCGGCGGCGAGATCCGCTTGCGGATCCGGGTGCGGGTCGGTGACTCGGGCTCCCATCGAAACCCGTTCTAGTTATAGTGGCCGAGGCTGGTGGCGGGTGCGGTGATTGGGGGAGCCCATGACGCAGGTGTACGACCATGGCGGCGGCGTCCGGTCCCTGAGGGTGCCCATCCCGGACAACCCCCTCGGCCACACCCTGGTGTACGTCCTCGACACCGACCGGGGCCCGGTGCTGATCGACACCGGCTGGGACGACCCGGAGTCCTGGGACACGCTGTCCGAGGGCCTACGAGCCTGCGGCACTACGCCCGCCGAGATCCACGGGGTGGTCGTGACCCACCACCACCCCGACCACCACGGCCTGTCCGGCAAGGTCCGAGAGGCGTCCGGCGCCTGGATCGCGATGCACGAGGCGGACGCGGCGATCGTGCGCCGCACGCGATCGGCGGAACCGGAGCGCTGGTTCACGTACATGGCGGCGAAGCTGACGGCGGCCGGCGCCCCCGAGGACCACGTGGCACCCCTGCGCACCGCCCGCCGCCGCACCCTACCCGGTCTGACCCCCGCCCTGCCGGACAGGGACATCACGCCCGGCGAACTGCTCCCGCTCCCCGGCCGCCGCCTGCGCGCGATCTGGACCCCCGGCCACACCCCGGGCCACGTCTGCCTGCACCTGGAGGAGACCCACCCCTCGGAACTGGAGGGCAACGGCCGCCTGTTCTCCGGCGACCACGTGCTCCCGGAGATCACCCCCCACATCGGTCTGTACGAGGACCCCGACGACGCCACGGTCACCGACCCCCTCGGCGACTACCTGGACTCCCTGGAACGAGTGGCCCGCCTCTCCCCCGCCGAGATCCTCCCGGCCCACCAGCACGCGTTCACCAACGCCCCGGGGCGCGTGGACGACTTGCTGGCCCACCACGAAAGCCGCCTGACCGACCTCCTCTCCCTCCTCTCCACCCCCCTCACGCCCTGGCAGCTGGCCGAGCGGATGGAGTGGAACCGCCCCTGGTCCCACATCCCCTACGGCTCCCGGAACATCGCCGTCTCCGAGGCCGAGTCCCACCTGCGCCGCCTGGTGAAGCTGGGCCGAGCGGAGGCGGTGACGGGGAGCGAACCGGTGACGTACGTGGCCGTGTGACTACCGTTCGGGATCATGCAGACACTTCCCGACCCCCAGCGCGCCTGCGAGCGTCTCGTCATCGACTTCGTCCACCGCCTCGACCTCGGCGAACCGGCCTCCGTGGCCGAGTTGTTCACCGAGGACGGCTTCTGGCAGTGGCCCGCGGGCGACCGGCTGATCAAGGGCCGCGAGGCACTGCGGGAGTACTTCGGCGCCCGCCCCGCCGACCGTCTCTCGCGCCGCCTGATGTCCAACATCCTCGTCACGGCGACGGCTCCGGACACGGCGACGGCGACCTCGTACTTCACGACGTACCGAGTCGACGGCTGCGCGGGCGGCCTGGTCGCGCCGGGCCCGCCGGTCCAGGTGGGCCACTACGAGGACACGTTCCGCCGGCAGCCCGACGGAACCTGGCTCCTCTCCTCCCGCACCCTGCATCTGGCCTTCGCCGGACCGACCCCGCGCGCCTAGCCCATGAACGACCGCACCAACTCCTCCGCCGCCCCGAGGACTTCGAGCTCCCGAGCCGTCATCGTCGGGTTGGCGGCACGGCGGCGTCGGGCCTCCGTCAGGCCGGGTGAGGTGAGGTCGGAGGGGTCGGACAGGAGAGCGGCGAGCGTCTCCCGCACGGGACCGGCGAGTTGCTCGTCCGCCGTGGCCACCTGCGCCAGGATCAGCGCCGACATGCCCCAGTCCAGGCCCGGGTCGCCTTCCTCGGCGTTGGTCCAGTCGATGACGTAGGGACCGTGCGGCGTGAGCATGACGTTGTCGGGGTGGAGGTCCAGGTGGACCACGCGGCCGGGGAGGGTGTGCAACTGCCGTAGCAGGCGGGCCAGAGTCCGCCCGGCCTCCGTCGGGCCGATCCGCCCCGCCCCGAAGGCCTCCAGCATCGTCGGCCCGTGCAGCCGCTCCATCACCAGCTCACCGCGCGTACAGTCCGCGAGCCGCACCCTCGGCACCGGATAGCCGTACCCGTGCAGCCGTTCCATCAGGGCGGCCTCCGCCACCCCGTCCCCGTACCCCTCCCGGTCCCGGCGCAGCACCCACCCCTCGTCGAGCTCGTACACATCGGACGCGCGCCCCGAACCGATCAGCCGGCCCGGCCTCCCCAAGATCGTCATGGGCCGAAGCTACCCGCGCCCACAGCCTCCCCTCAGGCGTTCCGCTACGGGCCGGTAGAGTGGCCGCGTCGTCATCACACCCGTACGGGGGGAAGCCGGTGCAAATCCGGCGCTGACCCGCAACCGTGAGCAGCCAACCACGCTGCGAGCCGGACTGCCCCACGCGGTACGTGAACGGCTCGCGTGCGTCGGCGGTCAGTCGGCGCATGGCTCCGTCGAGGTCTACGGAGCCGAGCCGCCCGGGGTTCCTCCCGTGCTGCCCGGCTCCCTTCAGGGAGAGGCACCCGCCGATCATGAACGTCCGCCGCAGCGCCGCGGTCCTTGCCGCCACCGCCGTGATCGGCCTGGCCACGCCCGCCGTGGCCGCGTCTCCGTCCCCCTCGCCGTCCGTGGCGATCCCCTCCGGGCTCTACGGCGACCACGACCCGACGTACGACGGCGTCTGGCGCCAGTCCCTGACCCTGATCGCCCAGGTCAAGTCGGGCGCCCTGCCCGCCACCAAGGCCGTCGGCTGGCTGCTGGGCCAGCAGTGCCAGAACGGCGCCTTCGCCGCCTTCCGCGCCGAGCCCGCAAAGGCCTGCGACGACAAGGTCATGGTGGACACCAACAGCACGGCAGCCGCGGCCCAGGCGCTGGCCGAGGCCGACGGCGGCGGCCTCATGGACGACGCCCTGTCCGCCGTCAAGTGGCTGAAGAGCGTGCAGAACAAGGACGGCGGCTGGGGCTACATGCCCGGCGGCCCGAGTGACGCCAACTCGACCGCGGTCGTGATCGGCGCGCTCAACGCCGTCGGCCAGGACCCCGACACCGTGGTGGTCGGCGGCAAGTCCCCCTACGACGCCCTGCGCGACCTCGCCCTCCCCTGCTCCGAGGACGGCGCCTTCGCCTACCAGCCCGACAAGAAGGGCAAGCTGGCCGCCAACGCGGACGCGACCGCCGCGGCCGTGCTCGGCATGAAGGGCATGAGCATGGCGTCGGCGAAGGCCGCCGCCGACACGGACCTCGCCTGCGCCGACACCGCCAAGGCCGACCCGGACCAGTCCGCCGAGAACGGCGCGTCCTACCTCGCCGAGACCATGAAGAAGGACGGCTACCTCAAGTCCGCCCTCGCCGGCGCCGAGGACCAGCCCGACTACGGCAACACGGCCGACGCGGTCGTCGCGCTGGCCGTCGCGGGCGGCCCGAAGGCGGCGCGGGAGCCGCTGACCTGGCTGGAGGAGAACTCCGCGGACTGGGCGAAGCAGAACGGCCCGGCCGCCTACGCGCAGCTGATCCTCGCGGCGGACGCGGCGGGCGCGAACCCGCGTGACTTCGGCGGTGCGGACCTGGTGAAGCTGCTCAACGCGACCGGCCCGGAGCCGCAGCAGCGGGCCACGGGCGCGGAGACGGCGGAGGAGAAGAAGGACGACGAGAAGAAGGACGAGGACGGTGGCGTCAGCGTCTGGTGGATCATCGGTGTCGGCCTGGTCGCGGGCATCGGCGTCGGCTTCCTGATCAGCGGCCGCAACAAGGGGCAGCAGCTGTGATACGCCGGGTCTGCGCCGCACTCGTGCTCGCGGCCCTGGCACTGTGCGCGGCGCCCCCGGCGCAGGCGGCGACGTACCGCTACTGGTCCTTCTGGGACCGGCAGGGCTCGTCGTGGATCTACGCCACCCAGGGCCCCTCCACGAGCGTCCCCTCGGACGGCGACGTCCAGGGGTTCCGCTTCACCCTGAGCGAGGACTCGTCGGAGGCGGCCCGGCCACGCGGCACGGCGACCTTCGGCACGATCTGCGCGAGAACGCCGGAGCGGCCGGGCAACAAGCGAGTAGCCCTGGTCATCGACTTCGGCACGAAGTCGGACGCCCCCTCCTCGGAAACCCCGCCCCGCCCCCGCACGGTCTGCGTCAGCGTCCCCGAGGACGCCACGACGGCCGAGGCCCTGGCGAAGGTGGCCAAGCCCCTCCGCTACGACTCCAACGCCCTGTTGTGCGCGATCGGCGGCTACCCGAGCGCGGGGTGCGGCGACGAGATCACCAAGCCGGCCGACAAGAACACGAACGACGACGACAACCCGTCCCTGGGCCTGTGGGCGGGAGCGGCGGGAGTGGCGGCACTGGGAGCGGCGGCAGTCTGGCAAGCACGCCGACGCCGAAATGCGTAACGCACGCAGCCGCGGGCAGTCGGGTGGCAGGGCGGCCTCCGCCATGAAGGAAGCAGCACCCCGCAGGCGCGGGCAGGCGCACCCCACCCCCGGCCATCAACTGCACCCCGGCGCCTGGTGGCTCTGGGCGCTCGCGCTCGGCACGGCGGCAACCCGCACCACCAACCCCCTCCTCCTCGCCCTCCTCACGGCGACGTCCGCCTACGTCGTGGCGACCTGCCGCCAGAACACCCCTTGGTCCCGCTCCTACTCCGCCTTCCTCAAACTCGCCCTCGCCGTCCTCCTCATCCGCCTCGCCTTCACGACCTTCCTCGGCTCCCCCATCCCCGGCACCCACACCCTCCTCACCCTCCCCGAGATCCCCCTCCCCTCCTGGGCCCAGGGCATCCGCCTCGGCGGAAGGGTGCACGCGGAGGGCCTCGTCTTCGCGTTCTACGACGCCCTCAGGCTCGCCACGCTCCTCATCTGCGTAGGCGCCGCGAACGCCCTCGCCAACCCCACCCGGCTCCTGAAATGCCTCCCGGGCGCCCTGTACGAGATGGGCGTCGCGGTGGTCGTCGCCCTCACCTTCGCCCCGAACCTCATCGCGGACGTCCAACGCCTGCGTTCCGCCCGCCGCCTCAGAGGCCGCCCGGACAACGGCATCCGCGGCCTCCTCCAGGTCGCCCTCCCCGTACTGGAAGGCGCCCTCGAACGCTCCGTCGCCCTGGCCGCCGCCATGGACGCCCGCGGCTACGGCCGTACCGCCGACGTCCCTGCCGCCGTCCGCCGCACCACCGCCGCCCTCACCGTCGGCGGCCTGCTCGGCGTCTGCGCCGGAACGTACGGCGTCCTCACGGCGGAAGGCGGCGCCTACGGCCTGCCGGTCCTCCTCGCCGGTCTCGCCGCCGCCCTCGTGGGCCTGCGCCTGGGCGGTCGCCGAGCCACCCGCACGCGCTACCGTCCGGATCCCTGGGACGCGAAGGCGTGGCTGGTCACGGCGTCAGGTGCGGCGGTCGCGGCGCTGATGTTCGTGGCCGCGGCACAGGACCCGGCATCCCTGGAACCGGGCGTGATCCCCCTGACGGCCCCCACCCTCCCCCTCTGGCCGGCGGCAGCGATCCTGCTCGGCCTGCTCCCCGCTTTCCTCACGCCGACCCCGAAGGACCCGTCGTGATCCGCTTCGAGAACGTCTCGGTGACCTACGACGGCCGCACCGAACCGACCGTCCAGAACGTCGACTTCGAGGTCCCGGAAGGCGAACTGGTCCTCCTGGTGGGCCCGTCCGGCGTGGGCAAGTCCACGATCCTCAACGCGGTGAGCGGCCTGGTCCCCCACTTCACGGGCGGCACCCTGCGCGGCCGCGTCACGGTGGCGGGCCGGGACACCCGCACCCACAAGCCCCGGGAACTGGCCGACGTGGTCGGCACGGTGGGCCAGGACCCGCTGTCCCACTTCGTGACGGACACGGTGGAGGACGAACTCGCCTACGGCATGGAGTCCCTGGGCCTGGCACCGGACGTGATGCGCCGCCGGGTGGAGGAAACCCTGGACCTCCTCGGCCTGGCATCCCTGCGCGACCGCCCGATCGCCACCCTCTCCGGCGGCCAGCAGCAACGAGTGGCGATCGGCTCGGTCCTCACCCCCCACCCCAGCGTCCTGATCCTCGACGAACCGACGTCAGCCCTGGACCCCGCGGCGGCCGAAGAGGTCCTGGCGGTCCTCCAGCGCCTGGTCCACGACCTGGGCACGACGGTCCTGATGGCGGAACACCGCCTGGAGCGCGTCATCCAGTACGCGGACCAGGTGGTCCTGCTCCCGGCTCCGGGCGCGACCCCGCTCCTGGGCCCCCCTTCGGACATGATGGCCGTCTCTCCGGTAACCCCACCGGTGGTGGACCTGGGCCGCCTGGCAGGTTGGTCGCCGCTGCCCCTGACGGTCCGGGACGCACGGCGACGAGCTGCGGATCTCAGGGAGCAACTCAGCAAGCGGGACAGCAACTGCCTTCAGCGCGGGGCAGCGTCTGTGTGCGGCTCCGCCGCGGGGCGCGATCAACCACAGGCAACCCGCACCCGCCGACACTCCGCACCCTCCGAACCACTGGGCGAAACGCACCAGCTCACCGTCACCCGAGACAGGATCCGCGCCCTCCACAAAACCACCCTCACCATCACCCCCGGCGAGACCATCGCACTCATGGGCCGCAACGGCGCCGGAAAGTCCACCCTCCTCAACACCCTCGTAGGCCTGCTCACGCCCACCTCCGGCACCGTGGAGGTAAACGGCGTCACCCCCCACCGCACCCGCCCCCGCGACCTGATCCGCCACGTGGGCCTGGTCCCCCAGCAACCCCTGGACCTCCTCTACGCCGACACGGTCGCCGCCGAATGCACGGCCGCGGACCACGACGCCGGGGCGGAACCCGGCACCTGCCGTACCCTCGTGCACGACCTGCTCCCCGGCGTCCAGGACGACACCCACCCGAGAGACCTCTCCGAGGGCCAGCGCCTGGCCCTCGCGCTCGCCGTCATCCTCACCGCCCGCCCGCCCCTGCTCCTCCTCGACGAACCGACCAGAGGCCTGGACTACGCGGCGAAGGCCCGCCTGGTCACCGTGCTGAGAGACCTCGCGGCGACGGGCCACGCCATCGTCCTGGCCACCCACGACGTGGAACTGGCCGCGGAGCTGGCCCACCGGGTGATCCTCCTGGCCGAGGGCGAGATCATCGCCGACGGCCCGACGGCGGACGTCGTCGTCTCCTCCCCCTCCTTCGCCCCCCAGGTCACCAAGATCCTGGCGCCGCAGCACTGGCTCACGGTCACCCAGGTCGAGCAGGCCCTGCGATGAGCCGTCCCACGGTGCGGAACACAGCCCGCCCCATCCGCTTGGGCCCTCGGTCCCTTCTCACCCTCACCCTCGTCAGCGCCATCGGCCTCGCCGCCCTGACCTGGCCCTTCTTCTCACCACCCACCTCTCAGGCGACCGAACACGCCCAAGACGCGCCCTGGCTCTTCGCCGGACTCCTCGTCCTCCTCATGGCCGTCGTCGCGGCGACGATCTCGGAGTCGGGCCTCGGCCCGAAGGCCGTGGCCATGCTCGGCGTCCTCGCCGCGACCGGCGCCGCCCTGCGCCCCCTCGGCGGCGGCACCGCCGGCATCGAGCCGATGTTCTTCCTGATGCTGCTCAGCGGCCGGGTCCTGGGTCCGGGCTTCGGCTTCGTCCTCGGCGCTCTCAGCCTGTTCGCGTCCGCCCTGCTCACCGGCGGAGTCGGCCCCTGGATGCCGTTCCAGATGCTGTCGATGGGCTGGTTCACGATGGGCGCGGGCCTCCTCCCCGGCCCGGAGACCATCCGCGGCACCAGGGAACGCCTGATGATCGCGGCCTACGGCTTTCTCGCCGCCTTCGCCTACGGCACCTTCACCAACATGGCCGGCTGGCCCTTCATCGACCGGCTCGCCTCGAACATCGCCTTCGACCCGGGCGCCTCCGCCCCGGAGAACCTGGCCCGCTTCATCACGTACTGCCTGGCCACCTCCCTCGGCTGGGACCTCGGCCGGGCCATCACGACGGTCGTCCTGACCCTGACCCTCGGCCCGGCGATCCTCAAGGCCCTCCGCCGAGCCACCCGCAGGGCCGCCTTCGAGGCCCCGGTCACATTCGAGGACCCCGTGAAGGACACCAGTCCGTAGCCCTATGGGAACCGCCCGTCAGATCCACGGTGAAGCACCCCACATGACCCACATCACCTACGATCTGACCTAGTGGTGCATATCGGACGCCATGCCCACGTCAAAATAGGCTCTGACCTGCACATTGAGAGCCACGTCACACGAGAAGCGTGTACCCCACATACGACCACAACTAGCAAAACCGGTCATTGCGGACGCCTCCCCGGCCTGTTTCTCTGGATGACGTCGCACGGCGCCGACGAGCCCCCCGGGCCTCGGCGCCGCCGCATGTCCCCGCCACGCACCGCGTGGTTCCGACGTACCGCGACCACCACGTCCCCGACGAAAGGTCACCGCCTTGTCCGCCGCTTCCTTCATCCGCAGCATCGCCACTCCGAAGAAGGCTCTCGCCGGTACCGCCGTGGCTGCTGCCGCCGCCGGTGCGATTTTCGCCGCGGCGCCCGCGCAGGCCGCCACGACCGGGGCCTCCGCTCAGGCGACCGCCAAGAAGATGATCGGCGACTCGGCCCAGTACCAGTGCTTCTCCAAGATCGTCGAGCACGAGAGCGGTTGGGACGTGAACGCCACCAACGCCTCCTCCGGTGCCTACGGTCTCGTCCAGGCCCTCCCGGCCTCGAAGATGTCCTCCGCCGGCTCCGACTGGAAGACCAACGCCGCCACCCAGATCGAGTGGGGCGTGGACTACATGAAGGACCGCTACGGCAGCCCCTGCGGCGCCTGGAACTTCTGGCAGGCCAACGGCTGGTACTGAGCCGAAGCCAGTCACGCACGAAGAACCGCACCCGTGTCCGCACGGGTGCGGTTTCGTCTTTAGGTATGTACTTCTTAGAACTACGTCTCTAAAACGAGGTCCAGTGCCTGTACGGCGGGGCTTGAGCCTCGCCTTCCCGCAGGGTCAGACCTCGAAGGAGTCGTGGCCTGACCTGTGCGCACAAATACTTGGACGTTGGCGCGCGCCCTGAACACGGCATGGACTGTTTTCGGCCGGTGAATCCGGTTGCGTTCAGCCTCTCCGCCGAAGGAACATCCGTCCGATGACGTCCCTGGAGCCGTACCCCTACGACCTCACCTGGCCCGAGCTCGACCCCGCCACGCACCCCTTCGACCGTGCCGAAGCCCTCGCCGTCGTCCGGAGTCTGGGGCCCGCCCCACGCGTTCCGGTCCGGCCCGAGCGGAAGAAGACCTCCCACCCTGACGAGGCCTCCGCCGAGTACGCCAAGCTCTGCAAGTGGTCCTACGACGAGGGCTGGGCGTGGACCAAGGCCATGACCGAGGCCCTGGTCGAGCGGTACGGGGCCTGGACCACCGGGTGGCGCTGGTCTCACGACGAGGGTGATCTCGGCGGCGGACCCGTCGGCGCCTGGTGCTGCTCCCTGCACTCCATCAGCACCCCCGACGAAACCCTGGAGCGAGTCGCCAGAGCGCTCTGCGAGTGGCGGGACTGGCTGGAGTTCCTCGCCCGCTGTTTCGACCGCTACCCCCTCGACACCGCCGAGACCGACGAGGACCGCCGCGAGATCTGGGACCGCGCCACCCAGCGGCTGATCCTGCACTCCCTCGACCGCACCGGCTCGGGAGACGCCTGGTACGCGCACGCCGCGCACGTCCTGACCTGGTTCCTCACCCGATGGAACGTCGACCGGGACACCGCCTGGACCCTCGTCAAGGAGGCGATCGGCGGCGATTTCAAGAGCTGGACCGCACCGGAGACCACCGAGGTGGACCAGGTGTCCGAGCGCCTCGCCGCCGCCCTGGCGCCACCGGGCACGACCCACGAGCCCCGCTACACCTACACCTCCTCCCGCCTCCACTCCTACCTCGACGAATGACCGAGCCCACCCGCCCCGACCAGAGCTCAACCCGCCCCGACCATCTACGCACCTGGCTCACCGTCCGCTCCGAAGTCCCCTGGCACCAGGCCCGCACCCCCGAACTCCCCACCGGCACCCCCCTCCGCGACGGCCCCGTCCACGACATCCGCACCCACGACCACCCCCGAGACCCCCGCCGCGCCGCCGCCCTCCTCGCCGCCCTCGGCCGCACCCGCGCCGACGCCGCCTCCGGCGCCCCCCTCACCTTCCGACTCCTCAGCTCCTGGCAGCGCCTGGTCCTGAACACCCCCCAGGCCCCCTTCCGCACCCACCCCGCCTACGCCAAGGCGGGCCGCGAGCGCTACGGCACCGGCGCGGACCTCCCCGCCCGCCTCGACGCCTGCCTCGAAGAAGCGGAGGCCGACGACCTCCCCCTCACCGCCCGTGCCGCCCGCGCCTACCTCGACGTCTGCTTCTTCCACCCCTTCGACGACGGCAACGCCCGCAGCGCCTTCCTGACCCTCACCCACGTCCTGGCCCGCGCCGGCGTCACCCTCGACCAGGTCGGACCCGTCCGCCGCATCGCCCGCCGGGCCGACGACCCCGAGGGCGCCCTCGCCTTCGCCGACCTGCTCGCCGTCCTCATCACGGCGACCGCTCGCCGCACTCGAACCACACCGTCTTCCCACCCCCGCTCCGCCGGTCGACCCCCCACTTGTCGGCCACCTCGCTGAGCAGCACCAGCCCCCGGCCGCCCTCCGAGTCCAGCGGCAACCCACTGTCCATGCACGGGACCTCGGCGCACCCGTCCGCCACCTCCACCCGTACGCCCGCCTCCTGCCGCAGCACCAGCAACCGGCAGCGCCGGTCCGGGACATGGCGTACGACGTTCGCCACCAACTCGGTCACGCCGAGCGCGACCGAGTCATACAGTCCGGGCACTTCCCAGTCGGTGAGCAGTGAGCGGACGATCCGGCGGATGTGCCGGGCCGAGTGCTCGCCGACCGTGATGCTCATGAAGTACCCGGGGGGAATGTATTCGTTCACGGTACGAGCCTGACCTCGCGCTACTACGGTTTGCCACGGGGCGAACACAACGCGTTCAAGTGTGTGTGGAGGCAGTTCGTGACGAATATCAACGTGCTGGATCCGGGAGCCTCGCCTCTCGACTACTACGGCTTCGAACTCCGCCGGTACCGCGAGGCCGCCGGCCTCACTCAGCGCCAGTTGGGCGACGTCCTCAACTACACCGGCTCCCTCGTGGGGCAGATCGAGACCGCCCGCAAGCTCCCGACCGTCGAGTTCAGCCAACGCGCGGACGCGGCACTGGACACCGGCGGTTTACTGTCCCGCTTGGTCGCGCTGGTGATGCGCAGTCAACTACCGGCATGGTTCCAGCAGGTGGCCGAGCTGGAAGCGCGGGCGACGGAGATCTGCACCTTCCAGACCCACATGATCCACGGTCTGCTCCAGACCAAGGGTTACGTCCGTGCGGTGCTCGGCGTGCTCGACGAGACCAACCTCGACGACCGCACCACGGTACGACTGGCTCGCCAGCGCATCTTCGAGAAGGAGGAGCCGCCGGTCCTCTGGATGATCCTCAGCGAGGCCGCGCTGCACCAGCAGGTCGGCAGCCCCGAGGTCATGCGGGACCAGCTCGCGCACCTGGTCTCATTCGAGAACAATCCGCGGATCAACATCCAGGTGCTGCCGTTCACGGCGGGCGCTCACGCGGGACTGCAAGGCTCGTTCAACGTCTACCGCTTCCCCAGCGATCCGACCATCGTCTACACCGAGGGTTACGGCAGTGGGCATCCGACCGCCAGCCCGGACACCGTCAGGGACTGCTCACTCCGTTACGATCATCTTCAAGCCGCCGCGCTCTCCCTCAAGGACTCGGCGGAGCTGATCCGGCGCGTTATGGAGGACCGCTATGGAGAGCAACTGGCGTAAGTCGAGCTACAGCGGTGACCAGGGCGGCGATTGCGTCGAGATCGCCGAAGGCGCAGGCGCCGTCGCCGTCCGCGACTCCAAGACCCCGGCGGGACCGATCCTCACCCTCGACCCCGCCGCCTTCACCACCTTCGTCAACTGGACGTCGACTACAACCGCTGAATGATCGTGCCGGTGGCCAGTCCGCCCCCGGCGCACATGGTCACCAGCGCGAACTCCTTGTCCGCGCGCTCCAGTTCGTGCAGCGCCGTCGTGATGAGCCGGGCCCCGGTGGCCCCCACCGGGTGCCCGAGCGCGATACCACCGCCGTTGACGTTGACCTTCTCCAGGCTCTGCTCGAAGACCTGGGCCCAGCTCAACACCACCGAGGCGAAGGCCTCGTTGATCTCGACCAGGTCGATGTCCTTCAGGGACATCCCGGCCTTGCCCAGCACCGCCTTGGTCGCGTCGATCGGCCCGTCGAGGTGGAAGTGCGGGTCGGAGCCCACCAGTGCCTGCGCCACGATCCGCGCCCGGGGCCGCAGCTTCAGCGCCCGCGCCATCCGCTTCGAGGCCCACATGATGGCCGCCGCCCCGTCGCTGATCTGGGACGAGTTGCCCGCCGTGTGCACGGCCGTGGGCATGACCGGCTTCAGCCTCGCCAGCGCCTCCATGGACGTGTCGCGCAGCCCCTCGTCCCGGTCCACGAGCCGCCACATGCCCTGGCCCGCCCGCTGCTCGTCCTCGGTGGTCGGCACCTGCACGGCGAACGTCTCGCGCTTGAACCGCTCCTCGGCCCAGGCGACGGCGGCCCGCTCCTGTGAGACGAGGCCGAGGGAGTCGACGTTCTCCCGGGTCAACCCCCGGTGCCGTGCGATCCGTTCCGCCGCCTCGAACTGGTTGGGCAGGTCCACGTTCCACTCGTCCGGGAACGGCTTGCCCGGGCCGTGCTTGGATCCCGACCCCAGCGGCACCCGGGACATCGCCTCCACGCCACAGCTGATCCCGACGTCGATGACCCCCGCCGCGATCATGTTCGCGGTCATGTGCGAGGCCTGCTGCGAGGAACCGCACTGGCAGTCGACGGTCGTGGCCGCCGTCTCGTAGGGCAGGCCCATGGTCAGCCAGGCCGTGCGGGCCGGGTTCATGGACTGTTCGCCGGCGTGGGTGACGGTGCCGCCGACGATCTGCTCGACGCAGTCGGCGGGGATGCCGGTGCGGCCGAGCAGTTCACGGTAGGTCTCGCCCAGCAGATAGGCGGGGTGCAGATTGGCGAGCGCGCCGCCGCGCTTGCCGATCGGGGTACGGACGGCTTCGACGATCACGGGTTCGGCGGCCATGGGGGGCGGTCCTCTCGTCCAGAGGCCAGCAGACCTGACAGACCTGACAAGGCGCACGCACAACTAGTACGCGTTCTAGTTACCGAGCAGTCTGCTGATGTGACGCCCATCACCGCAAGGGTCTTGCAGTCTTCGCCGCCCGCCTTTACTTTGCGCGATAACTGATGGTCCGTCAGATCAGCCATGGCTGGAGCTGCCCATGCCCTGTCCAGCGCTTCCCGACGGGTTCGACTTCACCGACCCCGACCTCCTCCGACACCGCGTGCCCTTCGCCGAGTACGCCGACCTGCGCCGGGCCGAGCCGGTGCGCTGGATCCCGCAGAGCGGCAACGTGGCCGGCTTCCAGGACGAGGGGTACTGGGCCGTCACCCGGCACGCGGACGTCAAGTACGTCTCCACGCACCCGGAACTCTTCTCCTCCTGGGTCAACACCGCGATCATCCGCTTCAACGAGCACATCGAGCGGGACGCGATCGACGCCCAGCGCCTGATCCTGCTGAACATGGACCCGCCCGAGCACACCCGGGTCCGGGCGATCGTGCAGCGCATCTTCACCCCGCGCGCGATACGGGCGCTGGAGGAGCGGCTGCGCGACCGGGCGGCCGCGATCACCGCCGAGGCCCGCGCCCACCCCGGCCCCTTCGACTTCGTCACGTCCGTCGCCTGCGAACTGCCGCTCCAGGCCATCGCCGAGCTGATCGGCATCCCGCAGGACGACCGGGCCAAGATCTTCGACTGGTCCAACAAGATGATCTCCTACGACGATCCCGAGTACGCGATCACCGAGGAGGTCGGCCAGGAGTCGGCCACCGAACTCATCGCCTACGCGATGAACATGGCCGCCGACCGCAAGCAGTGCCCGGCGAAGGACATCGTCACCGCGCTGGTGGCGGCGGAGGACGAGGGCAACCTCGGCTCCGACGAGTTCGGCTTCTTCGTGCTGATGCTGGCCGTCGCGGGCAACGAGACCACCCGCAACGCCATCACCCACGGCATGCACGCCTTCCTCACCCACCCCGAGCAGTGGGAGCGGTACAAGAGGGAGCGGCCCGAGACGGCCGCCGAGGAGATCGTCCGCTGGGCGACCCCGGTCAACTCCTTCCAGCGCACCGCGACCCAGGACGTGGAGCTGGGGGGCAAGCTGATCAAGAAGGGCGACCGGGTGGGCCTGTTCTACGCGGCCGCCAACCACGACCCCGAGGTCTTCGGGAACCCGGACGTCTTCGACATCACCCGCGACCCCAACCCGCACCTCGGCTTCGGCGGCGGGGGCCCGCACTACTGCCTGGGCAAGTCCCTGGCGGTCCTGGAGATCGACCTGATCTTCAACGCCATCGCCGACACCATGCCCGACCTGCGCCTCACCGGCGACCCCGACCGCTTGCGGTCCGCCTGGATCAACGGCGTGAAACACCTCCAGGTCAGCCTGGACCGATGACCGCGCCCGGCGAGTGCCGGATCAGCTCGGAGTACGGTCCTTCAGCGGCTCGCTGCTGACGGCGGCCCGGCCGACCATCCGGGCGCGCGGGCCCTGGAGCAGGTACGTCAGCCCGAACCCGGCACCGACGACGGCCGCGCCGCCGACCGCGTCCAGGATCCAGTGGTTGCCGGTGACGACGATCGCGGTGAGCGTGAGGAAGGGGTGCAGCAGGCCGAGGGCCTTCATCCACATCCTCGGCGCGACGATCGCGATGACCAGCCCGCACCACAGGGACCAGCCGAAGTGCAGCGACGGCATCGCCGCGTACTGGTTGGTCAGCGCGGTGAGCGTGCCGTAGTCCGGCTTGGTGAAGTCCTGCACCCCGTGCACGGTGTCGATGATCCCGAGACCCGGCATCAGGCGCGGCGGGGCCAGCGGGTACAGCCAGAAGCCGACCAGGGCGAACAGGGTGGCGAAACCGAGGGCGGAACGGGCCCAGCGGTAGTCGACCGGGCGGCGCCAGTACAGCAGGCCGAGAACGGTCAGCGGGACCACGAAGTGGAAGGAGGTGTAGTAGAAGTCGAAGAAGTTCCGCAGGACGTCGGCCTTCACCACGGCGTGGTTGAGCGCGTGCTCGACGTCGATGTGCAGGAAGCGTTCCAGGTCGAGGATCTGCTGCCCGTGCTCCTCGGCCCGCTCCCGCCCCGCCGAGTTGCTGCCCCCGGTCGCGGCGAGCCGCACCTTGGCGTAGGCGGCGTAGGTGACCCGGATCAGCAGCAGCTCCAGCAGCAGGTTCGGACGGGAGAGCACCCGGCGCAGGAAGGGCACCAGCGGGATGTGCTTGAACCGGGTCGGGACCGGGTCGGCGTAGTTCGTCGGGATCGGTGTCCGGTAGTACGGCGAGGTCCGCGACAGGAACGGCACGAAGGTGGCGGCGGCCAGGGCGGCGATCAGGACGACGTTGTCACGCAGCGGATAGAGGGTCGCCATGTTCGGCAGGATCATCTTCGCCGGGAGGGTCATGACGAGCACGACGGCGACCGGCCACAGATACCGGTCGGAGGCCTTCTTCCCGACCCGGCCCACTACCGCGAGCAGCACCCACAGCAACTGGTGCTGCCAGGCGGTGGGCGAGGCGACGATGGCGGCGCAGCCGGTGATGGCGACGGCGAGGAGCAGCTGCCCGTCGCGGGCGTAGCGCACGGCCCGGCGCACGCCGAGCACGGCGACACCGGCGGCGAGGGCGAGGAACAGCCCGATCTCCAGCGGCCCGCCCGGGCCGAGCCGCAGCAGGGCGCCGTGCAGGGACTGGTTGGCGAGATCGTCGGCCCGCCCGCCGAGCCCGGTCCCGGCCATGTGGTGCACCCAGTAGGTGTACGAGTCCTGCGGCATCGCCGCCCAGGCCAGCGCGGTGGCCCCGGCGAACGTGGCGCCGGTGGCGACGGCGGCCCGCTTGCGTCCGGTGAACCACAGCAGGGGCGCGAACAACAGCAGGGTCGGTTGGAGCGCTCCCGCGACACCGATGAGCACCCCGCCGGCCCGTTGCCCACGGGCGGCGAAGCAACCGAGGAGGACGAGCAGCACCGGGATGATGCTGGTCTGCCCGAGCCAGAAGCTGTTGCGCACCGGCAGCGACAGCATCAGCAGGCTGACGGCGACGGGAGCGGCGAACAGGGAGGTGCGCCGGCTGACCGGCTGCGGCAGCGCCCGCGCGGCTACGAGTCCCAGGGCGACGACCAGGAGCAGGGTGCCGAAGGTCCAGCCCCAGCCGAGCGCCTGCTCGGCGGACTTGGTGAGCGGCTTGAGGGCGAGCCCGCCGAAGGGGGTGCCGGTGAACTTCGTGGAGTCGTAGAGCGACCCGTTGACGTGCAGGACGCCGTTCTCGCCGACCCAGGTCTCCAGGGCGGTCAGCCGCTCCCCGCGCGGAGTGCTGAGGACGACGGCCACCTGCCGTACGGCGAGGACCGCGGCGACCAGCCACAGCCCGACGCGGGCCACGCGCAGGCGCGCCCCGGCCTCACCGACGGCCGTCGCTCCGAAAGCATCCGCCGGTCGCCCGCTGTGCTCCGCATTCGCCACGCCTCGTCGGCCTCCCGCCCCGTCCGTCCCGCACGGCATCCGTACGAGATCATCCCGATACGAACCCTATGGGGGCACGCACCACCCCCGGGAGAGACGCAGGCAACCCCCGATTCACCTGACGTCCGCTCTCCTTTTGTCCGGATGACGATAGTCCCGTGTGGATTCCGCCGCCTCTGCGAGAGGGAAATGGATCACATAACGGACCCGTGTCCCGCAGCTGTGTTCGGTTGCGTACCGTCTGACACCTGGCGGCGATCGGCGGAAGGCTTCTGAGGTGGGGTTCCTGCGGCTGCGGGTGGGCGCCGTCGCCTTCGCGCTGCTGGTCACTCAGGTCGGTTCGGCGGCCTGCGCGGCTGTGCTTCCCGGTCCTGGGCAGCGGGTGGCCGTCCAGCGGGAGGAGGCGCTCGTCCGGTGGGACGGGCGGCGGGAGCAGATCGTGCTGCGGATGACCCTCGCCGGGGACGCGGAGCGCGCCGCCTGGATCATGCCGGTGCCGAACCGGGCGACGGTACGGCTCGGCGATCCGGAGCTGTTCGAGGCGCTGCACTCGGTCACCGCCCCGGTGACACGGGTACGGCACCACTTCTGGCCCCACGACGACGACTGGCCCCTGACCACCGGCGACCGCCGCCACCGGCACGGCCCGCCCCCGGGCGCCCGGCACCGGCACCCCGTCGGCGTGGTCGGCCGCCAGCGGCTCGGCCCCTTCGACGTGGCCCGTCTGACCGCCACCGATCCGGAGGCCCTGGACGGCTGGCTGGACACCAACGGCTTCACCCTCCCGCCCCGCATGGCGGCAGCGCTGCGCCCCTATGTGGACCGCCACTGGGAGTACGTGGCCGTGCGCCTGACCCCCGAGAGCGCCGGGGACCGCCTGACGGGGGCGCTGGACCCGCTGCACGTCACCTTCGCCTCGACCGGCCCGGTGTACCCGATGCGCCTGTCCGGCCTGGCCGAGACCCCGCAGTCCCTCGGCCTGTACGTCCTCGCCGCGCACCGGATGGAACCGGCCTCCCGGATCGGCGGCGCACGCCCCCGGGTGACCTACGCCGGGCGGGTGAACGCGACCTCCGGCCCGCTGACGGAGCTGGCGGCGGGCGGGACGCCGTACCTGACGGCCATCGGCCAGGAGTTCCCCCGCCCGCGCTCGATCACCGGCGACCACGAGCTGCGCCGGGCGTCGACGGACGAGACCTTCCAGCAGGTGATCTACGAGGACCGGCTGCGCGAGTGGGCCGGGCTCCCCGCGTGGCTGCTGACGATCGGGGGCACTCTGGCGGTGGGCGTCACGGCCGTGTCGACGTTCCTCGTCCGCCGGTCGCGGCGGCCGGTGGGCGACTATATTCCTTAGCAACGCTACTTAGCCGCTCTAACTAGCCATATGAAAGGCACAGGGACATGAGCGAGTCGCAGCTCTGGGACGCCGTGGACGACTACTTCACCACCCACCTCTCGCCGGACGACGAAGCGCTCCGGGCGGCCCTGCGCGACAGCGAGGCGGCCGACCTCCCGCAGGTCGCGGTGACGGCCCCGCAGGGCAAACTCCTCCACCTCCTCGCCCAGATCCAGGGCGCGCGGAACATCCTGGAGATCGGCACACTGGGCGGCTACAGCACCATCTGGCTGGCCCGCGCCCTGCCCGCCGACGGGCGTCTGATCTCCCTGGAGTACAGCCCGAAGCACGCCGAGGTCGCCTCGCGGAACATCGCCCGGGCCGGCCTGGACAAGCTCGTCGACGTCCGCGTCGGCCCCGCCCTGGAGTCCCTCCCCCACCTCGCCGACGAGAACCCGGCCCCCTTCGACCTGGTCTTCATCGACGCGGACAAGGCGAACAACGTCCACTACGTGGAGTGGGCGCTCAAGCTGACCAGCGCGGGAAGCCTGATCGTCGTGGACAACGTGGTGCGCGGCGGACGGGTCGCCGACGCGTCCAGCACGGCGGAGGACGTGCGCGGGACGCGGGGAGCGATCGAACTGATCGGCAGCCACCCGCGACTGAGCGGGACGGCGATCCAGACGGTGGGGAGCAAGGGGTACGACGGGTTCGCGCTGGCGCGGGTGCTGTGAGGCCTTCGGGGGGCGCCGGCTCCTCGGACCCCGTGATCCTCAGGCCCGGTGACCCTCAGACCTCGTGGTAGAAGCCGACGTTGACGCTGCGGGGCGCGGTGCGGTCGTGGACGACGATCTCGCCGCTGCCGCCCCTCGGGAGCGGGACGGTACCGCCGTAGACGAGGGGGTGCACCTGCTGGCCGACCGTGAGCCGCACCTCGGAGGACGGGTCCGGCTGCGACCCCCGCAGCCAGGTCACCTGCCAGGTGCCGTCGGGGCCGCACAGGAACTCCAGGTGGACGCGGGAGACGAACAGCCAGTCGTCGGGCGTCACCAGCCGGCACACGGACTTGTCCCGGCCCACACGGAGCACGGCGCCCGGCTCGCTCGGTGCGTCGGCCATGAGCATGCCGGCCGTGGCACCCTCCTCCGCCGAGGTGACGGCGGCCATGGTGAGTTCGAGCACGTGCGCTCCCCTTGAAGTGTTCCTGCACAGCGGCTGAAGAGTTCCTCCTCAGCCGCCGCATGATAAATCGCCCGGCCGGACCGTGTCCGGCGTGTCCGGCACAATGGACTCATGACCGAGCGAAAGCCACCGGGCGTCCCGTTCGAGTCCTGGGTGGACAAGCAGATCCGTGACGCGGAGCGGCGCGGGGACTTCTCCCATCTGCCGGGCGCGGGGAGGCCGTTGCCGCCCGGGACGGACACCACGTACGACGAACTGTGGTGGGTCAAGCAGAAGATGGCCCGCGAGGGCCTGTCGGTCCTCCCGCCGACGCTGGCCTTGCGCAAGGAGGCGGAGGACGCGCTGGAGGCGGCGCTGCGCGCGCCGACCGAGCGGCTGGTCCGGAAGATCATCACTGATGTCAACGTGAAAATCCGCGACATGATGTTCAAGCCGCCACCGGGACCGCCGCTCGGAATGAAGCCGTACGACGTCGAGGACGTCGTACGGCGTTGGCGGGGCGAGAGCGGGTCAGAGGTGTAGCAGACGGTCCGCGAGGGCGCGGTAGTCCCGCAGGGCGAGCCGGAGCTGCTCGGTGTCGGCGTTGGAGGCGCCCTTGGCGTCGCCTCCCTGCCAGCTGCCGCGCAGGGTCCGCCGCCGCTGGTTGAGCGCCTCGGTGACCCGTCCGGTGACCTCCTCGACCACCTGCTCGGCCTCCTCCACGGCGGCGCGGGGCTTGTCGACGAACCCCGACAGGGCGTGCTGGAGCCGCAGTTCGAGCTTGTCGGCCTCGTCGCGCGGGAGGAGGGGGGCCGACTCGCCGGCCGGGCGGCTGCCGCCGCTCACCGGGCTGACGGGAGCGCCTGCCGAGCCGGTGCCCGGCGCCGGGGTCGTCGCGCGCTGGGAGTCGACGGCGGGGTCGGCGGTGGTGCTGCCGACTGCCGTGGGCTCCCCGCCGAGCGCCTTGCCGACTCGGGGATTGGTTGCCGGGTCCGTCATGTCAACTCCCCTTCGCGTGGCGCCTGGTGAACGCCCACGGCGCGTGCCCGTGGCCGTTGGTGGACTTGGTGGACTTGGTCGACTCCGCGGGAGTCGTCGTGCGGTGGCGGCTGTGCTCGGCCGGACCGACGAGCTCCTCGAAGAGCAGCCGGGCCTCGATCATGGCCTCGCGCATCTCCTCGGTACCGGCGGATCCGTTCTGCGCGGCAGCCGTGCGGTGGACGCGGCGGTAGCCGTCGACGTGCCCGGCGTGGTGGACGGAGAGCGCGGCGAGCTGCTCCTCGTAGCGTCCGCCGTCCGGGAAGCCGCGGTCGCCGGCCAGCTCGGCGAGGAGCCGGTCGGCCTCGCCGACGGCTTCCTTGGGCGAGTCGACGAAGTGCTCCTGGGCGGCCGCCCAGCGGGCCTCGTACTCCTGACGGCGCGCGGGCTCCAGCGGGCGCTCCTTGATCGAGCCGTGCCGCTCCACCCGCTCGGCGAGCTCCCGCTCGGCCGCCTTGGTGTCACCGTCGTGCCGGGCGACGGCCCGGTCGTACTCGGGCCCGAAGCGCCGCTTGAGGTTCCCCTTCTGGGGCCCTCGGGCGCGCATGCTGACAACGGCCGCAACGACGAGAACGACCGCCACAATCACTATCAAGGCGATGATCAAGCCTGTGGACATGAATGCCTTCCGGGGTTACTCGACCCAACCGACCCTCCCTACGAGTCGGTACGGGATCCGGGTTGCCCCGGCGGGCGTCCTCAAACGGCCAGGCCCTGCCGTGCCGCTCAGCCGCCCCGCGCCGACGGGCCGCCGTGGGGCTGTTCGCGGTTCGAACCGCACAGTTCGTCGTTGAGCTCCCTGACCAGTTGCGCCAGGTCGGTCGGGCGGTCCGGACCCCACCAGTCGCCCAGGAGCTCCGCCAGGGAGTCCTCGCGGGCCTGGGCCAGACGGTCCGCCACCTCGCGGCCCTGGCCGGTCAGGACCAGGTCCAGACCCTCGCGGGTGGCCAGCCGGCGTTCCTCCACCTGGCGGGCCGCCGCGAGGATCACCGAAAGGGGAACCGTGCTGCGCTCGGCCAGCTCCCCCGGCTCCACCCAGCCGTACTTCTTGATCCGCAGCAGCAGCCAGCTCGCCCCCGGCAGCAGGTCGTAGCCCGCCCTCGCGGTGATCTTCACGTAGACCTCGCGTCGGCCCTCCCTCGTCCCCAGCACCGACAAGGCCCTGCACACCTCGTCGTACGACGACCGCTCCACCGGATTGCTCGCCAGCGTCTCCGTGATGTCCGGCGCCGTCACCGACCCGCGCAGCCTGTCCTCCTTGAGGAACCAGGCCAGCACGAAGCCGAGCAGGGCGACCGGAGCGGCGTAGAGGAAGACGTCCGTGATGGAGGTGGCGTACGCGTCCACCGCCGCCGGTCGCAGGTCCGGTGGCAGTTCGCCGATGCCCCGCGGGTCCGCCTCCAGCGCGTCCGCCGAGACCCCGGCGGGAAGTTCGGCGCCCCGGAAGGCCTCGGTCAGCTTGTCGCCGAGCCGGCTCGCGAAGACCGCGCCGAAGATGGCGACGCCGAACGACGCCCCGATGGACCGGAAAAAGGTCGCGCCGGACGTGGCGACGCCCAGGTCCTCGTAGGGCACGGCGTTCTGCACGATCAGCACCAGCACCTGCATGACCAGCCCGAGGCCGAGACCGAAGACGAAGAAGAAGGTGCTCATCACGGCCGTGGAGCTGTCCGCGTGCAGTTGGTGCAGGAGCAGCAGTCCCAGCGTCGTCACGCCGGTGCCCGCGATCGGGAACACCTTCCAGCGGCCGGTCCGGCTGACGATCTGCCCGGAGACCGTGGACGCCAGCAGCAGCCCGACCACCATCGGCAGCATGTGCACCCCGGACATCGTCGGCGTCACGCCCTGGACGACCTGGAGGAACGTCGGCAGATACGTCATCGCCCCGAACATCGCGAACCCGACGATGAAGCTGATGACGGCGGCGAGTGTGAAGGTCCGCACCCGGAACAGCTTCAGCGGCAGCACGGGTTCCGCGGCCCGTCGCTCCACCGCCACAAAGGCGAGGGCCAGGACGACCCCGAGGACGGCGAGCAGCACGATCTGCGGGGAGCCCCACTCCCAGGTGGTGCCTCCGAGGGAGGCGACGAGCACCAGGCAGGTCGCGACGGAGGCGATGAGGAAGGTGCCGAGATAGTCGATGACATGGTGCGCGCTCCGGCGCGGGATGTGCAGCGCGGCGGCGATGACGGCGAGGGCGACGACTCCGATGGGCAGATTGACGTAGAAGACCCAACGCCAGCTCAGATGCTGCGTGAACAGTCCGCCGAGGAGCGGCCCGAGCACGCTGGTGGCGCCGAAGACCGCCCCGAACAGCCCCTGGTAGCGCCCGCGTTCACGCGGCGGGACCAGGTCCCCCACGATGGCCATGGACAACACCATGAGTCCGCCGCCGCCGAGCCCCTGCAGCGCCCGGAAGGCGATGAGCTGCGGCATGTCCTGCGCCATGCCGCACAGCGCGGACCCGATGAGGAAGATCACGATCGCGATCTGGAACAGCTGCTTGCGGCCGTACTGGTCACCGAGCTTGCCCCAGAGGGGGTGGCGGCGGTGGAGGCGAGCAGATAGGCGGTGACGACCCAGGACAGATGGTCCAGGCCCCCGAGGTCGCTGACGATGGTCGGCAGCGCGGTGGACACGATCGTCTGGTCGAGCGCGGCAAGCAGCATCCCGAGCAGCAGGGCGCCGATCGGGACGAGGACATTGCCGGGCACGTTCTCCTGGACCGCGGTTCCGTGCCGCGCGTGGGTATCCCCGGCCATGCGGACCTCCCGCTCCTCCCGAGGCTCGATGCACCTTCCATCGTGGAGGCTGTGGCCGGTTATGGCTTCTCGAGGGGCCTGTTCGCGACGGTGTGAAGGAAATCTGCATAATCTCTGGAGTTCGCGAGGGGAGTCGCGAAGGGGAGGAACGTACGCGTGACACAGCCGAAGGACCACGGATGCCCGGAGTGCGGGGCGCCGAGGGGATCCGACCGCACCCCGTCCTGCGCCTGCACGGAACGCGCCTCCGAGGCCCTGCGCGACGCCCGCGAGGCCCAGGCCGCCGCGGCGGAGGACTTCGACCCACTCCGCATACGGCCGTACGTGGAGCTGGGAAGCACGGCGGCCGCGGAGCCGGAGGACACGACGGGTTCGGAGCCCGGCAGTACGACGGGCTCGGGCCCCGGGAGTACGGGGCGTTCGGGCCCCGGGAGCACGGCGGAGGCGGAGCCGGACGCGACGATGCCGCTGCACGTGCGGCTGCCGCCGCCCCCACCCCCGGCGGAGCCGAGCGCGACGGACCTGCGCATGTTCGAGCCGCCGGAGGCCGCCGCCGCACCGCCGCGCGAGGAGCGCCCGCGAGGACGCCGGGGACGGGTTCTGTTGCTGAGCTCGGCGGCGGCGGTGATCGCGGTGGTGGCGGCGGCGGGAATGGCCAGCGGCCTGTTCTCCTACGAGGCCCCGACCCGCGACACGGCGAGGCCGGAGGCGGTACGGGCGAGCGTCCCGGACGCGACGGAGAGCGAGCGGCCGACGGGGCTCCCGCAGAAGTCCCCGTCGGCCACACCGTCGTCGTCCCCGTCGACGACCCCGACGGAAACGGCGTCCCCGTCCCCGTCGGCATCGACGACCTCAGCGTCCCCCACGCCGACCCCGAGCCCGACGCAGACCCCGTCCCCGGCGAAGGCATCGGACACCCCCACCCCGGAATCCGCCCCCGACCCCGAAGGCGGCCCCGTCCTCAGCCGGGGCGACAAGGGCCCGGAGGTGGTGGAACTCCAACTCCGCCTGCGCCAGCTCTGGCTCTACAACGACGACATCAACGGCAACTTCAACCACCAACTGGAACAGGCCCTGAAGACCTACCAGTGGAGCCGGGGCGTGGGCACGGAGGCGCTGGGCGTCTACACGGCGGAGACGAGAGCGAGCCTGGAGTCGGAGACGACGGAGCCGTAGCCGTCCTGACAGCGGGCGGGGCCGTCTCATCAGTCCCTGAGCCGTAGCAGCGGGCGGGGCCGAAGAATCGGGGCGGCGGGGGCGGGAGAAGACCCGCCGTCAGCCGATGCGCAGCCGCACGCCCCCGCCACCCACCGACTCCACCCGCACCTGCTCAAGATCCCGCACCACCACGTCAGGCCCATGGAACCCGGCCCGGGGCCCCACCCCGACCACCCGCATCCCCGCGGCCCGCCCCGCCTGAATCCCCGCCCCCGAGTCCTCGAAGACCACACACTCGGCCGGGTCGACACCCAACTCCGCCGCGCCCTTCAAAAAGCCCTCGGGGTCCGGCTTGCTCGCCCCCACGCACTCCGCCGTGACCCGGACATCCGGCAACGCCAACCCCGCCGCGGCCATCCGCGCGGTCGACAGAGCCACGTCCGCGGACGTCACCAACGCGTGCGCGACCCCGCCACCCCGCAAGGCGGACAGGAAGGCCGAGGCACCCGCGATCGGCACCACGCCGTCCATGTCCGCCGTCTCCTCCGCCAGCATCCGCGCGTTCTCCGCATGGTTCTGCGCCATCGGCCGCCCCGGCAGCAGCAACGCCATCGACGCGTACCCCTGCCGCCCGTGGACGACCTTCATGACCTCGTCCCCGTCCAGCCCGTGCCGATCGGCCCACCGGCGCCAGATCCGCTCGACGACGGCGTCCGAGTTGACGAGAGTGCCGTCCATGTCGAGCAGGAGGGCACGGGCGGTGAGCACGGTGGTGGCGGTGGCCGGCATCGGCAGCTCCAAACGCGGGGCGGAAGAACAAGGTGGTCCCGCCCGCCGGTCAGGGAAAACGGGCGGGAGCCACTTTGTTCCCCCACGGTACAAAATCAATCCATGATCCCGCCACCACCCCCGGGAAACGTTCACCCACCGTTCAGCCGACCGAAGATCACCCGGCCACCCACTCGGCGGCCGACCCGCCGACTCACCCGGCGATCGCCTCCCACAGGCTCCACACCCCGAGCCCCAGCATCAACAGCGCCGCCACCTGCGTGATCAGCTTCAACGGCACCCGCTTCATCAGCGCCTTGCCGCCCACGATCCCGAGACCGGCCACCGCCCACAGCGCCAGCACCGCGCCGAGGCCGACCGACAGCGGATCGTCGTAGCGCGCGGCCAGGTTCGCCGTCATGATCTGCGTCAGATCCCCGAACTCGGCGACCAGGATCAGCATGAAACCGGCGCCGGACACCTTCCAGAACGACTGGTTCTCCGGCTTGCGGATCTCCTCGTCGCCCTCGTCCTTCTTCAGCAGCAGCATCGCCGCGCCACCCAGGAACAGCACCCCGGTCAGCGCGTGCACGAGCTGCTGCGGCAGGAGCGTCAGAACACTTCCGGCCGCCACCGCCAGCGCGACATGCAGCGCGAACGCGGCCGCGACGCCCGCGAAGACGTACGACGCCCGGTAGCGCGTCCCCAGCACTAGCCCCGCCAGCGCCGTCTTGTCCGGCAGTTCCGCGAGAAAGACGACGCCGAACACGAGCGCCGTCACACTGAAGCTGATCAAGGTTCCTCAATCGGTCGGGGCCGCCCCACCGAGAGTGCAGTACCTCTTCGAGAAGAAGACACCTCGGCACGGCAGCGCACGGTCAATGCACTGCTTTGCCGAAGGTCTCGCTGGCGGGACCCCCTGAACGAGGTCCGCCTCCGGGCGCCGGCTCAGACGAGCTGAGCAGTATGTCGACGGTCCGGCGAAGAGCTACTCCCCTTCTGCTTCGAACATCCTACGTGATTCGTTCGACCGTAAACCTTGTCATGTCATGCACGCGTCACTAACTTCTCACGCAACGCACACCTCCCCGCAACGCGGCGTGGCGAGCATTCCTTCGCTCGCAACGCCCAACGCCCCCACACCCCTAGGGAGTTCGCATGCCGAAGTTCTACGCGCGTCGACGGGTCAGCATACTCGCGGCCGTGAGCGGTCTCATAGCCTCCGTCGCCCTCTTCAACGCCCCGAGCGCCTCCGCCGCGCTCCCCACGCCGGTCAGCGCGGCCACCGCCCGCACCTACCTCGCCTCGCTCACCGTGGCCACGGAGGACCGCACCGGCTACAACCGCGACCTGTTCCCGCACTGGATCACCCAGTCCGGCACCTGCAACACCCGTGAGGTCGTCCTCAAGCGCGACGGCACGAACGTCGTCCAGGACTCCGCCTGCGCCGCGACCAGCGGCAGCTGGTACTCCCCCTACGACGGCGCCACCTGGACCGCCGCCTCCGACGTCGACATCGACCACCTCGTGCCGCTGGCCGAGGCCTGGGACTCCGGCGCCGACAGCTGGACCACCTCGCGCCGCCAGTCCTTCGCCAACGACCTGACCCGCCCGCAGCTCATCGCGGTCACGGACAACGTCAACCAGGCCAAGGGCGACCAGGACCCGGCCACCTGGATGCCGTCGCGCACCGCCTACCGCTGCACCTACGTCCGCGCCTGGGTCCAGGTGAAGTACTACTACGGCCTCTCGGTGGACACCGCCGAGAAGAGCGCGCTCACCAGCTATCTGAACGCCTGCTGAGTCCGAAGATCCCGGAACCTACCCAGCGGCCTCCGTCGTTCCGTACCGTACGGGGCGACGGAGGAGGCGATCGGGTGACCGAACTGCGGCTGGGACCGCTGCTGAGATACGCCGACGGCTCGTCCGCGACCGTCTGGGTCGAGACGAGCCGTCCGTGCACCGCCGAGGTGCGGGGCGAGGGCGGCGCGCGGGGCGAGTCCCGCACCTTCCAGGTCTCCGGGCACCACTACGCGCTCGTCGAGGTGAGCGGGCTCACGCCCGGGACCACGCAGCCGTACGAGGTCCTCCTCGACGGCGCCCTCGTATGGCCGCTGCCCGACTCCCCCTTCCCGCCCTCGGTCATCCGCACCCCGGCCCCGGACGATACCGTCCGCGTGGCCTTCGGCTCCTGCCGCTGGGCCGCGCCGCCGGACGGCGGGGAGGATCCGGTGGGGCCGGACGCGCTGGACACCCTGGCGGCCCGCATCGCCGCCGATCCGGAGGGCGAACGGCCGGACGTCCTGGTGCTGTTGGGCGATCAGGTCTACGCCGACGAGGTCTCCGAGGACACCCGCCGCTGGCTCGCCGCCCGCCGCGACCTGAGCGAGCCGCCGGGCGCCGAGGTGGCCGACTACGAGGAGTACACGCACCTCTACTACGAGTCCTGGCTCGATCCCGAGGTGCGCTGGCTGCTCTCCACCGTCCCCAGCTGCATGATCTTCGACGACCACGACGTCATCGACGACTGGAACACCTCCGCCTCCTGGCTCGCCGACATGCGGGCCACCCCGTGGTGGCGGGAACGGCTGCTGAGCGGCCTGATGTCGTACTGGGTCCATCAGCACCTGGGCAATCTCACCCCGGCCGAGCTCGCCGGCGATCCGCTCTACGCCGCCGTACGCCACACCCCGGACGGGACCGACGCGTTGCGCGACTTCGCGTGCCGGGCCGACGCCGATCCGGCCTCGGTGCGCTGGAGTTACCGGCGCGACTTCGGGCGCGTCCGGCTGCTGATGGTCGACACCCGGGCGGCCCGCGTGCTCGCCGAGGACAGCCGCGCGATGCTCGACCCGGACGAGGCCGAGTGGCTGCTCGCGCAGATCAGGGACGGACGCGGGGAGTACGACCATCTTCTCATCGGCACCTCGCTGCCCTGGCTGCTGCCGCACCTGGTCCATGACGCCGAGGCCTGGGACGCCGCCCTGTGCCGGGGCGAACGCGGCGAGCGCTGGGCCCGGTTCGGGGAGCGGCTGCGCCGGGCGGCGGACCTGGAGCACTGGGCGGCCTTCCCGGAGTCCTTCGAGGCGCTGACGGAGGCCATCCGCGAGGCGGGCAGCGGTCCGGGCGCGCCGGCGACGGTGTGCGTGCTGTCGGGGGACGTCCATCACGCGTACGTGGCCGAGCCGAGCTGGCCGGAGGGGGCGCCCGAGGCCCGGGTGCTCCAGCTGACCTGTTCCCCCGTCCACAACTCCATTCCGCGTTACATCCGGCTCGGGTTCCGGTTCGGCTGGAGTGCCCTCGCGCGAGCGCTGGGGCGGCGGATCGCGGGGCACGGCGGGGTGCCGCGGTCCCGGGTCGACTGGCGGCGCACGGGCGGGCCCTGGTTCGGCAACCAGCTGATGACGCTGGTCCTGCGCGGGCGTTCGGCCACGCTGCGGCTGGACCAGGCGCGGCCCGTGAAGGGCGGTGGGGCGCGGCTGCGGACGATCGCCGAGTCCGAACTCAGCCCGTAATAAGCCTGTTTCGGGGGGTTGTCACGGCAGTGGTAGGTGATGCCAGTGACGCATCCCACAGTCCCCGCACCCCGGCCCCGGAAGCACCCCCTCCCGACGGCATGATGAGGCGGACCGTCCGCTTCCGACGAGGTTCCGGCGCAGTACCGGCGGGACTTCGGCGCTGTGGCGGGCGGTCCGCCCGCCCATGCGCCCCACCGCCCGGGAGTCACCCCCTTGTCTGCACCTTCCGCGGACCCCGTGCCCGTCTCCGTCGCCGTGGTCGGCGCCGGTCCGCGCGGCACCAGCGTCCTGGAACGCCTCTGCGCCTCCGCCCCGGAACTCCTCGCCCCCGGTGCCCGGCTGACGGTCCATGTGATCGACCCCGCGCCACCCGGCCCGGGCCACGTCTGGCGGACCGCGCAGTCGCCCGAGCTGCTGATGAACACCGTGGCCTGCCAGGTGACCCTCTTCACCGATGACAGCGTCGACTGCTCGGGCCCGGTCCGGCCCGGCCCGAGCCTGTACGAGTGGGCGGGCGGCACACTGGGCCCGGATGAGTACCCGACCCGCGCCCACTACGGCCGTTACCTGCAATGGGTGTTCGCCCGCACGGTCCGCGAGGCACCGCCCTCGGTCCGCGTCGAGACCCACCCGGCCCGCGCGATCCGCCTCGACGACGCCCCCGACGGCAGCCAGACCCTCACCCTCGAGGACGGCCGCACCCTGACCGGCCTGTCCGCCGTCGTCCTCGCCCAGGGCCACCTCCCCACGGCCCCCGACACCGCCGAACGCCGGCTCACCGCCTACGCCGAACGCCACGGCCTGCGCCATGTCCCGCCCGCCAACCCGGCCGACGTCGACCTGTCGGGCGTGCCCGCGGGCGAGCCGGTGCTGTTGCGCGGCCTGGGCCTCAACTTCTTCGACCACATGGCCCTGTTGACCACCGGAAGGGGCGGCGGATTCCTCCGGACGGCGACGGGTCTGCGGTACGTCCCGTCCGGCAACGAGCCTCGCCTGTACGCCGGTTCGCGGCGCGGCCTGCCGTACCAGGCGCGCGGCGACAACGCCAAGGGCCCGTACGGCCGCCATCTCCCGCTGTTCCTCACCCCTGAGGTGATCGCCGGGTTCCGCAAGCGCGCCGACTCCGGGGAGGCCCCGGACTTCCTCGCGGAGATATGGCCACTGGTGGCGAAGGAGGTGGAGGCGGTCTACTACCAGGCGCTGGTGGGCGCCCCCGACCTCACCGACCGCTTTCTGGCCTGCGCTCACGGGACTCCCCAAGAGACGGCCCTGCTCGACGAGTTCCGGATACCCGAGGCCCGGCGCTGGTCCTGGGACCGGGTCTTAGAGCCGTACGCGGGGCGGGAGTTCACCGGCCCCGGGGACTGGCGCGGTTGGCTGCTGGAGTATCTGCGCGCGGACGCCGAGCAGGCCGCGCTGGGGAATGTGGCGGGCCCGCTGAAGGCGGCCCTGGACGTGCTGCGCGACCTGCGCAACGAGCTGCGGCTGATCGTGGACCACGGCGGACTGACCGGCGCGTCACGGCGGGACCACCTGGACCGCTGGTACACCCCGCTCAACGCCTTCCTCTCCATCGGCCCGCCCCGGCGCCGCGTCGAGGAGTTGGCGGCACTGATCGAGGCGGGCGTGGTGGAGGTGCTGGGACCCCGCGTCGAGGTGCGCGAGGAGGGCGGGGCCTGGGTCGCGCACTCCCCGGCCGTACCGGGTTCGACGGTCCGCGTCACCACGCTCGTCGAGGCCCGCCTCCCGGAGCCCGATCTGCGCCGCACCGCCGACGAACTCCTCGCGACGCTGCTGAGGACCGGGCGGTGCCGCCCGCACACGGTCGACGGCTACGAGACCGGGGGCCTGGACGTCACCGAGCGGCCCTACCGCCTGAAGGACCGTCAAGGTCGGCCGCACACACGGCGGTTCGCGTTCGGGGTGCCGACCGAGGGGGTTCACTGGGTGACCGCGGCCGGGGCCCGGCCCGGAGTGGACTCCGTCACACTTTCGGACGCGGACGCGGTGGCGAGGGCCGCTCTGCGTACCACCAGGGCAGAGACGGACGGGTGGGCCGAGGCGGATCCTCGGCCGAATGTTGAACTTGCAAGCGTTGTTAGGTCTCCCTAACCTAGGGGGCTCATCGGCACACCCGTCCCCCACGGCTCAAGGAGCCCCGCACATGACCGGACGCCTCAACAGCGCCCAGCCGTACGCCCTCGGCCTGTTCCGCATAGTCGTCGGACTGCTCTTCACCTGCCACGGCGCCTCCTCGCTCTTCGGCGTCCTCGGCGGCCAGAGCGTCGAGACCGGCGCCTGGCCCTACTGGTACGCCGCCGTCATCGAACTGGTCGGCGGCAGCCTGGTCCTGCTCGGCCTCGCCACCCGCGCCGCCGCGCTCATCTCCTCCGGCTCGATGGCGTACGCCTACTTCAAGGTCCACCAGCCCGAGGCGCTGTGGCCCATCCAGAACAGCGGCGAGGGCGCCGCGCTGTACTGCTGGGCGATGTTCCTGCTGGTCTTCTTCGGTTCCGGCGCCTTCGGCCTGGACCGGCTGTTCACCAGGCGCGCCGCGGCGCAGGACACGCAGAGCGGCGAGCGCACACCGGTCGCCGCCTGACCCAGGCCCGACGGCGCCCGTGCCACGGGGGGACGGGCGCCGTCGTACGTCCGCCTACGCGACCCAGCCGAAGGGCACCGTGAAGCAGCCCACCCGCCCTCCCTTGCTGCCCGGTTCGGCGTGGAGCACGACGGATCCCGCCTCGCCCTGACGGAAGCCCCAGGAGTGCCGGGCCCTGGCCTCACCGGCGCCGCGCTCGTCGGCGGTGAAGTCCAGCCAGACCTCGTTCTCGGCGTTGACGTGATGCGGGTCCGAGGAGACCGCGTGCTGGTAGTGGCCGCCGGCGGCGACCGGATCGGCGCCGCAGGGTTTGCGGTGCACATGGACGCCGTACGCGTGCCCGGGCCGCAGACCGTCGACCCGCAGCCGCACGCTCGTCGCGCCGCCGGTGGTCATCCGCTGCTCGACCTCGATCCACGAGGCGGCCGGGACCAGCTCCATGTCGTACGTCAGCGCCGTCGAGGGGGCGAAGGCGCCGGGCGGCGCGAACCGCGCGTCCGTCCGCATCGAGTAGCCACCGGGGCCGTCACCGCCGCCCGCGGCGAGCACGGCCGCGACAAGGGCGCCCGCGCATATACCTGCCACCATGATCAGTACCGTTCCTCACGTGGGTCGTGTTCCCCCTCTCCGTGCTACGGGACAGCCGCCGCTCCCGCCCCCGGGGACCGCCGGGCGAGTGAACATCACGTATTGAACACACGAGCCCCCTGTGAACCACCCGTCACTCCCCGCCGCGTAGGCTGGGCGGCCACGGGGGAAACGGGGAGTCGGGGTGCTGGAGAGTTTCGAAAGTGTTGGATCACTGACCGCCAGCCCATGGATCTACGGGGTCGTGGCCCTGTCGATCCTGCTGGACGTGTTCGTGCCGGTACTGCCGAGCGGCGTACTGGTGATCATGGCCGCCACCGCGGCGGCGGCCGGTACGGCCGCACAGGTGCCCGACATCCTGGCGCTCACGCTCTGCGCCACGACCGCGTCCGTCCTGGGCGACCTGGTGGCCTACCGCCTGGCCTGGCACGGCGGCGCCCGCCTGGACCGCGCCATCGCCCGCTCCCGGCGGCTGACGACCGCGCAGGAACGTCTCGGCGCGGCCCTCGCACGCGGCGGAGGCGCCCTGGTCGTCCTCGCCCGCTTCGCCCCGGCCGGCCGCTCGGTGGTCTCCTTCTGCGCCGGCGCCGCACACCGCCGCGCCCGCGACTTCCTGCCCTGGTCAGCGCTGGCCGGCCTGTCCTGGGCCACGTACAGCGTCGCGCTCGGCTACTTCGGCGCCCAGTGGATGGGCGCGACCTGGCTGACGACGGGGGTCTCCCTCGGGGCACTGGCGGCGGCGGGCGGCGTCGCGACGTACGTGGTGCGGCGGCGACCCGCCTGAGACCGGACACTTGAGCCGCCCGGTGCCGCCCACCGACCTGTCCGGCGCCGAAAACACGAAAGGCAAGGGTGTCGAGCCATCCCTTGCCACTCTCAACGTATAGCGCACAGGGGGCCTTGCGGCAAGGCCCCCTTCGTGGCGCAGAATCGCTCCCTCAACGCCAGATGCCGCGAAATGAGTGATTCACGAAGTGACTGCTTCTCTGTCGGTTCCCCAGAGCGTGTTCGACCTCCCCGAGCGACTTGCCGCCAAGGCCGATCCCTCACTGATCGCCGCCGACGAGCGGCACTTCGCGGCCATCGCGGAGAGCCTGGAGCACACGATCACCGAACTCTCCGAGCAGCTCGCCGCCGCCCTCCGGGCACCCGGCGGCGCCGGCCGCGCGGCGATGGACCGCGACGCGGAGGTGCACCGGCTGACCGCCCGGCTGCGCGCCCTGCGCCGCTTCGGACTCGACCTGGTCCTCGGCCGCATCGTCGGCGCGGACGACCAGGAGCCCGTGTACATCGGCCGGTTCGGCCTCACCGACCCCACCGGCCACCGACTGCTGCTCGACTGGCGCTCCCCCGCGGCCGAGCCCTTCTTCGCCGCGACCCACGCCGACCCGATGGGCCTGGCCAGCCGCCGCCGCTATCGCTGGAAGGGCGGCCGGATCGGCGACTACTGGGACGAGGTCTTCACCGCCGACGCCCGCGAGGGGCACGCCGCCCTCGACGACCAGTCGGCCTTCATCGCCAGCCTGGGCGCGGGTCGCTCGGACCGGATGCGCGATGTGCTGGCCACCATCCAGTCCGACCAGGACGCCATCGTCCGCGCCGGATCGCGCGGCGCCCTCGTGGTCGACGGCGGCCCCGGCACCGGCAAGACCGTCGTCGCCCTGCACCGCTCCGCCTACCTGCTCTACTCCGACCCCCGCCTCGGCCACCGGCGCGGCGGACTGCTCTTCGTCGGCCCCCACCAGCCGTATCTCTCCTACGTCTCCGACGTCCTGCCCAGCCTCGGCGAGGAGGGCGTGCGGACCTGCACGGTGCGCGACCTCGTCGCCGAGGGAGCCGAGGCGCCGGAGGAGAGCGACCCGGAGGTGGCCCGGCTGAAGTCGTCCGCCGACATGGTGCGGGCGATCGAGAAGGCCGTCCGCTTCTACGAGGACCCGCCCACCGAGCCGATCACCGTCAGCACCCCCTGGGCCGACGTCCGGGTCACCGCCCGCGACTGGGCCGAGGCCTGCCAGGCTCCCGGCCCGAGCACCCCGCACAACGAGGCCCGCGAGCTGATCCGGGAGGAACTGGTCACCATCCTGCTGGACCAGCTCGGCGACGAGGTCCCGGCCGAGCCGTTCCGCCGCCTGCTCCTGCGGGACCGGGAACTCACCGAGGCACTGGACCGCGCCTGGCCGCTGATCGAGGCGGCCGACCTGGTCGGTGACCTGTGGTCGGTCCCCGCCTATCTGCGGCTGTGCGCCCCCTGGCTCACCCCCGACGAGGTCGGCACCCTCCAGCGCAAGGCGGCGCCCCAGGCCTGGACGGTGTCCGACCTGCCGCTGCTGGACGCGGCACGGCAACGGCTCGGCGACCCGGCGGCGGCGCGCCGCAAGCGCCGGCAGCGGGCCGCGCTGGACGCCCAGCGCGACCGCATGGCGCAGGTCGTGGAGAACCTGATCGCGGCCGATCACGACGGTGAGGGTCTGATGACCCAGCTGCGGCGGGCCGACTTCCAGCGCAACCTGGTCGACGAGTCCGAACTGGAGACCGTGGACCCCGACTTGCTGGCCGGGCCGTTCGCGCACATCGTCGTGGACGAGGCGCAGGAACTGACCGACGCGGAGTGGCAGATGCTGCTGCTGCGCTGCCCGTCCCGGAGCTTCACGATCGTCGGCGACCGCGCCCAGGCCCGGCACGGCTTCACCGAGTCCTGGCGGGAACGGCTCGAACGGATCGGCCTCGACCGGGTCGAGGTGGCGTCCCTGAGCGTCAACTACCGCACGCCGGAAGAGGTCATGACCGAGGCGGAACCGGTCATCCGGGCAGCGCTCCCGGACGCCAACGTGCCGACGTCGGTGCGGAGTTCGGGGATCCCGGTGGCGTACGCCCGCGTCGAGGAGCGGGACGGGATCATCGAGAGCTGGCTCGCCGCGAACGACGAGGGCGTCGCCTGCGTGATCGGCGACCCCGCCTTCCAGGCCTCGGCGCGGGTCCGCTCCCTCACACCGGAGCTGTCGAAGGGCCTGGAGTTCGACCTGGTGGTCCTGGTCGAACCGGATCGGTTCGGGGAGGGCATCGAGGGGGCGGTGGACCGCTATGTGGCGATGACCAGGGCGACGCAACGGCTAGTGATTCTCACCGGTTGAGGTCTCGTGGGCGTGCTTGGCCTGCATCCGCGCGTCCACCCGGTCCGCCTCGGCGACCTCGGCCCAGAAGCGATGGGTGCTGACGAACACCGCCAGCTCGTGCTCGCGCCGGCGGAGCTTCTCCACGGCTGCCTGCTCATCGGCGGTCCAGCCGGGAGAGGCGGGGCGTTCGATCTTGCGCCAGCCGTGGTCGTCGCTGAATCCGTCCAGCGGCTCCACCGACCAGGGGAGCCGCTTGAGCAGGGCCGACAGCTCGGCCCGGACCTGATGCAGCTCCTCCTGACCGGCGAGGAGGTCACTCGGAAAGTCATAGGTCGTAGCCACGGCGGCAATGGTACGCCTGTTCGATTTTGAGTGGCGAGTCGCTTCCCGGGACCGGGCCGGGGTTCATTCGAACGAGTGTCTCGAACACCCGACCGACCGCTTCGGATGTCCGGAGTGCGCCGCCCACAATGGACCCATGACCCATGACTGGACTGCCCGCCCCGAGACCGGTGCCGACATCGACGCCGTCCGTGAGATCGTCCTCTCCGCGTTCGACACCCCGCTGGAGGCCGACCTCGTGGACGCCCTGCGGACCGACGAGGCCTGGATCGACGGCCTCTCCTACGTCACCCCCGACTCCACCGGCGAACCGGTCGGCTACGCCCTCCTGACCCGCTGCCACATCGACGACGTGCCGGCCCTCTGTCTGGCCCCCGTGGCCGTACGCGCCGACCACCAGCGCACCGGCGCCGGCTCGGCCGCGATCCGGGCGGCGCTGACGGCGGCGAAGGACCGCGGCGAACGCTTCGTCACGGTCCTCGGCCACCCCCACTACTACCCCCGCTTCGGCTTCGACCGCGCCTCGGCCCACGGCATCGGCGTCACCTTCGAGGTTCCCGACGAGGCCCTGATGGCCCTCGCCCTGAGGACGGACCCGCTGCCCAGTGGCACGATCCGCTACGCCAAGCCCTTCGGGATCTGACATGCGCAGCGCGGCGACGGACGTCGACGCCTACCTCTCCGAACTGCCGGAGGACCGCAGACCCGCGCTGACCCGCCTGCGCGACCTGTGCCGCGCCGAACTCCCCGGCCACGACGAGGTGATGGCGTACGGCATGCCCGTGTACACCCGCGAGGACGCACCCGAGATCGCCTTCGCCGCGCAGAAGCAGTACATCGCCTTCTACCTCATGCGCGGCGACGTCCGAGAGGCGTTCGAGGACCGCCTGGCGGGCCAGGACATGGGCAAGGGCTGTCTGCGCTTCCGCAAGCCGGAGAAGGTCGACTACGACCTCGTACGCGACCTGCTGCGGGCGACGGCGACGGGCCCGGTGAGGGAGGACTAGAACCCGGCCGCCTGCAGCTCCCCCACGAGCCGCGCGGCCACGGGCACCGGCACCCCATGCTCGCCGGCCGCCCGCAGCAGAGCCCCGCCTGGCGGGCCAGGACATGGGCAAGGGCTGTCTGCGCTTCCGCAAGCCGGAGAAGGTCGACTACGACCTCGTACGCGACCTGCTGCGGGCGACGGCGACGGGCCCGGTGAGGGAGGACTAGAACCCGGCCGCCTGCAGCTCCCCCACGAGCCGCGCGGCCACGGGCACCGGCACCCCATGCTCATCGGCCGCCCGCAGCAGAGCCCCGCCGATGGCGTCGAGCTCGATGGCCCGCCCCGATTCCGCGTCCCGCTGCATGGAGGACTTGGTGGCGGGCGGAAAGGCGTCGTACCGGGCGAGGGCCTGCGCCGGATCGGCCGGCCCCCCACAGGCGCGGCTGACGGCGGCGGCCTCCTCGACGAGGGCGGTCAGCTCGTCCCGGTACCGCTCACGCACGTCCCCCAGGGGCAGCCCGTACCGGGTCGTGAGCAGCGCGAAGGGCGCGAGGAACGACATCTTGGCCCAGAGCACACCGCTCTCGCCCGCGAGCACACGCGTGGTCGGACCAGCGGCGCCGATCGCCGCCGCGAGGTCATCGAGCCGCTCCCGGGCCACGGCGTCGCCGGTCAGATCGACCTCGGCGAAGGGACTGGCGTGCTCGATGACACCGGGGGCCACGCGCGTGGACTCGACGCGAATGACGGCAGACGCGACGAGGTCGTCCCGATGGTGAGCCCGCAGCACATCGGGATGCTCGACACCGTTGAGAAACGGTACGAGGAGGGCGTCGCCCAGCGCCTTGGCGGGGATCCGCTCCAGGGCGGCGTCGAGCGAGGTGTGCTTGACCGCGACCAGGCAGGCGTCGACCCGCTCCCGCAACTCGGTGTCGGCCTCGACGGAGGCGTGGAAGTCGCCGAACAGCGAGCTGCGCACCTGAATCCCGGAGGTCCGCAGGGCGGCGACGGTCTCGTCCCCGGCGAGGCAGACGACCCGATGCCCGGAGCGCGAGAGCAGGGCCCCGAGCAGCCCGCCGATGCCCCCGGGCCCGAGTATCGCGAAGGTGAGGTGAGTCATGTGTCCGTATCCCTTCATCGGTCGGCCCCGAGACGTGTTCGGTGGCCGCCTCCGGCGATCATGACAGACCCCGGGAACGCGCGGGGGCGGATTGTCAGTGCCGGGAGTCAGACTGGACACATGTGCCGCAGCATCAAGACCCTCCGCCCCCCGGCGTTGCCCGAGGAGGCCACGGAGGAAGAGATCAGGGCCGCAGCCCTCCAGTTCGTCCGCAAGGTCTCCGGCTTCCGGGCCCCGGCGGCCCACAACCGCGAGGTCTTCGACCAGGCGGTGACCGCGATCGCGGAGGCCACGACAGAACTCCTGTCCGGCTTGGAGGTCCGAGGCCACCCGACGCGCAAGGCCGTATGACGCAGAAGGTCCCGGCCCATACGGCCGGGACCTCCACCACACCGGTGGGCGCGGACGGTTTCGAACCGCCGACATCCTGCTTGTAAGGCAGGCGCTCTACCCCTGAGCTACGCACCCGAGACGAGTCGACAGCCTACCTTGCCCACGGCACTGCCCTGCAAACCCGGGGGTTAACCCCACCCGGAATCCGGGAGCGGCCCGGATCCCCAGCCGGGCCCCGGGCCCATACGGTCGAAGAGGCTCGTGGGAGCTGGTCGGCCTGGTGGGGGGAGATGTGTCGTGTTCCGTTCGCGTGCTCGGGCGCTCGGGGTGAGCGGCGCTGTCGCGGTGCTTCTCGCGGGGGCCGTGGGTTGTGGGGCCTCCGCTTCTGATGACGAGGAGCCCGAGCGGCGCAGTTTCGGGGTCCCGGGGCGGACTCTCGTCGTGGATTCGGACGACTCCGCGCTGGAGATCGTGGCCTCCGAGGAGCAGCCGGAGGGGAAGGTGCGGGTCACCCGGTGGTTCCAGGGGTCCGTGGTGGCGGGGAGTGATCCCAGGGTGACCTGGGAGATGGAAGGGGACCGGCTCACCCTGCGGATGAAGTGCTCCGGGGTGATCGCCGACTGCTCCGCCAAGCATCGGATCGAGGTGCCGCGCGGGGTCGCCGTCGAGGTGCGGGAGGGGGACGGCAGTGTGCGGGCCCGGGGGTTCCGGGACGCGCTGAGCATTCGTACCGGGGATGGGTCTGTGCATGTCACCGACTCCAGTGGGCCGCTGGTCCTGCGCACCGGGGACGGATCCGTGCGGGCCGAGGTCGAGTCGCGGGAGGTGCGGACCGAGAGCGGGGACGGGTCCGTCACGCTCGAACTCGGTGTCGTGCCCGACCTCGTGGAGTCCCGCACCAGCGACGGCTCCGTCACCATCGAGGTCCCCGAGGCCACGTACCGGGTGACCACCGAGACCGGGGACGGCGGGGTGGACGTGGCCGTGCCTCGGGACGAGCGCAGCACGCATGTCGTGAACGCGCGGACCGGCGACGGGAAAGTCACCGTCCGAACCGCGAACTAACGGGCCCGTGTGTTCGTCCTTAACCGGTGGGAGAATGACAGCGCCGGGCAGGGCGGACCACAGCACGGGAGAGGGATGTGACGGCGACACCTTCGCAGTCGGACTCGCCGTTGGTGCCGCGCGCACCCCGTCAGGCACTGAAAGACACCCTCACCCTGGTCGGCCTGCCGTTGCTCGCCGCGCTCGTCCTGCCCGCCGCGTTCGCCGGCGGCGGCACCCGGCGCTGGTTCGGTGGCCGGGCCGACAGCCAGCGGGCGGAGGCCCAGGCCGCGAAGGACGCCGCCGCGGCCGCGTTCTACGAACTCGACACCGCCCAGCGGGATCTGCGGATCTCGATAGAGACCATCACGGCCGTCGACGACTCCCCCGACGCCCGGCGGGCCGTGAGCGGCTTCGAGGCCATCAGCCGGCGGATCGACGAGGTCAGTCACCAGTACATCCAGGCCGTCGACGCGCATGACCTCGACCGGGACGACCTGGAGGCCTCGGCGGCGGCACGCGCGCGCACGGAGCTGACCAAGGCCACCGACGAGCTGACGAACGTGAAGCGGGAGCTGGACCGTTTCGGCGACAGTCTGGGCCCGCTGCTGGGCAAGGCGGAGACCCAGCTGGCCCGCCTCGCGCCCGCCGTCGAGCGCGCCCGGCAAGGGCTGCTGGCCGCCTCCAACGCCCTGGACGCCGTACGGGGATCAGGGCTCAAGGCCGATGACCTCGCCGCCCGTCTCGCCGCCCTCGCCCCGGAGCTGACCAAGCTGAACCAGGGCGCCGGGCAGCACGGCGTGCCGCAGACGCTGGACCGGGCGGAGCGGGTCGCGCGAGGGGCCGAGGCGGTGCGCGTGGAGGCCGAGCGGCTGCCGGAGCGGGCCGCCGAGATCGATCACCGGCTGGTGTCGCTGCGGACCCGGGCCCAGGCCCTCACGACCCGTTCCGAGCAGGTCGAGCCGGTGCTGAGCGAGCTGCGCCGACGGTTCACGGCGGCCTGCTGGCAGGATCTGCAGGGGGTGCCGGACCACGCGGCGGAGAACGTCCGGCAGGCCGAGCTGAAGCTGACGGAGGCGCGGGCGGCCCGTGACGAGCAGCGCTGGCCGGACGCGACGGCGCTGTTGTCGACGGTCCGCGCGCTGCTGAACTCCACCGACGAGTCGGTGTCGGCCGCGGGTGACCGGCTGCGGCGGCTGAACGCCGTGCAGAAGGACCCCCAGGCGGAGATCGAGCGCACCCGGTTCGCCATCCGGGACGCGCAGCGGCTGGCGATGGCGGGGCGGAACACTCCGGATCCTCGGCACGCGCGGCCGCTGGACGACTCCGTGGGGCGGCTGGAGCGGGCGATCGGGACGCTGGAGGGACGGCATCCCGACTACTGGCACTTCCTGACGGAGCTGGAAGCGGTCCGGCAGACGGTGGCCGGGGTGGTTGCTCGGATCAGGGAGGAGCGGGGTGGCTCCGGCGGTTAACCTGTCGGCATGCCTCGCTATGACTATCGGTGCCGGACCTGCGGTGACACGTTCGAAGTCAGCCGTCCCATGGCTCAGTCCTCGGACCCCGCGAACTGCCCCGCGGGGCACGAGGACACGGTGAAGTTGTTGTCGACGGTGGCTGTGGGGGGTACGGCCAGTGCGCCCGCGCCTTCCGGTGGTGGCGGATGCTGCGGTGGGGGTTGCTGCGGCTGAGCGGCCGGCCGCGGGCGCGTGGGGGCCGGCCGCGCAGTTCCCCGCGCCCCTAGGCGGGAATCCGCGACGCCCTGAGAAACTCCCGCAGGATCCGCTCCCCCGCCAGCACCCCCCGCTCCGGCAGTGCCGCGATGGTCGGTGCCGTCCAGCCCGCGTCCGCCAGTTCCCCGTGCCCGGGGCGCCAGCCCTTGTCCGCCGCGAGGAGCAGGTCCGCGTCGAGGAGCGAGTCGCCGGCCGCAAGCGTCAGGTCGGCGCCCGTGCGCCGCGCGAGTTCGTACATCGCCGCGCTCTTCGTCAGCGGCTTCGGTACGGCGTAGATCTTGCGGCCCTGGAGCGAGACCGTCCAGCCCCGGTTCTCCGCCCAGACGGCGAGCTCCTTCACCCAGTCCTCGGGCAGCAGCTCCCGCTCCACGACGAGATAGGCGAAGAGGTCCTCGGCGACCCGGTGCTTGCGCACCCACATCGGGTCGGCCGTGGCCATCAGGTGCTCGCGGACCTCGTCGAGCGGTGCGCACTCGTCGGCGAGGCGGGCCGCGACCCGGGCCTGCCAGTCGGGGTCGGAGACGCCGTCCACCAGCAGGTGGCCGCCGTTGGCGCAGATCGCGTACTTCGGCGGCGGGCCGGGCAGGTTGATGCGCTGGTACTGCTTGCGCGTGCGGGTCGTGGTCGGCACGAACAGCGCCGCGTCACCGAGTTCCGCCAGCAACTGCGAGGCGGTCTCGGTCATGTACGACAGCGGTCTGCTCTCGTGCACCTCCACGCACAGCAGCCGGGGCGCCCGTGCGTCCGGCATGGTCAGCGCGAGGGCCGCCGAGGAGTAGATGAGGGTACGGTCCAGGTCGCTCGCCACCAGCACCGGCATCAGACGTTCACCGCCTTGCCGTCGGCGCCCGTCGCGCCCCGCGTGTACTTGGGGTGGATCAACCCCACGCAGGTGTACGGCAGTTCGGCGACCTCTTCCACCGGGACCCCTCTCTGTTCGGCGAGCAGGCGGACGTGGTCCAGGTCGGCCCCGGCCCCCGCTCGCGCCAGGATCTTCCACGGCACCCGGCGCAGCAGCACGCGGGTGGTCTCACCGACGCCGGGCTTGACGAGGTTCACGTCGTGGATGCCGTACTCCTCGCTGATGCGCTCGACCGCCGCCCAGCCCTCCCAGGTCGGCGTCCGATCGGCCGACAGCAGTTCCTTGGCCTGGACGTCCACCGCGTCGGCGACCTCGGGGAAGCGGGCGGCGACGGCGTCCAGGAAGGCCACCGAGACATCGGAGCCGGCGAGTTCGCGGTAGAACTTCGCGCCGTGGAAGTCGTTCGGGCCGACCAGGTCCGCGCGCAGGACGGTACGCGAAATGAGGCCGGACACCGTGGAGTTGAGGCACGCGGACGGGATCAGGTAGTCCTCGCGGGTGCCGTACGTCCGTACGCAGGAGCCCGGGTCGGCCAGTACCGCGATCTCCGGGTCGAAGCCGGTGACGCCCTCGGTGGCCTCGAACTCCTCGATGGCGGCGGCCAGTTCGCGGGTGATCGCGCCCTTGCCGGTCCAGCCGTCGACGAAGACGACGTCACGCGGGTCGTGGTGGGCGGCCAGCCAGCGCAGCGCGTTGGCGTCGATGCCGCGTCCGCGCACGATGGACACGGCGTAGTGCGGCAGGTCCAGCCCGTGCCGGTGCTGGGCCCAGCGGCGCATCAGGACGCCGACGGGGGTCCCCGCGCGGGCCAGCGAGACCAGCACCGGGCGCGGGGTGGGGGTCCCCCCGTGCTTTCGACGCAGGGGGAGTTCGGCGAGCACGACCTCGGTCACGGCACCGACGGCCTGCGCGAGGCGGGCCGCGGACTCCTCCAGGGCCGCCTGGAACAGCTCCTGGTACTGCTCGCTCGGCTGGTACTCCACCGGCAGCGACTCGGCGTAGTGCGCGCCACCGCTCTGGATGGCCTCCTCGCGCTCCTCGGTCGGCGCCTCCAGGGTGACGTCGGAGAGATCCTGGAGCAGCCAGCCGACGTCCTCCGCCGCGTACGAGGAGAAGGCGGGGCCACGGAGGGGCTCGGGCAGCATCGAGGACCTTTCGGGTACGTACGAGGGGACGACCGCGAGGACGACCCGCGAGGTGTGCGCGGTCAACTGCGCGAGCAGGCCGTCGGGAGCGTGCAGTTCGGGGGTGTCCGCGGTGGAGTCCACGATCACCACCACGGCGTCGAAGCCGGCGCCGGCCACGTTGTAGGCGTAGCGCTCGCCCGGGCCGTCGGCGGGGTCGTCGTGGGCGGGGAAGACGAGGCGGCTGCGGATCGCGTAGCCGGGGTCGTCCACCGCGAGGACGGGTGAGCGGGTGGTGGTCGAGTAGCGGACCTCGGTGTCGGTGATCTGTTCCAGCTCGCGGGCGAGGCGGAGGGGGGCGTACATCAGCTCCTCGAAGCCGAGGACGTGCACGCGGTGCGCGGTGTCGGGGAGTGCCTCGGCGAGCCTTGCGGCCATGGCGGGGAGGGCGTTCTCGAGGCGTATTCGGTGGGTGGGGGTGAAGCCGTGTCTTCCGCCGTCGGGGAGGCCCTGGGGCCAGTGGAGGTCCACTCGCTCGACTGCCAGGTGCGGGGCGGTGGGGGTTTCTCGCGCGGTTCCCCGCGCCCCCGGGTTGGAGGCCTCGAACCTCGCTACAAGGTCCTGGCCCTTTTGCAGTACGCCCTCCGGCAGGCTTACGGTCCCCGTCGCCGCCGCCACCAGGTCCACCTGCGCGCCGATCTCCCGCGCGAACTCCTCCAGGCGCCCGGCGTCCGCGGCCGAGCGCATGTCCACCAGCGCGACCACCACGTACCGGCGCCTCGGGTACCGCTCGTGCAGGTCACGGATCGTGTTCAGGACCGTGTTGCCCGTGGAGAACTCGTCGTCGACCAGGACCAGCGGGCCGTCGCCCGCCAGCAGGGCCGGGTTCTCGGGCAGCAGCAGGTGGGACGTGGCGTGGCTGTGGGACTCCTCGAAGCCGCCCGCCGGGGCGACCCCGGGGACCGGGCGGCGGGTGGAGTGGAGGTACGGGGCCGAGCCGATGCCGTCGGCCACCGAGTGGCCGAGGCCGGTCGCCGTCTCCGCGTAGCCCAGGACCACCGCGGCGGAGGCCTCCTCGGCGCCCAGCAGGTCCCGCACCCGGCGTCCGAGGGCGAAGCCATGGCCGTAGACCACGGTCGGTGACTGCGGGATGTGTTTGCCGAGCACATGGGATACGAGGAGATGCGCGCGCTTGGGGTTGCGGCGCAGCGCGAGTCCCAGGAGGCCTTGGAGCGTGTCGTCGCCCTGAAGCTCGACCCCGAGCCGCTCCGCGACCCAGGCGCCGGACCAGACCCCGTCGTTCACTGCCTTGTTCATGCGTCCCTTGGTTGTCAGGTGTCGGCCGAAGAATGCGGCGCCGGCCGGGGTTCTTCCGGTGTCAGCCGGGGATTCCGGCGGCGAGCAGCTCCACGAAGCCGACGTCCTCGTTGGCCACCCCGAAGACCTCGGCACGCAACAGGGTGCGCTCCGCCCAGGCGCGGTGCGGCTTCACCTCGTTCATCTTGTTCGTGTACGCCGACCGCAGCACGCCTCCGCCGCCGCGTTCGGGTCGCAGGATGTCCTGCGCGTCGCTGAACTCCTCGTGGCTGACCACGGACAGCGCGTGCACGGGCAGGACGTGGGAGGGGTGGATGCAGGTCTTGCCGGTGAGGCCGTTGGCCTGGTCGAGGGCGATCTCGCGGAGCAGACCGTCCATGGCGTGCTCGATGAGGGCCTCGCGCAGTTCCTCGGCCTGCCCCTCCAGGAAGGGGCTGCGGCGCAGCTGGGGCTTGAACATACGTTCCTGCACCCGGAAGTACTCCCACACCGGCCCGGTCACGGTGAAACCGGTGCCGTCGGCGCGGCCCAGCATGTTGACCACGTCGGCGATGACGGAGGCGACGATCTGCACGTCGTAGGCCGTCATGTCGGGAGCCCGGCGCAGACCGTAGGAGGAGCAGAAGTCGGTCACGCCGAGCCGCAGCGCCAGCACTCTCTCACGATACTTGTCCACTGCACGGAAGATCCCCTCGAGCGTCTCCACGCGGGACTCGCGGAAGAGCAGCTCGGGCGACTCCAGCACGGGCATGGCGAACAGCCGCCGCCCGCTCGCCGCCTCGGCGGCCGCCACCGCCTCCAGGAAGGGGATGCCGCGCTCCTCGGTGAACTTCGGCAGCACGAATCCGGACAGCAGCCGTACGGCGGGGCCGAGCCGGTGCACCAGGTCGGGGATCTGCTCGGGCGCGCGGACCCGGATGAACAGCAGCGGCAGGTCGGCGCCCGCGCGTCCGGCCAGGTCGGTGAACTGGCGGACGAGGTTCTCCTCGCCGGCCGCGACGTCCTCGTCGCCGATCGAGTCCTCCAGGCACAGCACCATCGACACCACGCCACGGGCGGACTGCTTGAGGACGTCGTCCGCGAGCTTGGGCCGGGTGGCGGGGCTGTACAGCGTGGCGCCCAGGGCGGCGGCGAGCAGCCTGGCCGGGGAGTCCGCGTCGAACTCGCACGGCTCCCGGTGGAAAAGGCGCTGCCGCACCTCAGGGGCAATGTGCCCGAAATGACGCATAGATCTCCCCCGTGGTGGCTGAGCGGCCCCTGTGATCCGTTCACAGGTGGCCGGTAATAGTACGTAGATAGCGATGTCAGGGGTTCCCGTAGGGCATGAATTTCTGGTAACGCGGGTGCGGACACCGTCATGTGATCATGTACCCCGCGTTGTCGTGATCACTACCGAGAGGGCAGGATGACCGCATGACGCACGCGATGCTGAAGGGGTCGAACGTCCCGCTCGAAGCCACGACCGTACGTGCCGTGCTCCGCTGGACGCCCGGGCAGGGGGTCCCGGATGTCGATGCCTCGGCGCTGCTCCTCGGCCCCGACGGTCGAGTGCGATCCGACGAGGACTTCGTTTTCTACAACCAGCCCCGTCACCCCGCCGGGAAGGTCTGGCGGCTCGGCAAGAAGCGAGTCGCCGAAGGCCTCACCGACACGATCCAGACAGATCTCGCCGGTGTCGAGCCCGACGTCAGCCAGATTTATCTGGTCGCTTCGGCGGACGGCGCCACGTTCGACCGCGTACGGTCCCTGCGCATCCTGCTGTACGACGCCTCGGTCGCCGACGGCGAACCGCTGCTGCACTTCGACATCAAGCCGGAGACGGGCAAGGAGACGGCCCTGATCTGCGGCGAGCTGTACCGCCGCGGCGAGGGCTGGAAGTTCCGCGCGCTGGGCGAGGGCTACTCCAACGGGCTGAAGGGCCTGGCGACGGACTTCGGCATCTCGGTGGACGAGTCGGAGGCCCAGGCCCCCCAGGAACCGGCGGAGGAGCCCAAGTCCCAGCCGCTCCCCCCGGAGCAGCCGACGACCGCGGTCCCGCCCCAGCCGGCGTACGGCTACCCGCAGGCCCCGCAGGCGCCGCCCCCGACCCAGCCGGCCTACGGCTACCCCCAGCCCACCAGCCGGCCCGCCCAGGGCGGCTACGGCTACCCGCCCCAGGTCACCCCGGTCCCGGCGCCGACAGGAGATTTCCGCCTGCCGCCGCAGGGCCCACAGTTCATCGGCCGGTGAGGAAGACCCCCGCGGGGGCGCGGGAGCTCCCGGGCGACTACTTCTCCGCCTTCGCCTTGTAACCGCGCCCCCACTGCAGTCCCCACCCGTACAACCGGTCGAGTTCGGCCTGAAACCCGTACACGAACTTGACCTCGCGCCGAACGAGAAGCTCGCCCTTCACGTTCTCGATCATCACCACCGCGCACGACCGAGCCATCGGATGCCGCTCGTCCAGCCCGATCTCGATCCGCGGCCCATTGCTCGGATAGAGCGTCACCGTCGCCTGCGTACGATCGAACGCCGGCGTCTGGTCGTAGATGTACACGAACACCAGCAGCCGCCTGATCTTCTCGCGCTGGTCGAGGTTGACGTAGATCGTCTCGCCGGACGCCGACCCGAACCGGTCGTCCCCGCTGAGTTTCACGTACGGCGGCGCGTTCACATCCCCCAGCAGTCCGCCGAGCGGCTGGACGACCCCCTTCGTGCCGTCGGCCAGCTCGTACAGGCACCCGAGGTCCAGGTCGACGTTGACCATGCTCTGGCTGTGCCCGACGACCTCCGGCGGCTTCAGCGCCTTGAACGGATGCCGCAGCAGGCTCTCCCGCTGCGGACCGCCTATGTCGGAGCTGCGCATCCGCCAGTTCAGGTTGATCCGCAGATGCCCGGTGGCCGCGTCCTGCTTGGTGAGGGAGACCTGCCCGTGCCGCTTGGTCAGCTCGATCGCGTTGCTCGACGCGCTGCCCGAGTCGAACTGGTCGGCGCGTCCACGCCAAAGCAGCCCGTCCAACAACCCCATTCCCGCCCCCACAACACACACTTGGATAAGCCGACGGGGCGGCCGGAGACCCGGCCGCCCCGAACAGAAGCGTTCCTCACCCGAAGGGCTGTCACACCCCGGACGAGACCTCAGTCTTGTCCGAGGTCTCCGCTTTTCCCTCAGCGGCCGCGAGGGCGCGGTTGCGGCGCACCGAGGAGAGGAAGGACCAGCCGATCAGGATGACGCCGATGGAGCCGGTGATGAGCTCGCTGATCTGGTACTGGATGGTGATCAGCAGGATCGCGGCGAGGGCGCCGATGGCGTAGTGGGCGCCGTGCTCAAGGTAGACGTAGTCGTCGAGGGTGCCCTGGCGGACCAGGTAGACCGTGAGCGAACGGACGTACATCGCGCCGATGCCCAGACCCAGCGCCATCAGCACGATGTCGTTGGTGATGGCGAAGGCGCCGATGACGCCGTCGAAAGAGAAGGACGCGTCCAGGACCTCGAGGTAGAGGAACATGAAGAAGGCGGCCTTGCCCGCGAGCTGGATCGCCGAGCGGGGCTTGCCCTCGCGCTCCGCCGCTTCCTCGGCCTCGTGCTCGCGCTCCTCCTCTTCCTCGAGCTTGTCCTCGAAGTAGCCGGAGAGTCCGCCGACGACCATGTAGGTGATCAGACCGCCGATGCCGGAGAGCAGAACCGTCTCTGCCTTGTCCGCGGTGCCCGCGTGCAGATGGGCGTGGGTCGCGAAGGTCATCGAGGTGACCAGCAGCACGATCAGCGCGATACAGACCGACAGCATGTCGACCTTGCCGAGCTTGGCCAGCGGGCGCTCGATCCAGCCGAGCCACTTGATGTCCCGGTCCTCGAAGATGAAGTCGAGGAAGATCATCAGCAGGAACATGCCACCGAAGGCGGCGATCGCCGGGTGGGCGTCGGTGACGAGCTGCTCGTAACGGTCCTTGTCCGTCAGAGCCAGGTCGACGGCCTCGATCGGGCCCATGGAGGCGCTGATCGCGACGATGACGACGGGGAAGACCAGTCGCATACCGAAGACGGCGATCAGGATGCCGATGGTGAGGAAGATCTTCTGCCAGAAGGCATTCATCTTCTTCAGGATCCCGGCGTTGACCACCGCGTTGTCGAAGGACAGCGAGATCTCGAGCACGGAGAGGATCGCCACGATGCCGAAGGCGGTCCACCCCCCGAAGAGGACCGCTGCGACGAGGCCGAGCGCGGTGACCGCGAACGACCAGCCGAAGGTTTTCAGAACCACTGGCTACCCAATCCTGTATGTACGGGTCTCCCCCGCGCCGTACTCGGCTTTACGAACTTTTGAAGCCGAAGTCTAGTCGGGCCCTCCGCGCCGCCCAGCGGGCCCCGACTTTTGCTCATAACGAACTAGGAAACATTGACCCCGAAGTCCAGGGCGATCCCACGCAGACCGGACGCGTACCCCTGTCCCACCGCGCGGAACTTCCACTCGCCCTGGTAGCGGTAGACCTCGCCGAAGATCATCGCCGTCTCGGTGGAGGCGTCCTCGCTGAGGTCGTAACGGGCGAGTTCCTGGCCGTCGGCCTGGTTGACCACCCGGATGAAGGCGTTGCTGACCTGTCCGAAGGTCTGGCCGCGCTCGTCGGCCATATGGATCGAGACGGGGAAGACGATCTTGTCGCACTGGGTGGGCACCTTGGAGAGGTCGATCAGCAGCGACTCGTCGTCGCCGTCGCCCTCGCCGGTGAGGTTGTCGCCGGTGTGCTCCACGGAGCCGTCCGGGCTCTTGAGCTGGTTGTAGAAAACGAACCACTCGTCCCCCATCACCCGTCCGCCGTTGCACATCAGCGCGCTGGCGTCGAGGTCGAAGGGGGCGCCGGTGGTGGAGCGCGCGTCCCAGCCGAGCCCGATCATCACCTGGGTGAGGTTCGGTGCGGCCTTGGACAGGGAGACATTGCCCCCCTTGGCGAGCGTGACGCCCATGATGCTGATCCTCCCCAGGTCAGGCTTCTTTGGTTGTTTCCCTGCGCCACCGGCGCCGCACGCAAACCGTGCGGCGCCGGGTGGTTGGAGCGCGGGTCGTTACAGGCTCAGACGTTCACGCCGAAGTCCTGCGCGATACCGCGCAGGCCCGAGGCGTAGCCCTGGCCGATGGCGCGGAACTTCCACTCCGCGCCGTGGCGGTAGAGCTCACCGAAGACCATCGCGGTCTCGGTGGAGGCGTCCTCGCTGAGGTCGTAACGGGCGATCTCGGTGCCGCCGGCCTGGTTCACCACGCGGATGAAGGCGTTGCGGACCTGGCCGAAGGACTGCTGACGGTTCTCGGCGTCGTAGATCGACACCGGGAAGACGATCTTCTCCACGTCGGCGGGCACGCCGGCGAGGTTGACCTTGATCTGCTCGTCGTCGCCCTCGCCCTCACCGGTGAGGTTGTCACCCGTGTGCTCGACGGAGCCGTCCGGGCTCTTGAGGTTGTTGAAGAAGATGAAGTGCGCGTCGCTGGCAACCTTGCCGGAGTTGTTCAGCAGCAGCGCGCTCGCGTCCAGGTCGAAGTCCGTGCCGGTCGTGGTCCGGATGTCCCATCCGAGACCGATGATGACCGCGGTCAGACCAGGCGCCTCCTTGCTGAGAGATACGTTGCCGCCCTTGCTGAGGCTGACTCCCACGAGTCCTCCATTGATGTCCAGGGGCGGGGAGCCCCGCCATGCGTTTGGTACCGGATCAACGAGTCGATCCTAGTGAGGGGTTCCCGTGACCCGTAGGCCTTGGCACCCATCAATCACAGGGTGTCGAGCGCCTTGACGTACTCGTTCAGGTCACGGGCGTCCGGCAGGCCGTTGACGACCGTCCAGCGGACGACGCCCTCCTTGTCGATGACGAAGGTGCCGCGCACCGCGCAGCCCTTGTCCTCGTCGAAGACGCCGTAGTCGCGCGAGACGTTGCCGTGCGGCCAGAAGTCGCTGAGCAGCGGGTACTCCAGGCCCTCCTGCTCGGCGAAGACGCGCAGGGTGTGGATGGAGTCGTTGGAGACGGCGAGCAGCTGGGTGTCGCGGTCCGCGAACTTCGGCAGGTTGTCGCGCAGCTCGCACAGTTCGCCGGTGCAGACTCCGGTGAAGGCGAACGGGTAGAAGAGCAGCACCACGTTCTTCTGACCGCGGAAGTCGGACAGCCGCACGGCACGGCCGTGGTTGTCCTTGAGCTCGAAGTCGGGGGCCTTTTCGCCGACCTGGATGGCCATTACCGGCTTGTCCCTTCGGTGGGGCTGTTCGGGTGGTCGGGGACCACCCTACGCAGCGATCACGAAGGGCCCACGGACGGGCCGACCGAAGTCGGCCCGTCCGGTGTGTCCGAAAAGGGGATCACTTCTTGGGCGACTTGGCCGCCTTCGGCGTGGCGAGTCGGCTGCCGCTCCAGTCCTTGCCGGCGCTGACACTCTTGGCCGCGGTGAGTCCGGCGGTCCTGGCGGCGTCGGAGATGTCGCTGGGCTCGACGTAGCCGTCACGGCCGGTCTTCGGCGTCAGCAGCAGGATCGAGCCGCCCTCCTCGATGAACGAGATGGCGTCCACCAGGGCGTCTGTCAGGTCGCCGTCCTCGTCGCGGAACCACAGCACCACGGCATCGGCGACGTCGTCGTAGTCCTCGTCCACGAGATCGCTGCCGATGGCTTCCTCAATGGCCTCGCGGAGTTCCTGGTCTACGTCCTCGTCGTAGCCGATCTCCTGGACCACCTGCTCGGGCCGGAATCCCAGCCTCTCGGCAAGGCTGGTCCGCTCCTCCGCGTGGTCCGCGGTCGCGCTCACGGGTTGCCTCCTGATCATGTCTTCGGGAATAACTCAGCCACGCGCGTGCGCGAAGCATTGGCCGTAGTCCACACGGGCGGGGCGGATCGCGCAAGTACCCGGCCGTCCAGACCGCCGAAACGGTGACGTTCCGGGCCGTGTCCACGCAACTCCCGTCATGGCGTCACACCCCAAGGTGACACACGCCACACCGTTCTGCCCTCTTTGCGCTTTTGGGAACCCTCGACGAGGACCAGGCTTGGATTACCTCACGGTAGAGATGACGTTTGCCGTCCCGAGGTACACGATGGGGAACTGGCGCACACTCGAATATCAGCCCATATCAGCCCTCTGACAGGTAAGGACCAGCGTGGCTTCCGGATCCGATCGCAACCCGATCATCATTGGCGGCCTTCCGAGTCAGGTTCCTGACTTCGATCCCGAGGAAACCCAGGAGTGGCTCGACTCCCTCGACGCCGCTGTGGACGAGCGCGGCCGCGAGCGGGCCCGCTACCTGATGCTGCGGCTGATCGAGCGGGCCCGCGAGAAGCGCGTGGCCGTGCCCGAGATGCGCAGCACGGACTACGTCAACACGATCGCGACCAAGGACGAGCCGTTCTTCCCCGGCAACGAGGAGATCGAGCGCAAGATCCTCAACGCGACCCGCTGGAACGCCGCGGTCATGGTGTCCCGGGCCCAGCGTCCGGGCATCGGCGTGGGCGGCCACATCGCCACCTTCGCCTCCTCCGCCTCCCTGTACGACGTGGGCTTCAACCACTTCTTCCGGGGCAAGGACGAGGGCGACGGCGGCGACCAGGTCTTCTTCCAGGGCCACGCCTCGCCGGGCATCTACGCCCGCGCCTTCCTGCTGGACCGACTCAGCGAGCAGAACCTGGACGCGTTCCGCCAGGAGAAGTCCAAGGCCCCGTACGGCCTGTCGAGCTACCCCCACCCGCGGCTGATGCCGGACTTCTGGGAGTTCCCGACCGTCTCGATGGGCCTCGGCCCGATCGGCGCGATCTACCAGGCGCGGATGAACCGATACATGGAGGCGCGCGGGATCGCGGACACCTCCAAGTCGCATGTGTGGGCGTTCCTCGGGGACGGCGAGATGGACGAGCCGGAGTCGCTCGGCCAGCTGTCCATCGCCGCCCGTGAGGGCCTGGACAACCTCACCTTCGTCGTCAACTGCAACCTCCAGCGGCTCGACGGACCGGTGCGCGGCAATGGCAAGATCATCCAGGAGCTGGAGTCGATCTTCCGGGGCGCCGGCTGGAACGTGATCAAGCTGGTCTGGGACCGCACCTGGGACCCGCTGCTGGCCCAGGACCGGGACGGTCTGCTGGTCAACCGGATGAACACCACCCCGGACGGCCAGTTCCAGACGTACGCCACCGAGACCGGCGCGTACATCCGCGACCACTTCTTCGGCGACGACCACCGGCTGCGCGCGATGGTCGAGAACATGACCGACGACCAGATCCTGCACCTGGGACGTGGCGGTCACGACCACAAGAAGATCTTCGCGGCCTTCTCGGCGGCCAAGGCCCACAAGGGCCAGCCGACCGTGATCCTGGCCAAGACGATCAAGGGCTGGACGCTGGGCCCGAACTTCGAGGGCCGCAACGCCACGCACCAGATGAAGAAGCTGACGGTCGACGACCTCAAGCGCTTCCGGGACCGCCTCCACCTGCCGATCTCCGACAAGGAGCTGGAGTCCGGCGCGCCGCCGTACTACCACCCCGGGCGGGACACCGAGGAGATCCAGTACATGCACGACCGCCGGCAGGCGCTCGGGGGTTACGTCCCGACCCGTGTCATGCGCGCCAAGCCGCTCCCGCTGCCCGAGGACAAGACGTACGCGACCGTGAAGAAGGGGTCGGGCCAGCAGTCGATCGCGACGACCATGGCCTTTGTGCGGTTGCTGAAGGACCTCATGCGGGACAAGGAGATCGGCAAGCGGTTCGTGCTGATCGCGCCCGACGAGTACCGCACCTTCGGCATGGACTCCTTCTTCCCGAGCGCGAAGATCTACAACCCGCTCGGGCAGCAGTACGAGTCGGTGGACCGCGAGCTGCTGCTCGCCTACAAGGAGGCGCCGAACGGGCAGATGCTGCACGACGGCATCTCCGAGGCGGGCTGCACGGCTTCGCTGATCGCGGCGGGTTCCGCCTACGCCACGCACGGCGAACCGCTGATCCCGGTCTACGTCTTCTACTCGATGTTCGGTTTCCAGCGGACCGGCGACCAGTTCTGGCAGATGGCCGACCAGCTCTCGCGCGGTTTCGTGCTCGGCGCGACCGCCGGCCGCACCACCCTGACCGGTGAGGGCCTGCAGCACGCGGACGGCCACTCGCAGCTGCTGGCGTCGACGAACCCGGGCTGTGTGGCGTACGACCCGGCCTTCGGCTTCGAGATCGCGCACATCGTCCAGGACGGTCTGCGGCGGATGTACGGCCCGACGGCGGACGGCAAGCCCGGTGAGGACGTCTTCTACTACCTCACCGTCTACAACGAGCCGATCCAGCACCCCGCCGAGCCGGAGAACGTGGACGTCGAGGGCATCCTCAAGGGCGTGTACCGCTTCAGCGAGGGCACCGCGGGCTCCATCCCGGCGCAGATCATCGCCTCGGGTGTGGCGGTGCCCTGGGCGGTCGAGGCACAGAAAATCCTCGCCGAGGAGTGGAACGTGAAGGCCGACATCTGGTCGGCGACCTCCTTCAACGAGCTGCGCCGCGAGGCCGTGGCGTGCGAGGAGCACAACCTGCTGCACCCGGAGGAGGAGCAGCGGGTGCCGTGGGTGACACGGAAGCTCAGCGGCGCCGAGGGGCCGTTCGTGGCTGTGTCGGACTGGATGCGGTCGGTTCCGGACCAGATCGCGCGCTGGGTGCCGGGGACGTACCAGTCGCTGGGCGCGGACGGCTTCGGCTTCGCCGACACCCGGGGCGCCGCGCGCCGGTACTTCCACATCGACGCGCAGTCGATCGTGGTGGCCGTGCTCACGGAGCTGGCGAAGGAGGGCAAGGTGGACCGTTCGGCGCTGAAGCAGGCGATCGACCGGTACCAGCTGCTCGACGTCTCGGCGGCCGATCCGGGCGCTGCCGGGGGCGACGCGTAGAGCTCCGCTCGACGACGGATGGAGGGCCGAGGGGCCAGCGCCCCTCGGCCCTCCGGCGTTTCCTACGATTTGCGCATGAAGGAGAGACCCGCGCAGGACCGTTGGGAACAGCGCACGCAACGGCCGCTGATGGCACTGGCGGTGCTGTTCGCCGTCGCCTACGCCGTGCCGATCGTGGACAGTTCGGCGAGCCGCGCGCTGACCCGCGCGTGCGCGGTCGTCGAATGGATGGTGTGGGCCGCCTTCGCGACGGACTACCTGGTGCGGCTCGGACTGGCCGAGCGGCGGTGGGAGTTCGTACGGCGGCACTGGCTCGACCTGTGCGCGGTGGTGCTGCCGCTGATCCAGCCGCTCCGGCTGCTGCGGCTGGTCTCGACGCTGATGCTGGTGGGCCGCCGGGCCCGGATGGCGTCACAGGTCCGCCTGACGACGTACGTGGTCGGCTCGGTGGTAGGCCTGCTGATGTTCGGCTCTCTCGCGGTGCTGTCCGTGGAACGGGACGCCCCGGATGGGAACATCAAGACGCTGGGTGACGCGGTGTGGTGGTCCTTCACCACCATGACCACGGTCGGCTACGGCGACCATGCCCCGACCACCGGTCTGGGCCGCGTCCTCGCGGTGGGCCTGATGCTGTCGGGCATCGCGCTGCTGGGTGTGGTGACCGCGAACATCGCCGCCTGGTTCATCGCCCGCTTCGAGATGGACGACGCGGAGGAGCGCCGCCAGACGGAGGCCATCGAGAAGCTGACCGAGGAGGTGCGGTGTCTTCGCGCGGAGGTCGCCACACTGTCGGAGCGAGCGCCGCAGCAGTGACTACGCCCCGGAGAGCCAGATCAGGGCCAGCAGGGTGTCTATCGCGCCCAGGACCAGGGCGACGACCGCCGGGAGCGGGCGGGTTCCGGACCAGGTGCGGTTCATCGCGAGCCAGCCGCAGGCGATGGCGATCGGGCCGAGGATGATGCCCAGGGTGAAGAAGCCCGCCACCGCGCAGATGGTTCCGATGATTCCGAGCGTCGCGCGATCCGGCCCGGACCGTGACCACGACCGGCCACGCGTGCGGGGGTGCCTGCGCGTTCCGTGCCCGAATCCCGCCATCACCATTCAACTCCCGGGAACCGTTCGTTCGTTGAGTTCGGTTTCGGTTCCCTGAGCGGGTACCCCGTCTGACGCGTCTATGCGTCCGGGCTGCTGGCGCGCTGTCCCCCTCCGGCAGCGCGCCGCAGCACCGGTCACCCTCCTCGCCGTACGAACTTGCCCGAGGAACATGCCGTACGGAGGGCTTGACCCACTGTGACCTGCGGCGCGTGCCCAGGACGAGGAATCTTTAGCTTTGTCACCCTGATAGGGGAAAAGCCTCTCGAATCCCTTGCTTTCTCAGACGTCCCCGCTTCCTCAGATGTGCGCGGCTCCCGCGCCCGCCTCCGCGTTCTCGCCGCGCTTGGTGAGGAAGGCGACCGCGACGGCCACCGCCGCCACACCGGCCGCGACCAGCGAGGCGAGGCTCATCCCGGAGATGAAGGTGTCGTGCGCGACGTCCGTGATCTTCGCGGCGACCTCCTGCGGGGTGCCCGGAGCCACCGGCGCCACACCGACCTGCACCGCCTCGGAGGCCTGGGCCTCCTGAGCCGGCGTCAGCTTCGGCAGGCCCGCGTCCGCCCAGTTCCCGGCGAGGTCGCTGTCCACCTTGGAGGCCATCACGGCGCCCAGCACGGCCGTGCCGAGGCTGCCGCCGATCTGCATCGCGGCCTGCTGGAGGCCACCGGCGACACCGGAGAGCTCCATCGCGGCGTTGCCGACGATGACCTCCGTCGCGCCGACCATGACCGGCGCGAGGCCGAGGCCGAGCAGGGCGAACCAGATGGACATCAGGCCGCTGCTGGTGTCCGTCTCCAGCGTGGACATGCCGTACATGGCGATGGCGGTGAGCGCCATGCCTCCGGCCAGCGGGACCCTCGGGCCCAGCTTCGTGATCACCGCGCCCGCCAGCGGGGAGCCGACGATCATCATGCCGGTGAGCGGGAGCAGGTGCAGGCCCGCGTCGATCGGGCTCATGCCGTGCACGTTCTGGAGGTAGAACGTCACGAAGAACAGGCCGCCCATGAAGGCGATGGCCATCAGGACCATCAGCACCACCCCGGCCGACAGCGGGACCGAGCGGAACAGCGTCAGCGGGATCAGCGGTTCCCTGACCTTCGTCTCCCAGAAGGCGAAGAGCACGAACAGCGCCACCGACCCCACGATGAACAGCCAGGTCCAGCCGTCGCCCCAGCCCCACTCCGGCGCCTTGATGAGCGCCCAGACCAGGCAGAACATCGCGGCCGAGAGCAGCGCGATGCCGAGCAGGTCGAAGGAGCGCGGGGCGTTCTCGGCGCGGTGGTCCAGCAGGATCAGCACACCGAGGACGAGGGCGAGGACGCCGACCGGCACGTTGATGAAGAACACCGACTGCCAGTTCACGTGCTCGACGAGGACACCGCCGAGGATCGGGCCGCCCGCGGTGGAGGCGCCGATGACCATGCCCCAGATGCCGATCGCCATGTTGAGCTTCTCGGCCGGGAACGTCGCCCGCAGCAGACCGAGCGCGGCCGGCATGAGCAGCGCGCCGAACAGGCCCTGGAGCACCCGGAAGGCGACGACGAAGCCGATGCTGCTGGACATGCCGATCAGGCCGGAGGCGGCGGCGAAGCCGACCACCCCGATGAGGAAGGTCTGCCGGTGCCCGAATCGGTCGCCGAGCTTGCCCGCGGTGATCAGGGAGACCGCGAGGGCCAGGAAGTAGCCGTTGGTGATCCACTGCACCTCGGCGAAGGTGGCGCCGAGGTCCTTCTGGATGGCCGGGTTGGCGATCGCCACGATGGTGCCGTCCAGCGCCACCATCATCACGCCCACGGCGACGGTTATGAGCGTGAACCAGGGATGCCCGCGCAGTCCGGACGGCGGGGAGGCGTCCTGGGGCGCCTTGTCGACGATGGTCTGACTAGTCATGCGTCGGAGGCTAGTGACAGCCTCTGACAATTGACAAACCAATTCACAAGTCGGTAACTGACGGATATGCAAACACTCCGCGAACGCAAGAAGCAGCGCACCCGGGACGCCCTGCTTCGGGCGGCGCTCGAGCTCTTCACCACCAGGGGATACGAGCAGACGACCGTCGACGACATCGCCGCCGCCGTCGACGTCTCCCAGCGCACCTTCTTCCGCTACTTCGCGAACAAGGAGGAGGCCGCCTTCGCCGTACAGGAGATGGCGGAGGCGTACTACGTCGAGGCCGTGCGGCTGCGGCCGCCCGGGGAGGCGCCGATGGAGGCGCTGCGGCAGGCCGTGCTGCGCGGCTGGGACGGGCTGCACGAGGTCATCGAGTCGGTCGTCCCGGTGGCGCTGTACCTGCGGATGTACAAGGTCGTGGAGTCGACGCCGACGCTGCTCGCCGCGCATCTGCGGCGCTCGGCGGAGACCGAGGAGCGCATCGCGCGGGTGCTGGCCGAGCGCGAGGGCCTCGATGTGGACGCCGACCCCCGGCCACGGCTCGCGGTGGCGGTCTTCGGCGGGGTGATGCGAGTCACCGAGCGGCAGTGGAGCATGGGCGAGGACTTCAGCCTGGAGGGCATCCGCGAACTGACCGTCGCCTACCTGGAGCAGGTGGGACCGGCGCTGACCGAGAGCTGGCGGGAGCGCTGACCCACAGCGGGCTCGAAACGTGATCCCCGTCACTCGGTTAACGCGAGACTCGTTCGTTCTCCTAGTGTGTCCTCCCAGTGACTTCCTTCGACACGTCCCCGCAACTGAACGTCTGGCGCGCTCTGCTCGCGCTGGCCGTGGTGTTCGTCATGCTGGCGACCACCGGCTGGACCGCGCTGCGCAACCAGCGCACCACGCCCGCCCTCGAGGCCTCCATCTCGGCCTGGGAGCAGGGGCGGATCGCCGGTCACCGGCTGCCCGACCCCGACTCCGCCCCGGCCGTGCTGACCCGGTTCTTCGCCACGCTCACCGCCGACCAGCGCGCCGCCCTGGCGCGCCGCTACCCGCTCGCGGTCGGCAACATGAACGGTGCCCCGGTCCAACTGCGCTACCAGGCCAACCGGGTCGCGCTGCTGCAGGCCCGCAAGGTCGAGCTGAAACGCATGCACGACAAGCGGCTCAGCCCCGCGGGCCAGCAGGAGGCGGGTCGCCGGATGAACCGCTACGAGGCGCTGATGAGCCCCGGGCGGCACATCCTCGCCTTCGATCCGGCGGGCTCGGGCCGGATCGCCGAGGTCTTCGGCGATCTGGACAAGGCCGAGCGGGTCTCCGTCGTCGTCCCCGGCGTCGACACCGACGTGCTCACCTTCCAGCGCACCTACCGCAAGTACTCGGCCCCGGTCGGCATGGCGCAGTCGCTGTACGCGGCCGAGCGCACGGCGAACCCCTCGAAGCGGACCGCCGTGATCGCCTGGGCCGACTACACCGCGCCCGGCGGCCTCGGCATCGACTCGGCGATCGCCACTCGCGCCGAGCAGGGCGCCGTACGTCTGAACGCGCTGGTGCGGGCGCTGCCCGGCAACTCGCCGGTGGCGCTGTTCTGCCACTCCTACGGCTCGGTGGTGTGCGGAGTCGCCGCGCACACCCTGCCGGAGCGGGTGGCCGACATCGCGGTGGCGGGCAGCCCCGGGATGCGCGTCGCGAAGGCCTCGCACCTGGACACCTCGGCACGGGTGTGGGCGATGCGGGACGCCGACGACTGGATCCAGGACGTGCCGAACCTGGAGTTCGGCGGCCTCGGTCACGGCGCCGACCCGATGTCCTCGGCGTTCGGGGCGCGGGTGCTGTCGGCGCGGGACGCCAAGGGACACAGCGGGTACTTCGAGCCCGGCACGGACAGTGTGCGCAACTTCGCGGAGATCGGGGTTGGCGCGTACCACTCGGTGGACTGCGCGGAAGATGAAGAGGCGTGCCGGGAGGGTTTGTCCGGCACCACGGCGGTCGGACGCGCGTAGAGACGCAGAAACTACGGTCTGCGCGGAGAGGCGACGGAGGAGCTCGTGCCGCATACGATGAGCCGCATGGGTGACGTACTGGCCGGATTTCATGCCGCCTGGGAGTTCGAGTCCGACTCCGTGCTCATCCGTTACGAACGGGGGATTCGAACACCCAAGCTGCTCCAGACGCTCGGTGAGCGGCGTGTGCCGCTGGAGGCGATCTCCGCGGTGACCCTCTCACCCGGCAAGCGCGGCACGGTGGTGCTGCGGGCCGAGCCCCGGCCGGGAGCCGATCCGCTGATGGAGGCGGCCGGCGAGCAGCTGAAGGAGGGCAGCGATCCGTACCGTCTGGTGCTGCCCGCCGAGCGCGAGACGCTGGCCGAGTACTACGCCGACGAGCTGCGCGCTCAGCTGACCGAGTCCGGTCCGGCGGATCGTTTCCTGGTCTCGGCGCCGGAGGCTCCGCTGTCCTTCAAGGCGTACGACGGGAAGGCGTCCTTCGACGGGCGGACCGTGAAGTTCCGCTGGTTCTGGACGGGCGCGTCGTCGGCGAAGTGGAAGGCCGGGGACCAGTCCTTCGCGATCGGTGACCTGAGCGGGGTCGAGTGGCGTTCGCCGGAGGTCTTCGAGGGTCACCTAAGGCTGCTGCGGCGCGGGGAGATCGCTCCGGCGCAGGTGGACCACGATCCGGCGGCGGTGGTGTTCGGGCTGGGGTACGGCCCGGTGCACGAGTCGCTGCCGTTCGCGGCGGCGGTCCTGGAAGCGGTTCGGCGCTGCGGGCCGGCGCCGGTCGCGGCGGCACCGCGCCGCGACCCGGCCGACATCGCCGAACGGATCCGCCATCTCGGGGAGTTGCACCAGGCCGGGCTGGTCACCGATGAGGAGTTCTCCGTGAAGAAGGCGGAGCTGCTGGCGGAGCTGTAGGGACTACTCCCGTCCAGCGGAGGTGAACGTCATGTCCGCGTACCGGTCCCCCGCCACCTGTTCCGCGATCGGGTCGAGCAACCCCATTTCCTCTTCCGTCAGTTCGATGCGGGTGGCCGCCGTGTTCTCCTCCACACGGCTCGGCTTGCGGGTGCCCGGGATCGGGACGACCGGGAGGTCGTGGACCACGCTCTGCCGCTGGACCCAGGCCAGGGCGATCTGGCCGAGGGAGACCCCGTGGGCGTCGGCGATCTCGCGGATCGGGGCCAGCAGGGCCGCGTTGGCGGTGGCGTTCTCGCCGGTGAACCGGGGCTGGCGGCGGCGGAAGTCGTCGGCCGTCAGGGTGTCCGCGGTACTGAAGGACCCCGCGAGGAAGCCCCGGCCGAGCGGGGAGTACGGCACCAGCGCCACGCCGAGGTCCCGGGCCGCGGGCACCACCTGCGCCTCGATGTCCCGGCTGAACAGCGACCACTCCGACTGCACGGCGGCGATGGGGTGCACGGCGTGCGCGGCACGCAGTTCGGCGGCCGTGACCTCGCTCAGGCCCAGGTGCTTGACCTTGCCCTCGCGGACCAGCTCGGCCATGGTGGCGACGGTCTCCTCCACGGGCACGTTCACGTCCCGGCGGTGCATGTAGTAGAGGTCGATCACCTCGACGTCCAGGCGTTTCAGGCTCGCCTCGACGGCCTGCCGGATGTAGGGGGCGTCGTTGCGGATGATCCGTCGGGTCGGGTCGTCCGGCGGGATCTCCATGGCGAACTTGGTCGCGAGGACGATCTCGTCGCGGTGGGCCCGGAAGAAGGGGGACAGGAAGCGTTCGTTCTCGCCGGCGCCGTAGACGTCGGCCGTGTCGTACAGGGTGACGCCCAGTTCCAGCGCCCGCTCCAGGGTGGCCCTGGACTCCTTCGCGTCCGTGGGGCCGTAGGCGAAGCTCATGCCCATGCAGCCGAGGCCCTGCACCCCCGTCTCGGGTCCGGTGTCGCCCAGGCGTACGGTCGCGATCCTGCTGTTCTCGGTCATCGGGGCCTCTCCGACGCCAGGGCCTGCCCGGCGTCGCCGTAGAAAGCGATCTTGCGGTCGAGCACGGCGAGTGTGTCCTGGAGTTCCGCGATCCGGGCCAGCACGTCCCGGCGGGTCTCCTCCAGCAGCGCGTAGCGCTCGCCGTAGGTGTGGTCGCCCTCGCGCACCAGCTCGGCGTAGCGGACCATGTCGGCGACCGGCATACCGGTGAGCCGGAGCTTGCCGACGAGGTCGAGCCAGTCCAGGTCGCGGTTGCTGTAGCGGCGCTGGCCGGTGTGCGAGCGGTCGATGTGCGGCATCAGGCCGATGCGCTCGTACCAGCGCAGGGTGTGCGCGGTCAGGCCGGTGAACGCGGCGACCTCGCTGATCGTGTACTTGTCCTGACCGTCGGGCCGCCGGTCGACATGCGGCGGTCCCGCGCAGGTGTCGGTCCTGGTACCCGTGGTCTCCATCACCGTCATGGCCTCAACGCTATGGCCTTGGAGTGCACTCCAAGCAAGCGGAACAGGTGAGAAAACCACGGGACATGACGTGATCACCGTCGCTAGCGTGCCGCACATGAGCCTCGTACGTCGTGCCACCGCCGATGATGCCCCGGAAGTGCTGCGGCTGCGGCAGGTGATGATCGATTCGCTGGCCGGAGCCGACACCTCCACCGACTGGCACGCGCTCGGGCTGCCGGGGCTGCGGGCCCGTCTCGCCGAGCCGGAGGGGGACTTCGCGGCGTTCGTCGTCGATCATCCGGACCGGCCGGACGCGCTCGCCGCGCTGGTGGTGGGGACGGTGGAGTACCGGATCGGCAAGGCGGCCAACCCGCGCGGACTGTGCGGGTACGTCTTCAGCGTGGCGACCGACCCGGACGCGCGACGCCGCGGCTACGCCCGCGCCTGCATGGAGTCGCTCCTGGACTGGTTCCGTGAGCGGGGTGTCGGCCAGGTCGACCTCACCGCCTCCGCGGACGCCGAGCCGCTGTACGCCTCCCTGGGCTTCGCGCGCACGCCCGACCCCTTCCTGCGGCTGAAGCTCTGAGCACCTTTAGGCTCGGTGCCATGAAGAGCCTCGCGTTGATCGAGAACTGGCCGGTGCCCACTGCCGCGGCGGGTGTCGTGCGTGCCGACGGGACGGTCCTCGGGACCCGTGGCCCGACCGGGCAGCGCTTCCCGCTCGCCTCGGTCACCAAGCCGCTGGCGGCGTACGCCGCGCTGGTCGCGTACGAGGAGGGGGCGATCGAGCTCGACGAACCGGCGGGCCCTCCCGGCTCGACGGTCCGCCATCTCCTCGCCCACACCTCGGGGCTCGCCTTCGACGAGCACCGCGTGACGGCGGCGCCCGGAGAGCGGCGGCTGTACTCCAACGCCGGCTTCGAACAGCTCGGGGACCACATCGCGAAGGCCGCGGACATCCCGTTCGCCGAGTATCTGCGGCAGGCGGTGCTGGAGCCGCTGGGGATGACGTCGACGTCCCTGGAGGGCTCCCCCGCGAAGGACGGCGTCTCCACGGTGGACGACCTCCTGCGGTTCGCGGCGGAGGTCCAGGCACCGCGCCTGCTGGACCCGCGGACGGTCGCCGGGGCGATGACGGTCCAGTACCCCGGTACGAAGGGCGTCCTGCCGGGCTACGGCCACCAGAACCCCAACGACTGGGGTCTCGGCTTCGAGATCCGCGACGGCAAGTCCCCCCACTGGACCGGCGCTTCGTCCTCACCGCGCACCTTCGGCCACTTCGGCCAGTCGGGCACCTTCGTCTGGATCGACCCGGACGCACGGGCGGCCTGCGTCGCCCTCACCGACCGGGCCTTCGGACCGTGGGCGGTGGAGGTCTGGCCGGTGCTGACCGACGCGGTGCTGACCGAGCTCTAACCCATCTCCCACATCAGCAGCTCCACCCCCGTCACCCCCACCGCCTCCACGTCCCTGGCGTCATGGAGGCGTGCCGCGTCGCCCGCGGCCAGCGTCTCCTCGCCGAGGCGTACCTCACCGCGCACCACGTGCACGTAGACGTACGCCCCGTCCGGCACCGCCGTCCGCTCGCCCGGGGCGAGGCGCCGTACGTGCAGCATGGCGCCCGCCTCCGGGATCGCGTACGGCGTGGAGTCCGCGATGCCGGGGACGATCTCGTACGACGGGGTGCCGCCCGGGTCCAGGGGGGCCAGCCAGGTCTGGACGAAGGTCAGGGGGGCGGTGGTGTCGTTGCGTTCCACGTGCCGGACGCCCGCCGCCGAGCTCAGGCGCTGGACGTCGCCGGGCCGGACCGTCGTCTCGTGGCCCCGCGAGTCCCGGTGGGTCAGCTCGCCCTCCACCACCCACGTCACGATCTCCGTGTGGCTGTGCGGGTGTTCGTCGAACCCGGCGCCGGGGGCCAGGCGCTCCTCGTTGCAGGCGATCATCGCGCCGAAGCGGAGGTTGTCGGGGTCGTAGTGGGGGCCGAAGGAGAAGGCGTGCCGGGAGTCGATTCCGGCCGCCGCGTCGCCCCCTGGATAGCGCTCGTCGGCGCGCCGTACGTCCATCACGGACCCCACCGTAGACCCCGCCAGCGCACGCTCCCGTCCGGATAAGGCAGTCTTGTCCCCGTGCCCGAACCCGAAGCCCGCAAGTCCGAAGCCGCAGCGCACGCCGCCCATCCGCACTCCGCGACCCTGAAGCGGCTGGAGAAGTCCTCCGGCAGTCTCGCCGCGCAGGCCATCACGCGCATGGACGAGACGCTCCCGTGGTACCGGGCCATGCCCCCGGAGAACCGTTCCTGGATCGGTCTTGTCGCCCAGGCCGGTATCGCCGCCTTCACCGAGTGGTTCCGGCATCCCGACGCCCCCCAGGCCATCTCGACCGACGTCTTCGGGACCGCGCCGCGCGAGCTGACCCGGGCCATCACGCTCCGCCAGACCGTGGAGATGGTGCGCACCACCATCGAGGTCATGGAGTCCGCGATCGACGAGGTCGCCGCCCCCGGCGACGAGTCGGTGCTGCGCGAGGCGCTCCTCGTCTACGCCCGTGAGATCGCCTTCGCCACCGCCCAGGTCTACGCCCAGGCCGCCGAGGCACGCGGTGCCTGGGACGCCCGGCTGGAGTCCCTCGTCGTCAACGCCGTGCTCAGTGGGGAGGCCGACGAGGGCGCCGTCTCCCGGGCCGCCGCGCTCGGCTGGAACTCCCCCGAGCATGTCTGCGTCGTCCTCGGCACCGCCCCCGACGGGGACTCCGAGCTGACCGTCGAGGCGATCCGGCGGGCCGCCCGGCATGCCAAGCTCCAGGTGCTGACCGGCGTCCTCGGCGACCGGCTCGTCGTGATCGCCGGCGGCAGCGACAATCCCCTCGCCGTCGCGAAGTCCCTGATCGGCCCGTATGCCGCCGGACCCGTCGTGGCCGGGCCCATCGTGCCGGACCTGCTCGCCGCGACCCGCTCCGCGCAGGCCGCGGCGGCCGGGCTCAAGGCCTGTTCCGCCTGGCAGGACGCCCCGCGCCCGGTGCTGGCGGACGATCTGCTTCCGGAGCGCGCCATCGCCGGGGATCCCAGTGCGCGCGAGCAGTTGGTGGAGGAGATCTACAGACCGCTGGAGGAGGCCGGGTCCGCTCTTCTGGAGACCCTCTCCGTCTATCTCGAACAGGCGAGCAGTCTCGAAGGCGCCGCCCGGATGCTGTTCGTGCATCCCAACACCGTGCGCTACCGGCTCCGACGTGTGACTGACGTCACCGGCTGGTCGCCTTCCGATGTACGCTCCGCGTTCACACTGCGGATCGCGCTCATCCTGGGGCGTCTGGTGGACGGCGATCTTCAGCCGTAGGGTTTTGTCGGGGGCCCACAAAACCCCCTCGTGTTCTTCGTCCCTGTCCTCACGGGCGGTTGTGGCCGCCCTCAAGAGAGAGTGTGAGAGTGCTCGTACTCGTCGCTCCCGGCCAGGGCGCCCAGACGCCCGGCTTCCTGACTCCCTGGCTCGACCTGCCCGGCGTCGCCGACCGCGTCGCCGCCTGGTCCGACGCCATCGGCCTCGACCTCGTCCACTACGGCACCAAGGCCGACGCGGACGAGATCCGGGACACCTCCGTGGCCCAGCCGCTCCTCGTGGCGGCCGGGATCCTGTCCGCCTCGGCACTGGGTGCCGTGACGCCCGGCGCCGTCGCCGGACACAGCGTCGGTGAGATCACCGCCGCCGCCTTCGCGGGCGTGCTGGACGAGACCGCCGCGCTGACCCTCGTACGCAAGCGGGGGCTGGCCATGGCCGAGGCCGCCGCGATCACCGAGACCGGAATGTCGGCGCTGCTCGGCGGCGACCCGGAGACCTCGGTCGCGCACCTGGAGAAGCTCGGGCTGACCCCGGCGAACATCAACGGCGCCGGCCAGATCGTGGCCGCGGGCACGCTGGAGCAGCTCGCCGCGCTGGAGGCGGACAAGCCCGAGGGCGTGCGCAAGGTCGTTCCGCTGAAGGTCGCGGGCGCGTTCCACACGCACCACATGGCGCCCGCCGTCGAGAAGCTGGCCGAGGCCGCCAAGGAGCTCAGCCCCGCCGACCCGACGGTCCCCTACGTCTCCAACAAGGACGGCCGGACCGTCACCACCGGCACCGAGGTGCTCGACCGGCTGGTCGGCCAGGTCGCCAACCCGGTCCGCTGGGACCTGTGCATGGAGACCTTCGTCGGCCTCGGCGCGACCGCGCTGATCGAGGTGTGCCCCGGCGGTACGCTCACCGGTCTCGCCAAGCGCGCGATGAAGGGCGTACCGACGCTCGCCCTGAAGACCCCCGACGACCTCGACGCCGCTCGCGAGCTCATCGCCGAGCACACGGCCTGACAAGGAGTCCGAGCAGCATGGCGAAGATCAAGCCCAGCAAGGGCGCCCCGTACGCGCGCATCCTCGGTGTCGGCGGCTACCGCCCGACCCGGGTCGTGCCCAACGAGGTGATCCTCGAGAAGATCGACTCGTCCGACGAGTGGATCCGCTCGCGCTCCGGTATCGAGACCCGGCACTGGGCCTCCGACGAGGAGACCGTGGCCGCCATGTCGATCGAGGCGTCCGGGAAGGCCATCGCGGACGCCGGCATCTCCGCCGAGCAGATCGGCGGCGTGATCGTCTCGACCGTCTCCAACTTCCGGCAGACCCCGGCCGTCGCCACCGAGATCGCCGACAAGCTCGGCACGAACAAGGCCGCCGCCTTCGACATCTCGGCCGGCTGCGCGGGCTTCGGCTACGGCCTGACCCTCGCCAAGGGCATGATCGTCGAGGGCAGCGCGGAGTACGTCCTCGTCATCGGCGTGGAGCGGCTCTCCGACCTCACCGACCTGGAGGACCGCGCGACGGCCTTCCTGTTCGGCGACGGCGCCGGCGCGGTCGTCGTCGGCCCCGCCCAGGAGCCGGCCATCGGCCCCACGGTCTGGGGCTCCGAGGGCGACAAGTCCGAGACGATCAAGCAGACCGTGCCGTGGACGGACTACCGCACCGGCGAGGTCGACAAGTTCCCTGCGATCACGCAGGAGGGCCAGGCGGTGTTCCGCTGGGCCGTGTTCGAGATGGCGAAGGTCGCCCAGCAGGCGCTGGACGCGGCCGGAATCACCCCGGACGACCTGGACGTCTTCATTCCCCACCAGGCCAACGAGCGGATCATCGACTCGATGGTGAAGACGCTGAAACTGCCGGAGCACGTCACGGTCGCCCGCGATGTGCGCACCACCGGCAACACCTCGGCCGCCTCGATTCCGCTCGCGATGGAGCGGCTTCTGGCGACCGGCGAGGCGAAGAGCGGCGACACCGCGCTCGTCATCGGCTTCGGGGCGGGTCTCGTCTACGCCGCCACTGTCGTTACCCTCCCCTAGGCACTCCGTGCCGGATCATCGTTTCGGTCCGGTTCGGAACGCACTGCCAAACCCTCTGGAACATCTACGAAGGAGCGCCTGACATGGCCGCCACTCAGGAAGAGATCGTCGCCGGTCTCGCCGACATCGTGAACGAGATCGCCGGCATCCCGGTCGAGGACGTCCAGCTGGACAAGTCCTTCACCGACGACCTGGACGTCGACTCCCTGTCCATGGTCGAGGTCGTCGTCGCCGCCGAAGAGCGCTTCGACGTCAAGATCCCGGACGAGGACGTGAAGAACCTCAAGACGGTCGGCGACGCGACCGACTACATCCTCAAGCACCAGGCCTGAGTTTCCGCTTAGGCCGGATGTGCCCCGGCCCCGCCACCCGGCGGTGGCGCCGCTGAATCCTCGTATCCCGTTGGAGAAAGAATTCCCGTGAGCTCGACCAATCGCACCGTGGTCGTCACCGGTATCGGCGCAACCACACCGCTGGGTGGCGACGCGGCCTCTACCTGGGAGGGCCTCGTCGCCGGACGTTCCGGTGTCAAGCCCCTGGAGCAGGAGTGGGCCGCCGACCAGGCGGTCCGGATCGCCGCCCCGGTCGCCGTTGAGCCGACCGAGGTGATCGCCCGTCCGCAGGCCCGCCGACTGGACCGCTCGGCCCAGTTCGCGCTGATCGCGGCGAAGGAGGCCTGGGCCGACGCCGGTTTCACCGACAAGGCCGGTGAGGACGGCAACGTCGACCCGGACCGGCTCGGTGCGGTCATCGCCTCCGGCATCGGTGGCGTGACGACCCTGCTCGACCAGTACGACGTACTCAAGGAGAAGGGCGTCCGCCGCGTCTCCCCGCACACCGTCCCCATGCTGATGCCGAACGGCCCCTCCGCGAACGTGGGTCTGGCCGTGGGCGCCCGCGCGGGCGTGCACACGCCGGTCTCCGCCTGCGCCTCGGGCGCCGAGGCCATCGGCTACGCCATCGAGATGATCCGGTCCGGCCGTGCCGACGTGGTCGTCGCCGGCGGCACCGAGGCGGCGATCCACCCGCTGCCCATCGCCGCGTTCGGCAACATGATGGCGATGTCCAAGAACAACGAGGACCCCGAGGGCGCCTCGCGCCCCTACGACACCGCCCGGGACGGCTTCGTCCTCGGCGAGGGCGCCGGTGTGGTCGTCCTGGAGTCCGCCGAGCACGCCGCCAAGCGCGGTGCGCGGGTGTACGCCGAGGCGGTCGGCCAGGGCATCTCCGCCGACGGCCACGACATCGTGCAGCCGGAGCCGGAGGGCCGCGGTATCGCGCACGCCCTGCAGAACCTGCTGGACCGCACCGACCTGCAGCCGTCGGAGATCGTGCACGTCAACGCGCACGCCACCTCGACGCCGGCCGGTGACATCGCCGAGCTGAAGGCGCTGCGGAAGGTGTTCGGCGACGACACCGACCACATCGCGGTGTCGGCGACCAAGTCGATGACCGGGCATCTGCTCGGTGGCGCCGGTGGTGTCGAGACGGTCGCGACCGTGCTCGCCCTGTACCACCGGGTGGCTCCGCCGACCATCAACGTCGAGAACCTCGACCCCGAGGCCGAGGCCAACGCGGACGTGGTCCGCGGCGAGGCCCGCAAGCTGCCGGTCGAGGGCCGGATCGCCGCGCTGAACGACTCGTTCGGCTTCGGCGGGCACAACGTGGTGCTGGCGTTCAGGACCGTCTGAGCGGCTCCCCTACGCGACTGAAGGGCCCCCACCTCGTGAGGTGGGGGCCCTTCACATGTGCCTCAGACGACCTGGTGCAGCCAGCGCACCGGCGCTCCCTCTCCCGCGTACCGGAACGGCTCCAGCTCGTCGTCCCACGGCTTGCCCAGGAGTTTGGCGATCTCGGCCTCCAGGTCCGTCTCACCGCGCTGGGAGCGGGTCAGCGCGGCGCGCAGCCGGTCCTCGGGGATCAGGATGTCGCCGTGGATGCCGGTCACCGCGTGGAAGATGCCGAGGTCGGGGGTGCAGCTGTAGCGCTCGCCCTCCGCCGTGGGGCAGGGTTCGGCGGTCACCTCGAAACGCAGCAGGTGCCAGCCGCGCAGCGCCGAGGCCAGCTTGGAGGCGGTGCCGACCTCGCCCTTCCAGGAGAACTCCGAGCGCCAGGTGCCGGGCGCGGCGGGCTGCCGGATCCAGTCGAGGTTGACGCGCGTGCCGAGCACCCCGGCGACGGCCCACTCGACGTGCGGGCACAGCGCGCGCGGCGCGGAGTGCACGTACAGAACTCCACGTGTCGTCACCGGGACCTCCGGGCAGAGCGGGACATCTTGCGAACTGGCGGACGGCTGTGGCCGGGCAGCCACGTTGATGGCGAGGCTACCGTGCGGCGGCGCAAGGAGTGTGACGTACCGTCGGTCCCGATGCCGTGAAACGCCCGCCATTCACCCGGCAGGACGCCTGTGCGGGGTCGATCCGTTGCCTCGCGCGCGCTCGGGAACTCCCACGCGTTGTATGGGGAGGGGAGCAGTAGTCGACGACCGAGGGGATCAGCAGCGGATGCGGAAGACCGGTCACCGCGAACGAGCCGTGCTCGCCGTGCTGTCCGCGGCCGTCCTGGGCCTGGCCGGCTGTGACGCCGTCGGGGGGAACTCACCGGGACCGTCGGGGACGGACGTGAAGCGGGTGAAACCGAAGCCGACGCCGGTGTGGGACCGCAGCCCCGAGTCGCTCGCGGCCGTAGGCGACTCCATCACCCGCGGCTTCGACGCCTGCTCGGTGCTCTCGGACTGCCCGGAGGTGTCGTGGGCGACCGGCAGCAGCGCGGACGTGGACAGTCTCGCGGTACGGCTGCTGGGCGGGACCAGGGCCGCCGAGCGGAGCTGGAACTACGCGGTGACCGGGGCGCGGATGGCGGACCTGCCCGGGCAGATGGCGCAGGCGGCGACCCGCAGGCCCGAGCTGGTGACGGTGATGGCCGGGGCCAACGACGCCTGCCGGGACACCACCGACGCGATGACCTCGGTCGCCGACTTCCGCTCCCAGTTCGAGGAGGCGATGCGCACGCTGCGCGGGGCGCTGCCGAAGGCGCAGGTGTACGTGGCGAGCGTGCCGGATCTGAAGCGGCTGTGGTCCCAGGGGCGGACCAATCCGCTGGGGAAGCAGGTGTGGAAGCTCGGCATCTGCCCCTCGATGCTCGGTGACGCGGACTCCCTGGACTCGGCGGCGACGCTGCGCCGGGAGACCGTGCAGAAGCGGGTGGAGGACTACAACAAGGTGCTGAAGGAGGTGTGCGCCAAGGACCGGCGGTGCCGCACCGACGGGGGCGCGGTGTACGCGTACCGCTTCGGCACGGACCAGCTGAGCCGCTGGGACTGGTTCCACCCGAGTGTGAACGGCCAGGCGCGTCTGGCGGAGATCGCCTACCGCACCGTCACCGCGAAGTCGGGGTGACTTAGTGTTCGGCTCATGGTCTCGCACATGAACGAACTCTTCGGAACACTTTCCGATGGCACGGCCGTGCACCGCTGGACCCTGGAGCGGGCCGGTGTGCGGGTGCGGGTGCTCACGTACGGCGGGATCGTGCAGTCGCTGGAGGTCCCGGACCGCGACGGGGTCGCCGGGAACGTGGTGCTGGGGTTCGCGGAACTGAGCGACTACCCGGCTCGTCCGGGTCCGTACTTCGGTGCTCTGGTGGGGCGGTACGCCAACCGGATCGCGGGCGGCCGCTTCACCCTGGACGGGCTGACGTACGCGCTGCCGGTGAACAGCGGCCCGAACTGTCTGCATGGCGGTGAGCGGGGCTTCGACCAGCGGGTGTGGGAGGCGGAGCCGGTCGAGCACGGGGTGCGGCTCAGCCGGGTCGCCGCGCACGGCGAGGAGGGCTTCCCGGGGCGGCTGGAGGTGTCGGCGACGTACTCCCTGGACGCGACCGGGGCGCTGCGGATCGCGTACGAGGCGGTGACGGACGCGCCGACCGTGGTGAACCTGACGAACCACAGCTACTTCAATCTGGCCGGAGCGGGGTCGGGGAACGCGGGCGGGCATGAACTGCGCCTCTCCGCCTCCCGGTTCACGCCGGTGGACGAGGATCTGATCCCGACCGGGGTGGAGTCGGTCCTCGGGACCCGGTTCGACTTCCGTGCGCCGCGCAAGGTGGGCGCCGGCTACGACCACAACTTCGCGCTCGACAAGGGCGTGACCGAGGTCCCCTTCGAGGTCGCCGAGCTGCACGACCCGGGGTCCGGGCGGGTGCTGGCGGTCTCGACGACCGAGCCCGGCCTCCAGCTGTACACCGGCGACCATCTCGCCGAGCCGTTCGCGCCCGGCGACGGCATCGCCCTGGAGACCCAGCACTACCCCGACTCCCCCAACCGGCCGGATTTCCCGAGCACGGTGCTGCGTCCGGGCGAGCTGTACCGGTCGGCGACGGTGTACGCGTTCTCGGTGCGCTGAGACGACACGAGCCCCGGTCCGGGCGTCAGGTCCCGGACCGGGGCTGTCCATGGGGAAGGTGTCCCGCCTCAGACGTTAATCGCCGCGGTGAGCCTGCGGTCGGCGATCGAGCGGCCGACCTGGATCTCGTACGAACCCTTCACACAAGACCATGAGTTGGTCTTCTCGTCCCAGATCTCGAAAGCACGGCGCGGAATCTCCACGACCGCCTCGACCGTCTCCCCCGGCTCCGCCGCCACCTGCGCGAACCCGGCCAGCGCCCGCGCCGGGCGTTCCGCGTCGGGCTCGGCCGGAGCCAGATACAGCTGCACGACCTCGCGCCCGGCCCGCTCACCGGTGTTGCGCAGCCGGATCCGCACGGTCGTTCCCTCGATCTCCAGCGACTGGTAGGCCCACTCGGTGTAGCCGAGGCCGTGCCCGAAGGGGTACGAGGGGGTGCGGCCCCGCTTGTCCCAGGCGCGGTAGCCGATGAAGACGCCCTCGCGGTACGGCAGTTCGCCGTCCTCGGGGACGACCTGGGTGACCGGGGCGTCGGCCAGCGAGCCCCAGGTGGTGGGCAGCCGGCCGCCGGGCTCCTCGGCACCGGTCAGCACGTCGGCCAGGGCCGCGCCGCCCTCCTGGCCGGGGAACCAGCTGAGCAGGACGGCGGCGACCTGTTCGCGCCACGGCAGTTCCACTGGGGAGCCGGAGTTGACGACCACGACGGTGTGGGGGTTGGCGGCGGCGACGGCACGCACCAGGTCGTCCTGGCGGCCGGGGAGGCCGAGGTCGGTGCGGTCGAAGCCCTCCGACTCCACGCGGTCGGTGGTGGCGACGACGACCACGGCGGTGTCGGCGGCGCGCGCGGCCTCGACGGCCTCGGCGATCAGCTCGTCCGCGTCGCGCTGCGGCCCCTGGTGGGCGAGCGTGAAGCCGACGGCCTTGACCGGGGCGTCCGCGGGGAGGGCGACGACATGGGTGAGGGAGACCTCGACGGGTTCCCCGGCCGTGAGCGCGGCCTCGGCGCGGGGCTCGGGGGCGCCGAAGAAGGTGATGAAGGGGTCGTCGCTGTCCGCGCCCTGGACGCCGTCGAAGTACGTCGTACCGGCGACGGTGAGCGTGAAGGTGCCGCGGCCCTTGATGCCGAAGGTGTGCGGACCGGTCTCGCGCGGGGTGAAGGTACCGGTCAGCTCCACGCTGTGCAGGGAGTCGTGGGTGACGCCGTCGGGGAGGTCCGAACCCATCCACTGGATCTGGCCGCCCGGGACGGGGAGGGCGCCGATGACGTTCCCGTCGGCGTCGCGGCAGACGGCACGCAGGGCGAATCCCTGCCCGGCGACGGCGAGTTCGGTGTTCGGGTCGGCGCCCACGGCGTAGGTCACGTCCGGCAGCACGGCGGTGAGACCGTCCAGCGGGGAGACGATCCGGGACGGGAAGACGGTGGCGGAGCCGCCGCCGAGGACCCGGGCGTCACGGGCGGCGGCGCCGATCAGGGCGACCCGGCCCGGCTTCAGCGGGAGGGCACCTTCGTTGCGGACCAGCACGAAGGACCGGCGGGCAATCTCACGGGCCAGCGCCTCCCCGTCGACCTCGGCGGGCGGCTCGGACACCGCGGGCTCGGCGCCTTCCAGGGCACCGACCCGGGCGGCCAGGCGCAGCACGTTGCGTACGGCGTCGTCGACGACGGACTCCTCGACCTCCCCCGCGCGCACGGCCGCCGCGAGGGCCGGGCCGTACACCGTGTCCGGGCCGGGCATGGCGACGTCGAGGCCGCCCTCGACGGCGCCGGTGGTCGAGCGGGCGGCCATCCAGTCGGAGACGTTGAAGCCGTCGAAGCCCCACTCGCCGCGCAGGATCTCGTTCACGAGGTAGCGGTGCTCGGTCATCGTGGTGCCGTTGACCGAGTTGTACGCGGTCATGACCCCCCAGGGGTGGGCGTTCTCCACGATGGTCTCGAAGGGGGCCAAGTACAGCTCGCGCAGGGCGCGTTCGCCGACGGTGTTGTTCACGGTGAAGCGGTCGGTCTCGGCGTCGTTGGCGACGAAGTGCTTGACGGTGGTGCCGACGCCGCCGGACTGGACGCCGGCCACGTAGCCCGCGCCGATCAGACCGGTGAGGTACGGGTCCTCGCTGTAGGCCTCGAAGTGCCGCCCGCCGAGCGGGGAGCGGTGCAGGTTCACGGTGGGCGCGAGCAGCACGTGCACGCCCTTGCGGCGGGCCTCCTGGGCGAGCAGCACGCCGGCGCGGCGGGCGAGTTCCGGGTCCCAGGTGGCGGCGAGGGCGGTCGGGGAGGGCAGCGCGACGGAGGGGTCGTCGGCGGTCCAGCGCACGCCCCGGACGCCGATCGGGCCGTCGGACATGACGAGGGACCGCAGGCCGATCTCCGGCAGCGCGGGCAGGGTCCACATGTCCTGGCCTGCGAGCAGTCGCGCCTTCGCGTCGAGGGTGAGCCGGGCGAGGGCGGTCTCGACGGCCGCCTCGCGTGCTGCCTCGGCCTGGGTACGGGTTCCCGCCATGGCGGTGCCTCCTCGGTGAGTCCGTGCTGTGCCTCCATCCTGCATGGGCGCCCTGTAGCCCGGTAGGTTTCGTTATCCTGCTGTAATATGACACGCGGGAGGATGCCGTACGGTGACGCCATGAACGCCAGGGTCAGGAGCGAGGAGCGCCGCGCCGAGATCGTGCGCGCGGCCCTCGAGGTGATCGCCGAGCGCGGGTACCGGGGCGCCAGCCTCGCCGCGGTCGCGGAGCGGGTCGGGCTCACCCAGCAGGGGCTGCTGCACTACTTCCCGACCAAGGACGCGCTGCTGGTCGCCGTACTCAAGGAGCGCGACCAGTGGGACGCGGTGCCCGACACCCGGTGGCGGCTCGATCTGCTCGCCTCGCTGGTGGAGTACAACGCGATGCGGCCCGGCATCGTCCAGACCTTCTCCGCGCTGCTCGGCGAGAGCGTCACCGACGGTCACCCGGCCCGCGACTACTTCACCGAGCGCTACAGCCGCGTCCGCTCCAGCATGGCGGAGGTGCTGCGCGCCGAGTACGGCGACCGGCTGCCCGGCGGCCTCACCCCGGAGCGCACCGCGCCCCTGCTCGTCGCGGTCATGGACGGCCTGCAGTACCAGTGGCTGCTGGACCCGGAGTCGGTGGACATGCCGGGCGCCTTCCGCGACTTCCTCAGGCTGCTGGGCGAGGAGTGACCGCGGCCACCACCTCGATCTCGATCAGCGCCTCGGGCCGGAACAGCTTCGGCACCTCGAAGGTCATGCTGGTGGGCGGCGTCCCCGTGATCAACTCCCGCCGCACGGCGGCGTACTCGGCGAGCTGGGAGATGTCGGTCAGGTAGGTGCGGATGTTGATGATGTCGGCCAGGGTCGCGCCGTGCGCGGCGAGCAAGGACTCCAGGATCGCGAAGACGCCCCGGCTCTGCTCCCGAAGCGTCTCGCCCTCGGCGATCTGCCCCGAGACGTACAACAGCACGCCCCCGTCGCCGTGTTCGACCCGGGCGACCTGCGAATAGGCGGGGCTGTAGGGCTGGGGCGCGGCGGCGGGGTTGTCGAGCGTGACCTTCATACGGTGCTCCCGGTGCGGATGCGGGCGGCGGCGGCGGAGATGTCGGCGTCGGGGACACCGGCCTTGCGGTAGTGCTCCAGTACGGCTTCCAGGGCCGGCAGTTGAGCCGCGGAGGCGGCCAGAGCGAGGTCCTTCACGGCGAGTTCGGTGCCGAAGTGCACGCCGTCGGCGAAGGCGCGGGCGACCGCACCGCCGATCGCGGTCCCTCCGAGTGCACTCCGGGCGACGCCGTCGTCGACACCGAGCGCGTCCGCGAGCCGCAGACACTCGGCGACCAGCGCGACCCCGCCGAGCGCGGCCGAGTTCACGACGAGCTTGAGCGCGGCCCCGGTGCCGAGCGGCCCGGTACGGGTGACCGCGCCGAGCACACCGAGTACGTCGGTGACACCGTCGGCCGCTCCACCCGCGAGAATCCGCAGCTCGCCGGCGGCCGCCCGGTCGGTGCTGCCCAGCACGGGCGCGTCCACCAGGGCCACCGCGTCACCGAGCCGCGCGGCGAGATCCCGTACCGCGTCGGGGCCGACGGTCGACATGTCGATCCAGTGGGTGCCGGGACGCAGTGCGGGTGCGGCGGCATCGGCGACCGCGGCGAGGGCGTCGGGGCCCGCGAGCATGGTGACGACGACGTCCGCGTCCCGCACCGCGTCGGCGGGCCCCCCGGCCACGGACGCGCCCTCGGCGGCGAGCGGCCCGGTCTTGGCCGCCGTACGGTTCCACACGGTCAACGGATGCCCGGCGCCCAGGAGTCGACCGGCCATCGGAGCACCCATGTGCCCCAGGCCCAGAAAGGCGATCTGCTGCATGCGGCAGACGCTAGGCCCCCGCCGATTGATGCGACAAGCGAATGTCTAGCATGACGGCCATGCCGAATTCGCATGTCACGCCGGAGCCCGACCTCTCCACCGTCTGGCTTCGGGCCTTCCTGGAGGTCGCCCGGCACGGCTCCTTCACCGTCGCCGCCCGGACCCTGGGCTGGACCCAGTCCGCGGTGTCCCGGCAGATCTCCTCCCTGGAGGGCGCGCTCGGCGGCGCCCCGCTCTTCGACCGGCTGCCCAGGGGCGTATCGCTGACCGAGGCGGGCCGGATCCTCGTCCCGTACGCCGAAGCAGTGGCCGAGGCGCTGCACGGGGCCGCGCGGGAGCTGGCGGACCTGCGGGAGGCGGCGGGCGGGCGGCTGCGCTTCGGCGCCTTCGCGACCGCCGACGCGGCGCTGGTGCCGCAGGCGCTGGCCGCGTTCCGGTCCCGCCATCCACGCGTCCACGTCTCGCGCGAGGAGGGCCTGACCCCCGCCCTGCTGGACCGCCTGACGGCGGGCCACCTCGACCTGGCGGTGGTCTCCACGACGGGCGGCGCCCCGCTGGAGGCGTACACACTCCACCACCTCCTCGACGAGTCCCTGTACGTGGCGGTCCCCGCCGGCCATGAGCTGGCCGGTAAGAGCCCGGTCCGCCTCTCCGCACTCGCCGACGCCGACTGGATCTCCGGCGGCCCGCGTCCCGAGGGCACCCTGCTGGACGCGGCCCTGCGCCAGGGCTTCCGGCCCCACGTGGCCCACGTCGTCGGCGAGTGGACCGCCAAGCAGGGCTACGTCGCCGCGGGCCTCGGCGTGACCCTGGTCCCGACGCTGGCGGCGGCGTCCGTACGCCCCGACATCGCCCTTCTCCCGGTGCTCGACGAAGAGGCGCCCGCGCGGGCGGTGTACGCGGCGACGGCACGCGGGCGTTCGCTCACCCCGGCCGGGGAGGCCTTCCTGGCGGCGCTGCGGGAGGCGGTGGCGGCTTTCCCGCGCTGAGGCTCCGGCGCCTGAGGTTCCGGCGCTTGGAAGGTTCCGGCGCCCTGATGCGGGGAAGCGAGCTGTCGTCACGCTCCTCCTCCGCAACGGAAGGACCGGATTCCCCTTGAATCTCATACGCGTTGGGATCTGCGCGCTGGGTCTGGCGCTGGCCACCACCCTGACGGCGCCCACGACCGCGACGGCCGCCACGGGTCCCACGGTCGAGGAGCAGCGGCTCGGCCGGGCGGTACCCCAGGAGATCCTGAGCCGGTCCGGATTCGACACCGTGGCACCGGAGTTCGCGCGGGCGCTGTCGGGGGCGCGGTCCTACGCCGAGGCCCGCTCGGTCGTCGTACGCCAGGGAAGCGCGCTGTGGCGGCGGGCCGTGGAGCGGGCGCAGGGGCGAGGGCCCTCGGCCGGGGACCTCAGCCGGGACGACGACCGGCCGCTGTACTGGGCGCGGCTGGGGATGACGCGGGAAGTGCGGTCCTGGGAACCGGGCTTCGGGCTCTCGGACCACCAGCGGGCCGCACTGCTGGAGCGGTTGGAGCGGACCTCGCGCGGGCAGACCGCGATCCGCTATCCGCACGGCAGAGGGCTGAAGCGGATCCTGGTCACCGGGTTCGACCCGTTCACCCTGGACCGGGACATCCGGATCTCCAACCCCTCCGGGGCGACCGCGCTCGCGCTGGACGGCACGGTGATCGAGACCGCCGAGGGTCCCGCGCGGATCGAGACCGTGGTGTTCCCGGTGCGCTGGCAGGACTTCACGGACCGGACGGTGGAGCGGACGCTACGGCCGTATCTCAAGGGCGTCGACCTGCTCACCACGGTCAGCCAGGGCCGGGTCGGGCGGTTCGACATCGAGCGGACCAACGGGGCCTGGCGGGGCGGCTTCCCGGACAACGACACCATCGGCCGCACCGAAACCGTTCCGGTCGGCGATCCGGCCTCGCAGCCGCAGTGGACGACGACGACCCTGCCGTACGAGAAGATCGTGGCGGCCGCGACGGGCCGGTTCCCGGTGTACGACAACACGAGCGTGACGGAGATCCCGGCGGGCGGCACCGAGCCCGTGGTGCGGCCGGAGGGACCGACGCCGGGGTCGACCGCGCGGGCCGGGGGCGGCGGGAACTACCTCTCCAACGAGGTCGCCTATCGCGCCACGCTGCTGCGGGACCGCCTGGGCCTGCACGACTCGCTGCCGGCCGGACATGTGCACACGCCGGTGCTGCAGTTCGGGACCGGGAACACCTCCGAGGTGACCGATCCGGAGTTCGTGCGCAACCGTCTGGACATCATCGCGCAGGTGCGGGCGATCATCACGATCGCGCTCACGCGCTGACGTCCTGGCTCTCCGCCTCGCCGTCGGCCGTCTCCTCGCCGAGGAGGTCGCGGGCCATGAGGGTGGCTCCGGCCACCGCGCCCGGCATCAGGAAGATCGCGACGAACGGCACGACGAAGGCCACGCCGAGCGGGGTGCCGAAGCCCCACACCAGGGTCCTGCGGGAGCGCAGGAGGCGGAGGCGGTCGCGGAGTTCGACACCGCGGCGCTGCATGGCGACCGCGGTGAGCTCCTCGGTGAGGAAGAAGCCGGTGACCATGAACCCGATCACCGGGACCACCGTCTGGCCGGCGACCGGGACGAAGCCCAGCGCGAAGAGCAGGATGCCCCACAGCGCGGCCCGCACGACGATACGCAGGCTGTCGCGGCCCGAGATCCACAGCTCGCGCCAGAGCGGCAGCCCCGACTCGGGGGCGGTGCCGTCCGGGGAGACGTCCCGGTCGACCTTCTCGGAGAGGTTCTCGTAGAAGGGCTGGCCGATCAGCAGCGTGACCGCGGTGAAGGTGACGGCGACGAGGAGCAGGGCGAGGGCGAACAGCAGACCGGTCAGGAACCCGCGGAACAGCCCGAGCCAGGGGCTCGACCAGTCGTCGGCGAACGGCGTGGACCAGCCGACGAAGTCGTCACCCCAGAGCACGAGGCCGACGAGTGCCGCCGCGTAGAGAACGAACGTGATCAGCCCGGGGATCAGCCCGAACCCGTACTGCTTGCCGTGCCGGGCCACCCACCGCTGCCCCTCCAGCAGATACCGGAACCCCACCCCAAGATCGCGCATGCCCGAACTCTATCGGGCGGGCCGGGATCCCCCTCCGGTCAGCCCGCCGCCACCGCCACCACCACCCCCCGCTCCGCCGCCGGCGACACCGCCGCCGACACCCGTACCGCCGCCGAGCGGACCACTCGGCCTGCGCGGGACGCGCTGGAGAGGAGGAGGGGCTGGAGTTGTTCGAGGCCGGCCATCAGGAGTTCCTCCCCGGCGAGGAGCACCGGGCGGGCCGCCTTCGTGGTGGCCGCCGCCGCTTCCGTCAGGTCGGCGAGCGGGGGGAGGGTGGCTCGTACGGCGTTGGCGCCCGCCGTCGCCGCTCGCTCCGCCAGGGATACCTGGAGCGGGATCAAAGGGGCCACCGCCGCCGTCAACGCGTCGGTGATGCGGCGCAGTTCCGGCGTCGCGTCGGTCAGGACCTCCGCCGCCTCCCGCAGGACCGGGGTCAGGGCGAGCAGGATGCCCGCTGCCAGGCCCGCGCCCGCCGGGAGCAGGGGTGCGGCCGCCTCCACCAGTTCGCCCAGTGCCGTCGCGAACTCCTCCACCGCCGGTTCCACCGCGTCCAGCACCGGCAGCAGGCTGTCCCCCAGCGCGGCGAGCAGGGCCTGGGCCGGTTCGCTGACCGGGTGGACCGCCAGGGGCGCGCCCGTGGCGCCCAGGCGGGTGAGGGTCTCGACGATGCGGTAGAAGGCCTCCTGCGCCTGCGGGGACGCGCTCGCCTCGGCCAGTTCGGCGGTGGTCCGGCGTAGCACCCGGAGCATCTCCTGACCCGAACCGTCCCTTGGGTCAAGGGTGTTCACGGCGATCCTCGTGAGGTTCCCGGCCGTGTCCAGGAGCTGGCCGGTGATGTCGGTGGTGTTGCGTGCCATGCGCAGTACGTCGTCCCTGCTGGGCAGCGGAGGGATCGTCGCCATGTGCTCTCCTCGGCTCGGGCACCGTCACCCTCAGGATGCCCTCTCTCCCGCCGCCGGGTGGGCCGTCCGGGGCATCGGTGACACCAACTCCCCCTTGTTGGAGTTGAGTCGAACAGGTACACCTCGCCGTACCGATCTCAGGAAGACCCGGAGGAGGTACGCGTGCGCACCACGAGAACCGTCCCCGTCCTCGCCCTTGTGACCGCCGGATCCCTGTTCCTCACCCCGCACAGCGCCGTCGCCGACCGTCCCGCGCCCACCCGCGAGTCGGCCGCCCCCGACGACCGGGCGGCCCGCGCCCCGGAGAGCGCCGCGCTGCGGGCCCTCGCCGAGGACACCCCGCTCGCCCGTCATGTGCGGGGCTATCCACGCGAGCAGGTCCTCTCCCCCGATCCCCGGAACCCCGGCGACAAGTCCCAGAAGCTGGGTCTCACCCCGTACCACGCCATCGCGCCCGAGCTGAACGCCCTGCAGCGCCTCGGCGACCGGGTGAGCGTGGAGATCGCGGGCCGCTCGGCCGGTGGACACCGGCTCTATCTCGTCACCGTCACCGCCCCGGAGACCGCCCGCCAGGCCCGCGCGCAGGAGCGGATGCGGGAACTCATCGAGAACGCGCCCGCTGCGGCCGCCAAGTCCGCAGAGATCAAGAGGAGTTACAAGACTCCCGTCTTCCTCAACAACAACATCCACGGCAACGAGTGGGAGGGCACCGACGCCTCCCTGAAGCTGATCCGACGGCTGGCCACGGCCGAGGACAGCGGCACCAGGGGCCTCCTCGCCCACTCCCGCCTCTATTTCAACATCACCGCCAACCCGGACGGCCGGATCGCCGGCACCCGTGCCAACGCCAACGGGTTCGACCTGAACCGGGACTTCGTGACCGCCTCGCAGCCGGAGACCCGCGCGATGCGGCAGATCATGCTCGACAAGCAGCCGGCGGTCATGCTCGACCTGCACGGTTACGTCAACGGCACCCTCATCGAGCCCACCACTCCCCCGCACGGCGAGAACTACGAGTACGACCTGTTCCTGAAGAACACCTACGCCAACGCCCTCGGCATGGAGGCCGCCGTCAACGGCCTCGGCCACACCCCGCAGAAGGACGGCGTACAGCCCGCGCAGATCCCCTTCCGCGACCAGGAGGAGGGCTGGGACGACTGGCCGCCGATCTTCACCCCCCAGTACGCGGCCTTCCACGGCACGGTCGCCGCGCACACCGTGGAGATCCCGCTGCGGGTGAACAACACCGCCTACGACACCCTGCCGGTCGACGAGCTGCGCCGCCGCGCCGGCGTCAACACCGATGTGGCGGGCGCCGCGCTCCGGGCCACCCTCGACTTCGTCCGGGAGCGCGGCACCTCACTCGTCGCCGACCAGATCGAGGTGTTCCGACGCGGGGCGAGCGGGGAGCCCCAGGTGCCGGTGTCAGCGGAGACCGTTCCCGGCGTCCCCGGCATCGGTCCGGAGGACGTCTACACGACCACCTTCCCCCGCGCGTACGTGATCCCCGGGGCCACAACGGCGGCCGCCCGCCTGGTCGACCACCTGATCGCCAACGACGTCCGCGTCACCCGCGCCGCCCACTCCTTCCGGCTCGCCGGGCGGACGTACCCGAAGGGCTCCTACGTCGTCGACCTGCGCCAGCCCAGGCGCGGGATGGCGAACGTACTGCTGGCCGACGGTCGGGACATCAGCGACAAGGTCTCGGCGATGTACGACATCTCGGGCTGGAGCCTGGGACGGCTGTGGGGCGCCGAGGTGGAGCCTGTGCGCGAGGGGAGCCTGAGCGGGCTTCCGCTGCGGCCCGTGGAGGCGGCGGCCGACATCGGTCACGTCGCCCCGCGCGGCGACCTCCGCCTGCGCCTGACCGACCCGGGCGAACTGGCCGCCCTGAACCACCTGCTGGAGGAGGGTGTCTCGGTCCGGCAGGCTCCGGACGGCAGTGCCCTCGTGCCCGGGGCGGCTCGCGCCCGGGCGGCGGTGGCGGCACGGACGTACGACGTCGTGTTCGAGGCGACGCGGATGCGTGGCGGCGATGAGCTGCGCCGCCCCCGGGTGGCCGCAGCCGTCACACCGGGCGAGCTGTTCGCGCTGCGGGAGATGAACTTCGACGTCACCCCGGTCTCCACGGCGGTGCTCAACGCGGGGTTCGACTGGTCCGGGGCGGATGTGCTGTTCGTGTCGGCGGGGCTGGACCGGGAGAGCCTCACGCAGGCCGCCCGCGCCTCCCTGGACGCCTTCCTCGCCGGGCACGGGCTCGTCGGACGGGGTGCGGTGGGCGCGGCGCTCAACTCGGCGACCGGGCTGCTGGCGACGCAGCCGGTGCAGGGCAACGGGGACGCCAACGGCGTGGTGCGGCTGGTGAATCCGGACGGCACCGCCGACGCTGGTTTCGTGTACGCGCCGGTGTGGTTTACCGACCTCGGGCCGGGGGTGCGGGTGGACCAGTCGTACGCGACCGGGAATCCGCTCCTGTCCGGGCACTGGCGGGCGGACGCGGACGGCTCCGGCGGTCCGGAGGCCGCGGCGGGACAGGCGGCCGTGGTCAGCGGTCCGCACGCGGTCCTGTTCGGCACCGAGCCGCTTTTCAGAGATCATCCCAAGGGCGAGTTCGCCCAGGTGGGAAGGGCATTGTTCACTGTGGCACACACGCACAGCGGCTAGTCGACAACGAGGAGAGCGGATGACGAGGGAGATCCACGGCACCGTCGCGGATGGATTCGAGGCGGTGCGCGAGGAGTTCGCCGCCTTCGTGGCGACGGAACGGCCCGACTACGAGGGGCAGTTGTGCGCGTATGTGCACGGCCGCAGGGTCGTCGACCTGTGGACCGGGGACGGCGCGGACGGGGAGTCGCTGTACGGCGTGTTCTCCTCGACCAAGGGTGCCGCCCATCTGGTGGTCGCCCTCCTGGTGCAGGACGGCACCCTCGAACTGGACCGCAAGGTGACGTACTACTGGCCGGAGTTCGGGGCGGAGGGCAAGGACGGGCTGACCCTGCGCGATCTGCTCGCGCACCGGGCCGGTCTGGTCGGCCTGGACGCCGGGTTCTCCGCGGAGGAGCTGGCCGACGACCGGGTCATCGCGGAACGGCTCGCCGACCAGCGGCCGTTCTGGCGCCCCGGCACGGCCTTCGGCTACCACGCCCTGGTCATCGGCGCGCTGACCGGCGAGGTCGTACGGCGCGCCACGGGCCGTACGCTCCAGGAGGTCTACGAGGAGCGGGTGCGGTCCCCGTACGGGCTGGACTTCCACCTGGGTCTGCCCGCCGCCCTCGAACCCCGCTTCCGTTCGGTGCAGCCGATGGCGCCCACGCCCGAGCAGCAGGCCCTGCTGGACTCGGCGCTCACCGGTCCGCACACGCTCTCCTCGATCGCCTTCAACACCCACGTGCCCGAACCCGGCGAGCTGGTGGACCACGCCAACTCCCGTACCGTGCGCGCCAAGGGACCGGCCTCGGCGGGCGGGATCGCCGCCGCGCGCGGCCTCGCGGGGATGTACGCGGCGGCGATCAGCGAGGTGGACGGCCGTCCACCGCTGCTGAAGCCGGACACCGTGGCCGAGGTCGGCCAGATCCACTCCGTCGGCTACGACCTGGTCGCCCGCGCCCACAAGGCCTTCGGCCTGGGCTTCCAGGCGACGGCGGACGTCTGGTACCCGTTCCTGGGCGCCGGCGCGTTCGGCCACAGCGGCGCCGGTGGCTCCCAGGCCTTCGCCGACCCCCGCAGCGGCCTGGCCTACGGCTACACCCGGCGCAGGTGCGCCTTCCCGGGCGGGGCGGCACCGGAGAACGTACGGCTGGTGCGGGCCGCCCACACGGCGGCGCTGGCCGTCTGAGCGCGGCGAAGGCCGCACCCCGCGTCCGAGGGTGCGGCCTTCGTCGTAGGCGACGAGGCGGGTCAGGCCAGCGTCACGGTGATGTTGCCGCGGGTCGCCTTCGAGTACGGGCAGACCTCGTGGGCCTTCTTCAGCAGGCTCTGGGCCGTCTCCGCGTCCACGTTCGGGATGGTCGCGGAGATCTCCACGATCAGGCCGAATCCCTCGTCGTTCTTGCCGATGCCGACCTTCGCGGTGACGGTCGAGCCCGATATGTCGGCCTTCTCCTGGCGGGCGACGACGCCCAGGGCGCCCTGGAAGCAGGCGCTGTAGCCGGCGGCGAACAGCTGCTCCGGGTTGGTGCCGGCGCCGCTGCCGCCCATCTCCTTCGGCGGGTTCACTACGACGTCGAGCTTGCCGTCGTCGGTGGCGACCCGGCCGTCGCGACCGTTCTCGGCGGTGGCGACGGCGGTGTACAGGACGTCAGCTCGACCAATGGGGGTGCTGGACATGTGGTGTCTTCTCCTCCTCGGTCCGCCGCGACTCGCGCCCACGATCGACGGCGGTTTCGGAAAGAAGTTACCGCATGCCGGAAAGTCGTAGAAGACGTCAGAGCTTGACGATCATCTTTCCGGTGTTGTCGCCCCGCAGGACCCCGAGGAACGCCTCCAGGTTGTTCTCGATGCCCTCGACGACCGTCTCGCGGTACTTCAGCGCGCCCGAGGCGACCCAGGGGCCGACCTCCTGGACGAACTGCGGCTGGAGGTCGTAGTGGTCGCCGACCAGGAAGCCCTCGATCCGGCCGCGGGTCTGGATCAGCCGGGCGAGGTTGCGCGGGCCGGGGGCGGGCTCGGTGTTGTTGTAGACCGAGATCATGCCGCAGACCGCGATCCGGCCGTCCCGGTTGAGCTGCCCGATGGCGGCCTCCAGGTGGTCACCGCCGACGTTGTCGAAGTAGACGTCGACACCGTCCGGGGCGGCCTCCCGGAGCTGGTCGCCGACCTTGCCGTTCTTGTAGTTGAAGGCCGCGTCGAAGCCGTACTCCTCGACCAGCAGCTTGACCTTCTCGTCGGAGCCGGCCGAGCCGATGACCCGGGAGGCGCCCTTGAGCTTGGCGATCTGGCCGACCTGGCTGCCCACGGCACCCGCGGCGCCGGACACGAAGACGGAGTCGCCCTCCTTGAAGGAGGCGGTGCGCAGCAGGCCCGCGTAGGCGGTGAGGCCGGTCATGCCGAGCACGCCGAGGTACGTCGACAGGGGCGCGGCGTTCGCGTCGACCTTGACGGTCTGGGCGGCGCCGACGGTGGCGTACTCGCGCCAGCCGCCGAAGTGCAGGACGTGGTCGCCGGGGGCGATGCCGTCGACGTTCGAGGCGACGACCTCGCCGACGGCGCCGCCCTGCATGGCCTTGCCGAGCTCGAAGGGGGCGACGTAGGACTTGGCGGCGCTCATCCGGCCACGCATGTACGGGTCGACCGAGAGGTACTCGTTCCGCACCAGCACCTCGTCCGGCCCCGGCTGCCGGATCTCCGCCTCGACCAGGGCGAAGTCCTCGGGCTTCGGCCAGCCGACCGGGCGGCTGAGCAGGTGCCACTCACGGCTGACGGCAGGGAGCGCGGGGGTTTCGGACATGGGGGTGACCTTCCTGAATACTTCAGTACCTGAAACAACCATGCGCCTGAATATTTCATGATGTCAAGTATCGGGTTAGGCTGGATGCCATGGCTGATGAGCTGACCTTGGAGGTCGTCGACCTGATCGGGTCGGTCGTGGCGCGGTACCACGAGGAGTACGAGGACGCCGCCGCCGAGCACGCGCTGACCGGGGCGCAGGCTCGGCTGCTGGGTCTGCTGTCCCTGGAGCCCCTGCCCATGCGCAAGCTGGCACAGCGGCTGAAGTGCGAGCCGTCGAACGTGACCGGGATCGTCGACCGGCTGGAGTCACGGGGGCTCGTGGAGCGGCGGCCCGATCCCGCGGACCGGCGGGTGAAGGTCGCGGCGGCTACGACCGAGGGGCGGCGGGTGGCTCGCAGCCTGCGGGAGTCACTCCGGTTCGCGCGCGAGCCGCTCGCCGGGTTGTCCGACGACGAGCGGCTGGCCCTGCGGGATCTGCTGCGGCGGATGCTGGAGTCGTAGCCTGCGGGCCGGTGGGGGTTGATCGGGCCCGCACGGCGGAGCCGCACATCGATACAGCCCCGCGCCCCTGGGTCAGCTGCACCACCAGAGGAACCGGGTGCACGTCTCCGAAGGTTCCGGCTCCGGCTCCTGCGTTGTCGGATCCGCACTCGGAGTCGGAGTGGGGTCCGCTGCCGTCGGTTCGGGAGCCGCCGTCGTGCCGGGCTGGACGCCGCCGCCCGTCGTCGACGACTGGGGCTCCTTCGTCGGCTTGTCCTCCGGCTTCTCGGACTCCTTGGCGGACTTCGACGGTGACGGGGACGCCGAGGCACTCGGGGACGTCGAGTCGGACACCGCCTCCGCGGGGTCGCTGATGGGCTCCGCCGACTCGCCCGCCTCCTCGCCCGCGCCGCCGTCCGTCTTGGCGTCGCCCGCCGCGGCCGGGGCCGCCGGGGAGGAACCGGGGGCGTCCATACCCAACTCGGCGAGGCTCAGGCCGCCCGCGGCCAGCAGGAAACCCGCGGTGATCAGCAGGGCGCGGCGGCGCCGGCGCCGGTGTGCCGCCGCCTTGCGGTCCCGTCGGCTCGTGCCGGCGCCCGCGTCCGGGCGGGACTCCTCCTCCACCTCGGCCTCGGGCTCGTACGCTTCCTCCGCCGTGTGCGACGCCTCTTCTTCGCTCGCGTACGCGCGGAGTTCTTCGACCGGCGCGCCGCAGCCCGGGCAGGCGAGGGCGCCATTCAGGTGCCGTCGGCACGGGTGGCAGTAGTCCATGACGCCGGAAGACTAAGTTCCGCACAGACGACGTTCATAGGGCCGCCTGTGAAAGTTGTGTGCGGAATGATCGTCTCCGGTGCATCGAGGTTTCGAAAAGCCCGAAAGCGTTATGCGTTCGACCCATTGACACCCCCGCCGCCCGCTCCCTACTGTCACGTCAGCATTTCGAACGTGTGTCGAAATCTCGAACACACGCAAAGAGCTGACGACGCAGCAAGGGACAACTGCCGTGCGCATCACCGGAATCAGCACACACGTGGTCGGAACGCCGTGGCGCAACCTGACCTACGTACAGGTGCACACCGACGAGGGGATCTCGGGAGTCGGCGAGACCCGGATGCTGGGCCACACCGACGCGCTGATCGGTTACCTGCGGGAGGCCGAGGCCAACCACATTCTCGGCTCCGACCCCTTCGCCGTGGAAGACCTCGTACGCCGCATGAAGTACGGCGACTACGGCCGCGCGGGTGAAATCGTGATGTCCGGTATCGCCGTCATCGAGATGGCCTGCTGGGACATCAAGGGCAAGGCGCTGGGCGTGCCGGTCTGGCAGCTGCTCGGCGGCAAGGTCACCGACAAGGTGAAGGCGTACGCCAACGGCTGGTACACCACCGAGCGGACCCCGGAGGCGTACCACAAGGCCGCCCAGGGCGTGATGGAGCGCGGCTACCAGGCGCTCAAGATCGACCCCTTCGGCACCGGCCACTTCGAGCTCGACCACCAGCAGACCCTGTACGCCGTCTCCCTGATCGAGGCCGTGCGGGACGCCATCGGCCCCGAGGCCGAGCTGATGCTGGAGATGCACGGCCGCTTCTCCCCCGCCACCGCCGTACGCCTCGCCCGCGAGCTCGCGCCCTTCAACCCCGCCTGGCTGGAGGAGCCCTGCCCGCCGGAGAACCTCAAGGCGCTGGAGAAGGTCGCCGCCAAGGTCGACATGCCGGTCGCCACGGGTGAGCGGATCCACGACCGGATCGAGTTCCGGGAGCTCTTCGAGAGCCAGGCCGTCGACATCATCCAGCCCGACGTCGGTCACATCGGCGGCATCTGGGAGACGCGGAAGCTGGCCGCCACCGCCGAGACCCACTACATGCTCGTCGCCCCGCACAACGTCGGCGGGTCCGTGCTGACCGCCGCCTCCCTCCAGGTCGGGTTCACCTCGCCCAACTTCAAGATCCTGGAGCACTTCAACGACTTCGCGGACGCCGACATCAAGAAGGTCGTCAAGGGCGCCCCGCAGGTCGTCGACGGGTACTTCCACCTCTCCGAGGCCCCCGGTCTCGGGGTCGAGTTCGACGCCGACGCCGCCGCCGAGTTCCCGCAGCAGCAGGCCCGGTTCGACCTGTGGGCCGAGGGCTGGGAGCAGCGCAAGCCGAAGGGCACCCAGCCGTGAGCACCGCCGTCGTCATCGAGGCGCCCGGCGAGCACCGGCTGACCCCTCATGAACCGCGGCGGCCCGAGGCCGGCGAGGCGCTGGTCCGCGTCCACGCGGTCGGCATCTGCGGCAGCGACCGCGAGGTCTACCAGGGCAACCGGCCCGAGGGGTACGTCCGGTACCCGCTCACCCCCGGTCATGAGTGGTCGGGGACCGTCGAGGCGGTCGGCGCCGGAGTCCCCCCGGAGCTCGTCGGCCGGAAGGTCGTCGGGGAGGGCTTCCGCAACTGCCAGGTCTGCGACCGCTGTCACGCCGGTGAGACCACGCTGTGCACCGCGGGGTACGAGGAGACCGGGTTCACCCAGCCCGGGGCCATGGCGACCACGCTGACCCTGCCGGCGCGGCTGCTGCACGTCCTGCCGGACGACTGCGACCTGACGGCCGCCGCGCTGCTGGAACCCGCCGCCTGTATCGCCGCCGCGGCGATCAAGGCGAACGCCCGCCCGGGCGAGCGGGTCGCGGTGGTGGGCACCGGGACGCTCGGCATGTTCGCCGTGCAGTTCCTGCGCGCCGGTTCGCCGGGCGAGCTGCTGGTGGTGGGCACCCGGCGGGACCGGGAGGCGCTGGCGCGGGAGTTCGGGGCCACCGACTTCCGCACCAAGGACCAGGACCTGCCGGACGACTTCGACGTGGTCATCGAGACCGCCGGGTCCGCCGACGCCGCCCGGGTCTCGGCCGGGCTGCTCCGGCGCGGCGGGCGCCTGGTCCTGACCGGGATCCCGGCGCCGGGCGCGCTCGGTCTGGACCCCACCGATCTCGTCGTACGGCAGCTGGAGGTGCACACCGTGTTCGGGGCGCCGCCGGAGGCCTGGGCGCACACGGCGCGGGTGTTCGCGGCGGGGCTGCTCGATCCGCTGCCGCTGGTCACGCACGAGCTGCCGCTGGACGGGTTCGCGCGCGCCATCGAGCTGGTGGGGTCGGGCGATCCGAAGGTCGGCAAGGTCCTCCTGCGTCCCTGACCGTATGCCGGTGCGGGGGTTACCTGACGGCCCCCGCACCGGCGTACACCCACCACTCCCGCCTTCCCCTACCCAAAGCCGCGAACTTCGTCCGGTATATCGAACAAGAAGGACAGCTTGTGACCGACGCTTCCGCCACGGCAGCCCGTCGACCCGGTGAGCAGGCGCTCGCCGCCCTCGGCCTGGGCGCGCCCGAGCTCTCCCCCGACGACGCCTCGCCCCACGCCTTTCCGGGCGGCGGCCGCTGGCGCACCGAGATTCCCTCGTGCGAGGGCCCCGAAGCGCTGGCCGTCGTCCTGAAGGAAGCCTCGCGGCTCGATGTGCCGATCCACCGGATCAGCCAGGGCAGCGGCGTGTGGATGCTCACCGACTCGGAGGTCACCGAGATGGTCGAGGCCACCGCCGAACGCGACATCGAGCTCTGCCTGTTCACCGGGCCGCGCGGCACCTGGGACATCGGCGGCTCCACGCGCACCGACTCACGGGGGGCCGGACTGCGCGCCCGGGGCCATGACGCCGTCGCCGGGTGCGTCGAGGACGCGGTACGCGCCACGGAGCTGGGCGTGAAGTGCCTGCTCGTCGCCGACGAGGGCGTGCTGTGGACCCTGCACCGGGCGCGGGTCGCCGGGATCATCCCGGCGGACACGACGCTCAAGGTGAGCGCGCTCATCGGCCCGGTCAATCCGGCCGCGTACGCCGTGTACGAGCGGCTCGGCGCCGACTCCGTCAACGTGCCCAGCGATCTGACGCTCGATCACCTCACCGAGATCCGGCGGGTGTCCGCCGCCCCCATGGACATGTACATCGAGGCCCCCGACGATCTCGGCGGCTATGTGCGCATGTACGAGGTCGCCGAGCTGATCCGCCGCGGCGCACCGCTCTATCTGAAGTTCGGCCTGTCGAAGGCCCCCGGGATCTACCCCTACGGCCATCACCTGCGCGAGCTGACCCTGTCGACCGCCAAGGAGCGGGTGCGCCGGGGCCGGCTGGCCCTGGACCTCCTCGCCCGGCACGGCGCCGACGGGGACATGGCCCCCCTGGGCTCCCGGCTGCCCGGCGAACTCCGACGTTTCGAAACATCTTCATAAAGGTTTCGACGCCACCTCTTCACAGAAGACGACGCAGCCAAACAGAATCCCACACACCCAGTCGTGCTGAGACATCAAGGAAGATGACCATGCGCAATCGCCGAGCCGCACTCGCCGCCATAGCCACCGCCGCCTCCCTCGCCCTCACCCTGACCGCCTGCGGCCAGGACTCCGAGGGCGGCAGTGAGGAGGGCAAGGGGAGCACCGAAGGCGCCACCATCGGTATCGCGATGCCGACCAAGTCCTCCGAGCGCTGGATCGCCGACGGCAACAACGTCGAGAAGCACCTCAAGGACCTGGGCTACAAGACCAAGCTGGTCTACGGCGAGGACGACCCCGACCAGCAGGTCTCCCAGATCGAGAACCTCATCACGCAGGGCGTGAAGGCCCTGATCGTCGCGGCCATCGACAACAAGTCGATGAACAACGTGCTCCAGCAGGCCAAGGACGCCGACATCCCGGTGATCTCCTACGACCGCCTGATCCTCGGCACCGAGAACGTCGACTACTACGCCTCCTTCGACAACGAGAAGGTCGGCGAGCTGCAGGGCACCTACATCGTCGAGAAGCTCGGCCTGAAGGACGGATCCGAGAAGGGCCCCTTCAACGTCGAGCTGTTCGCCGGCTCCAACGACGACAACAACACCCGCTACTTCTTCCAGGGCGCGATGAACGTCCTGCAGCCCTACATCGACAAGAAGCAGCTCGTCGTCCGCTCCGGGCAGACCGACCTCACCCAGGTCACCACCCTGCGCTGGGACGGCGGCACCGCCCAGAAGCGCATGGACGACATCCTGACCTCGGCGTACAAGAGCGAGCGGGTCGACGCGGTGCTCTCGCCGTACGACGGCATCTCCATCGGCATCCTGTCGGCGCTGAAGTCGGACGACTACGGCTCCAAGTCCAAGCCGCTGCCGATCGTCACCGGCCAGGACGCCGAGGTCGCCTCGGTGAAGTCGATCATCGCCGACGAGCAGTCGATGACCGTCTACAAGGACACCCGCGAACTCGCCAAGGTCGCCTCCAACATGGTCGACGCCGTCCTCAACGGCAAGAAGCCCGAGGTCAACGACGAGAAGACCTACGACAACGGCTCCAAGGTCGTCCCGGCCTACCTGCTGGACCCGGTCAGCGTCGACAAGGCCAACTACAAGGCGACGGTCGTCGACTCCGGCTACATCAAGGAAAGCGACCTCAACTAACCGCCGTCACCCACTGATTGGAAGGCACGACCATGGCGGGACCCGTCCTGGAAATGCGCTCGATCGTCAAGACCTTTCCCGGCGTCAAGGCGCTGTCGGACGTCAATCTGACCGTCCGGCAGGGCGAGGTCCACGCCATCTGCGGGGAGAACGGCGCCGGCAAGTCGACCCTGATGAAGGTCCTCTCCGGCGTCCACCCGCACGGCACGTACGAGGGCGAGATCCTCTTCGAGGGGGAGCCTTGCGAGTTCAAGGACATCAGGGCCAGTGAGCATCACGGCATCGTGATCATCCACCAGGAACTGGCGCTGATCCCCTATCTCTCCATCGCGGAGAACATCTTCCTCGGCAACGAGCACGCCACGCGCGGGATCATCAGCTGGACCGAGACCCTGCGGCACGCCACCGAGCTGCTGCGCCGGGTCGGGCTCGGCGACCACCCCGACACGCGCGTCGCTGACATCGGTGTCGGCAAGCAGCAGCTGGTCGAGATCGCGAAGGCGCTGTCGAAGAAGGTGAAGCTGCTCATCCTGGACGAGCCGACCGCGGCCCTGAACGACGAGGACAGCGGCAAGCTCCTCGATCTGATCCTGGAGCTGAAGAACCAGGGCATCACCTCGATCATCATCAGCCACAAGCTCAACGAGATCCGCAAGGTCGCCGACTCGGTGACGATCCTGCGCGACGGCCGGACCATCGAGACCCTCGACGTGAAGGCCGAGGAGACCACCGAGGACCGGATCATCAGCGGGATGGTCGGCCGGGACCTGGAGCACCGCTTCCCCGACCGCACCCCGCACGAGCCGGAGGAGGGCGCGGCCCCGGCCCTGGAGATCCGCAACTGGACCGTGCACCACCCGATCGACCAGCAGCGCAAGGTCGTCGACGACGTGTCCCTGGCCGTGCGGCGCGGGGAGATCGTCGGGATCGCGGGACTGATGGGCGCGGGCCGCACCGAACTGGCGATGAGCGTCTTCGGGCGGACCTACGGCCGGTACCACGGCGGCACGGTCCTGAAGGACGGCAAGGAGATCCGTACCAAGACCGTCCCCGAGGCGGTGAGGAACGGCATCGCGTACGTCACCGAGGACCGCAAGCACTACGGCCTGAACCTCATCGACACCATCAACCGCAACATCTCGCTCAGCGCGCTGGGCAAGGTCGCCAAGCGGGGCGTGGTCGACGAGCACGGGGAGCGGCAGGTCGCCGAGGGCTTCCGCAAGTCCATGAACATCAAGGCGCCCACCGTCTTCGAGCCGGTGGGCAAGCTGTCCGGCGGCAACCAGCAGAAGGTCGTCCTCAGCAAGTGGATCTTCGCGGGCCCCGACGTGCTGATCCTGGACGAGCCGACGCGCGGGATCGACGTCGGCGCCAAGTACGAGATCTACACCGTCATCGACCAGTTGGCCGCCCAGGGCAAGGCGGTCGTCTTCATCTCCTCCGAGCTGCCGGAGCTGCTCGGCATGTGTGACCGCATCTACACGATGGCCGCGGGGCGGCTGACCGGCGAGTTCACGCGGGCCGAGGCCTCGCAGGAATCGCTGATGCGCCAGATGACCAAGGACAAAGAGGTATCCCGATGAGCACGGATGTGACCGCCAAGACGCCGGCCCCGGCGCCGCCCGGCAAGGGCGGTTCGGCCACCGGAGACGGCCTGCTCCAGCTGGTGCTGGACGGCATGCGCCGCAACATGCGGCAGTACGGCATGCTGTTCGCGCTCGGCCTGATCGTGGTGCTGTTCGCTGTGTGGACCGACGGCGACCTGCTGCTGCCGCGCAACGTCTCCAACCTGGTGCTCCAGAACAGCTACATCCTGATCCTCGCGATCGGCATGATGCTGGTCATCATCGCGGGCCATATCGACCTGTCGGTGGGCTCACTGACGGCGTTCATCGGCTCGATGGCCGCCGTGTTCATGGTCAAGAACGATCTGCCCTGGCCGGTCGCCGTCATCCTCTGTCTCGCCATGGGCGCGCTCGCGGGCGCGGTACAAGGGTTCTTCATCGCCTACGGCGGCATACCCTCCTTCATCGTCACCCTCGCGGGCATGCTGATCTTCCGCGGTCTGACCGAGATCTTCCTCGAGGGCCAGACCCTCGGACCGTTCCCCGAGGGGCTGCAGAAGGTCTCCAACGGCTTCATGCCCGAGGTCGGCCCGGACACCAACTACCACAACCTCACCCTGCTGCTCGGTCTCGCGATGATCGCGTTCGTGATCTTCCAGGAGTTCCGCGACCGGCGCCGCCAGCAGGAGTTCGCGCTGGACGTCCCGCCGTTCAACCTCTTCCTGCTGAAGCTGGTCGCGATCGGCGCCGCCATCCTCACCCTCACGATGCTGCTCGCCAGCTACAAGGGCGCGCCGTACGTCCTGCTGGTGCTCGGGGTGCTGCTGGTCGGCTTCGGCTACGTCATGCGCAACGCGATCATCGGCCGCCACATCTACGCCATCGGCGGCAACCTCCCGGCGGCCAAGCTGTCGGGTGTGAAGGACAAGAAGGTCACCTTCCTGGTCTTCCTGAACATGGGCATGCTCGCGGCCCTGGCGGGTCTGGTCTTCGCCGCCCGCTTCAACGCGGCCTCGCCCAAGGCCGGCCTCAACTTCGAGCTGGAGGCCATCGCAGCCGCGTTCATCGGCGGCGCGTCGATGAGCGGCGGTGTCGGCACCGTGCTCGGCGCGATCATCGGCGGTCTGGTCCTGGGCGTGCTGAACAACGGTATGAACCTCGTCGGCATCGGCACCGACTGGCAGCAGGTCATCAAGGGACTCGTGCTGCTGGCGGCGGTCGGGTTCGACGTGTGGAACAAGCGCAAGGTCGGTTCGTAAGTCAGCTCGGGCCCCGCCGGAAGGCGGGGCCCGCTTCACATCGCAGGAGCCGCTGCATGGAACTGAACAGACGCACCCTCATCGCCGGGGCGGCAGCCGCCGGTGTCACCGCCGCCGTGAGCGGCACCGCACACGCCACGGGAGGACACAGGCCGGTGAAGTCGCTCTTCGGCAAGCTCGCCGACGGCACTAAGGTCTACAGCTGGTCGCTGGAGAACGGCGGCACCCGCCTGAAGGTCCTCTCCTACGGCGGCATCGTCCAGTCCCTGGAGATACCGGACCGGCGCGGGCGCCGCACCAACGTCTCCGCGGGCTTCGACAACCTCGAGGACTACGTCGCCAGCAGCCCGTACTTCGGCGCGCTGATCGGCCGCTACGGCAACCGCATCGACAAGGGGCAGTTCACCCTCGACGGCAAGAGCTACCAGCTCTCCGTCAACGACGGCGACAACAGCCTGCACGGCGGCGCCCAGGGCTTCGACAAGCGCGTGTGGGACGTGGAGCCGTTCACCAAGGGCTCCGACGTCGGCCTGTACCTGTACTACACCAGCGTCGACGGTGAGATGGGCTACCCCGGCACGCTGAGGACCAAGGTCACCTACACCCTGACCCGCTCCGGCGACTGGCGCATCGACTACGAGGCCACCACCGACAAGGCCACCGTCGTCAACCTCACCAGCCACGTCTACTACAACCTGGCCGGCGAGGGCAGCGGCACGATCGAGGACCACGAGCTGACGATCGCCGCCTCCCGCTACACGCCCACCGACTCGGGACTGATCCCCACCGGTGAGCTGGCCAAGGTGGCCGGCACCCCCTTCGACTTCCGCAAGGCCAAGCCGATCGGCCGGGACATCCGCGTCGCGCACCCGCAGCTGGTCACCGCCAAGGGCTTCGACCACAACTGGGTGCTGGACAAGGGCATCACCGCCCGGCCCGAGCACATCGCCACCCTGCGGGACCCCGCCTCCGGCCGCACCATGAAGATCGCCACGACCGAGCCGGGCCTGCAGTTCTACTCCGGCAACTTCCTCGACGGCACCCTGACCGGCCCCTCCGGCCGGACCTACCGCCAGGGCGACGCCCTGTGCCTGGAGACGCAGCACTTCCCGGACTCGCCGAACCACCCGTCGTTCCCGTCGACGGTGCTGCGCCCCGGGCAGACGTACCGGACGACGACGGTGCACTCGTTCAGCGCGTGACCCTGCGTCACCGAGGGTTCACAACTTCCCAACAAATACAAAGAGGTTGAACAACGCCACTCAGGCATCCGTATCCAAGGGTGGCCCGTGCTCCCCCGCACGGGCCACCCAGACACGGAGGTTGCCTTGGCTGAGAACGTCACCTCGCTGTTCCGCAGCACGGCGGCGCACAGCCCCTCGATGGCTTCGCTGACCCGTGAGGGCGGTGACGGGGTCGGGCCGATCGACTTCTGCATCCCGTGCAACCCGTACTTCCCCACGCCCGCCATGTTCGACGACATGGCGGGCCGGTTGCGCGACATCATCACGTACTACCCCAGCAGCGCGGACACCATCACGGCCGAGCTGTGCAACCTCCTGCAACTCCCGCCGCAAGCCGTGGCGATGGGCAACGGCTCGACCGAGCTGATCACCTGGATCGACCATCTGCTGGTCCGGGAGTCCCTCGCCATCCCCGTCCCCACCTTCGGCCGCTGGACCGACCAGCCCATGGAGACCGGCAAGCGGGTCGACATGTTCCCGCTCCAGGAGTCCAGCGGCTTCGCCCTCGACCTCGCGCAGTACGCCGAGTTCATCCGGGCCCGCGGCACCCGTGTCGCCGTCATCTGCAACCCCAACAACCCCGACGGCGGGTTCCTCCACCGGCACGCGATCACGCAGTTCATGGACGCGATGGCGGATCTGGACCTGGTCGTCATCGACGAGAGCTTCCTGGAGTTCGCCGACGCGGAGGCGGAGCCGTCCGTCGTGCAGGAGGCGATGCTGCGGCCCAACGTCATCGTGCTGCGCAGCCTCGGCAAGAACTTCGGGCTGCACGGCATACGGTTCGGCTATCTCGTCGCCAACCCCGCCCTCGCCGGGCGGGTCCGTTCCATGCTCCCCAAGTGGAACCTCAACGCCTTCGCCGAGCATGTCGTCTTCATGCTGAAGAACCATGGTCAGGAGTACGCGGAGAGCCTGCACCAGGTGCGCCGGGACCGCCTCGACATGGCGAGCCAGCTCGCGGCACTGCCCGGCCTGACGGTGTACCCCTCGCAGGGCAACTTCCTGTTCGTACGACTCCCGGTGGGTGCCGAAGGCACGGTGGTCCGGGACCGGTTGCTGACCGAGCACCGGATCCTGGTCCGTGAGTGCGGCAACAAGATCGGCTCGTCCAGCCGCTTCCTGAGACTCGTGGTGCGCCCCCAGACGGACGTGCGTCGCCTGGTGTCCGGTCTGGAACAGGTGCTCTACGGGACCAGGAGGGGAGCGGCCGCCGTGCCCGAGCTGGCTACAGGGACCAGCTACAGCTCGGGTACGGCGGCCGTGGATCGGTTGGTCAGCTCCACGAACGGGGCGGGTATACCGATGCCGCAGCCCATGCCCGCGGCGGCCGTACCGGCTCCGGAGCCGATGCCGGTGGCGCCCATGCCTGTGGCGCCGATGCCCGCGGCGCCGATGCCCGCGGCGCCCATGCCCATGCCGATGCCGACGCCGGTACCGGCGCCGATGCCGGCCGCCGCGGCTGTCGGGCCTACGCCGCCAGGTGTTCCGGCCCGCGGTGGGCTGACGGCGGCGCAGGTCCGCGGGACCACCGGTCCGGGGCTCGCGCCTGCCCCGGCGACCGGGTGGCCGAGCGCCGGGGGTTGGCCCAACGCGGCCGGAATGGGGTGAAGCCGCGCATCGACACGGCCCCGCACCCCTGGCCACGTGCGTCCGGACCGAGCGCGAAGAGCGAGCGCGGTCGGCAGCGTCAGTACGCGACGGGCCATCCGCTGCTCCAGTTCAGGAGGTTGATGCCGAGCTTGGGCGTGCCGTTGTCCTGGGCGTCGTAGTAGTGGTAGACGATCAGGTCGCCGTCGACGTCGTTCATGATCGACTGCCCGCCGGGCCCGATGTAGCGGCCGTGGGACTCCAGCACCGGGGTCCCGCCGTTGTTCATCATCGCCACGCCGTTCTTGTCGTGGTACGGCCCGGTGACGCTCGTGGCCCGGCCGACCTTGACCTTGTACGTCGAGCTGGTGCCGGCGCAGCAGGTGTCGTACGAGGCGAAGAGGTAGTAGTAGCCGTTCCGCTTCACGATGTACGGGGCCTCCACCGCCTTGGTGCCGGTCGGGCGGGAGGCCAGGGAGTACCGGGTGGTGTTGGTGGAGAGCTGCTTGCCGGTGGACGGGTTGATCTGGATCATCTTGATCCCGGTCCACCAACTGCCGAACGACAGCCACCACTTGCCGTCGTCGTCGACGAAGAGGTTCGGGTCGATGGCGTTGTGGTCGCTGGCGGAGTTGGACGTGTGGACCGTGCCGTAGTCCGTCCAGCTGCCCGGCAGGCCGGTGGTGGAGGCCGCGAGTCCGATGGCTGAGGTGTTCGAGCCGAACTTCGAGACGGAGTAGTACATCAGGTACTTGCCACCGCGGTACGAGATGTCCGGCGCCCAGGCTTCCGGGACGGAGGAGTACGCCGACCACCAGCCGGGCCGGGAGGAGAAGGCGTCGGCACCCGCGCTGAAGGCGATGCGGTTGGCGGAGGTCTTGCTGGCGAGGCCTCCGCCGGTGGCGTAGAGCAGGTACTGCCCGGACGAGGTGCGGATCATCGTCGGGTCGTGGACGACCGTGGAGCCCGTGACCGTGCCGGGGTTGGGGTAGGCCGACGCGCTGGACGGAATGAGGGCCAGCAGGACGGCGGCGGGAAGGGCGAGGAGAGCGGTTCTGGTGCGGCTCACGCGAACGCTCCTGTTCTGTATGTCGAACAACGATCGCTACTTCGGACGGGACCGTAGAATCGAACACCTTGCGCGTCAATGGTCCACGCGGCAACTGTCGGCCGAAGTGACCCCGGGCTCCGGTGTTCAGTGCCCGAACACGGCCAGCCACCTCGGTACGTCCACCTCCGCGCGGACGGTCTTGCCGGGCGGCTCCCGCTCCAGCACCTCCCAGCGGTCGGCTAGCGCCTGGACGAGGACGAGGCCACGGCCGTACTCGTCGAGCGGACACGGGGGTCGTACGTCCGCCGACGCGGGCGGACGCCGTTCGGCGCAGGTGTCGCTGACCTCGACGCGGACGCTCCCGGTGACGAGGGACAGCCGCAACTCGAAGTCACGGCCGGGGACGCGGCCGTGGGTCACGGCGTTGGCGGCCAGTTCGGCGACGATCGTCGCCACGGCGTCCGACACCTCGGTGCCGTGCGGGATGCCCCACAGGTGCAGCTGGCTCTGGGCGAGATGGCGGGCGAGGCGGGCGCCGCGCGGGGTGGCGGTGAGGCGCTGGGTGAACACACGTACGGTGACCGGCGGTCGGGGGGTGCGCGGTACGAGCATGCCCCCAATCTGGCGGCCGGGCGGGGCACTTCACCAGGTCGGCGGCGCGTACGCTGCGCGAGCGTACGCGGTGACGGGGTGGACAGTACGCATGACGGACCGTGACCATGCCGAGGGGAGGTGATCGGCAGTGGTCGATGGCGCGGTGGGTACGGGTGGCGAGCCGGAGACGTCGGACAGCCTGCGGACGTTCGGGGCGGTCGTGCAGGCGCTGCGGGAGCATGCCGGGCTGAGCCGGGAGGAGTTCGCGGAGGAGGTGGGGCTGTCGAAGCACATGGTGGCCTCGCTGGAGCTGGGCCGGAGAATGCCGGACCCGACGTTCGCGGACCGGGCGGAACCGGCACTGGGCAACACGGGCGCCTTACGCAAGGCGGCACAGCATCTGGCTCGGCAGCCGGGGCTGGCGGCTTGGTTTCGGCGGTGGGCTCGGTTAGAGGCGACCGCCATCACACTGTGCACCTATGAGTGCCGGTTGATCCCAGGGTTGTTGCAGACGGAGGCGTACGCCCGCCAGCTGTTCGACGACCAGTTGCCGCCGCTGACCGACGAGCAGATCGAGGCGCAGTGGGAAGCGCGGGCAGAGCGTCAGCGGCTGTTGCGGGAGCGCCCGAACACCGAGTTCAGCTTCATCCTCGAAGAGCACCTGTTCCTGCGGCACACGGGCGGTGTCCAGGTCACGCGAGAACTCATCGATCACGTCCGGGAGATCAGCGAGCTACGGAACGTCGAGATCCAGATGATGCCGGTGATGCGGGAATCACATGCCGGGCTGCACGGCCCCATGCAACTCCTGGAGACACCCGAGAACAGGTGGTTCGCTTACATCGAGGGCCCGGAATGCGGCCAGCTCATCCCGGACTCAAAGGTGGTGGGCGTCCTCCAAAGGCGATATGCCAGGATGCGTGCGCAGGCTCTCTCACCCGAGGACTCCTTGAGCCTGTTGCGGCGGTTGCGAGGAGACCTATGAGCACCAGCGAGCTGGCATGGTTCAAGTCGAGCTATAGCAGCAGCGGTTCCGGCGACTGCCTAGAAGTCGCCGTCACCGCCGCTACCATCCACATCCGCGACTCGAAGGACCGTCAGGGGCCGCGGCTCACCGTCTCCCCGGCCGCCTGGACCGATTTCCTCGCCGGCGGTCAGTCGGTGTCCGGGCACTCCTTCCACGCCAGGTGGTAGACGGTACTGATGTCACCGTCGGTCGAGTCCATGGTCATGAAGCTGACCTTGGCCGGCGAGGAGGTACCGGCGTTCACCCGGAGCTCGGTGTTGATGTTGAAGTTGCGCTGAACTCCACAGGGCGCCCAGACGAGTTGCGCCCAGTCAGTGCTGTCGGTGGCCTGCCAGTTGTCGTTGAGGGGGCCGCTGAACGGATGGCTGCGGTACGCCGTCTGCGGTGAGCCCTGGAAGTAGTACGAGGCCCGCTGGACCGCGCTCGCACCGGACTGGAGTGAGGCGAAGCCCCGGTAGTCGGCGCTGGCGACCGCGTAGGTGAAGCCCTGCGGGACGTGGACGACCAGGTTCAGCTGACAGTTCTTGCGGAAGGCGGTCGGGTCGGAGTTGCCGCCGACCTGGGCGAGGTAGTCGCTGTAAGTCACGGTGAAGGCGGTGTTGTCCTCGGACACGGCGACGGCGGTGGTGCCCTGGGGGCAGCCGGAGCCGTTGACCGTGGCGACCTTGATGATGATCTTGTCCGGGGGCGGGTCGTCGAACGGGTCCGACGCCTCCGCGGGTAGTGCGGCGGCGACGAGAGCGGCGAGCGCGGCGCCGCTCAGCAGAAGTCCACGCGCCATGGCTTCTCCTTGGATTGGGGGGTGGCTACGCCTCCGACCCTTGGTTCACCTTTGAAGAATCTGTGGTGTTCCTGTGAAGGTAGGAGGCGCTCCGCATCGTAGGAAGCCTGGCTTGACATGGGCAGGTCGAACTTTGGCCATTCACGCAGCGGTCCCCTTGCTCTCCCGTCAGAGGGGACGGCGGTTCCTCAAGGCGCCGTATGCTTGTTCTGATCTCAAACTCTCCTGAGAGTCCAGGGAGTTGGCCCGACCCGGCAGGGGGCGAAGGAAGGGCGATGGACGTCCAGCTCAGGCTGCCCGACGATCCCGACGGTGGCGAACTCAAGCAGCTCTACGACTGGTTGCTGGCGGAGCGGCAGTCCGGGCTCGATGCCGAGATCAGTCTGCGGAACCAACTCCCCCGCAGCGACTCCGACATGGGTGACGCCTTCGACCTCATCCAGCTGGTCGTGGAGACCGTGTTCCAGGTGGCCTCCCTCGGCTTCATCATCGTGGAGTTCCGGCGGGCCCGGCGGCCCCGGTCGCACGTCGTCGTCGAGCGGGACGGGCGGCGCGCCACTCTGCGACCCGACGCGAGTCCCGAGGAGGTCGAGGAGTTCCTGCGTGAGCTCCGGGACATGGACGGCCCGCCGGACGGCACCGCGTGACGGAGGCGCTGCCCGACCCCGGCGCCTCCGCCGCCGTACTGATCGGTGTCGCCGCCTACCGGAGCATGCCGAAGCTGCCCACGGTCGCGCGCAACCTCACCCGGATGAAGGAGGCGCTGACCGACCGCGCGATCTGGGGACTGCCCGCCGACAAGTGCGTCGTCGTCCTCGACCCCAAGTCCTCCGACGACCTCATCGACCCCGTCGTCCAGGCCGCGAAGTCCGCCCGCGACACCCTGATCGTCTACTACGCCGGGCACGGCTTCGTCGATCCGCTCGGCGCCCTGCGGCTCACCGTGATCGGCTCGGCGGAGGAACTCCCGCACAGGGCCGTGCTGTACAGCGAGGTCCGCGAGGCGCTGCGTCAGCACAACCGGGCCCGGCGCCGGGTCATCATCCTGGACTGCTGCTACAGCGGACGCGCCCTCGGTGACATGGACGCCCAGTCTCGCACCCCGTTGCGCTCGGTCGCGGACGTCCAGGGCATGGCGGGCAGCTATCTGCTGACCTCCGCCGCCTCCAACGTCCGGGCGCTGGCCCCGCGGGGCGAGGAGTGCACGGCGTTCACGGGGGAGTTCGTACGGGTCCTGCGCGAGGGGATACCGGGCCGGGAGGGGCAGCCGATCCGGCCGTACCTGACCCTGGACGCGATCTACCGCGAGGTCCGCGGCTCCCTCGACCACCGCGGCCGGCCCACCCCTCGCCAGCAGGACAACAACCAGGTCGGCCAGCTCCCCTTCGTCCGCAATCTCGCCCACCCGCTCCCGCCCGACCGCTTCCTGCCCCCTCCCCCGCGACCGCGCTGGAAGCGCCGTACGGCCTTCGTCCTGGCCGCCATCGCCCCCGTCGCCTTGCTCGCCGCCGACGCCGGGAATCTCCCTTCCGACGTGTGCTCGCCGCAGGCCTCCCTGATCGGCTTCTCCGACCGGCTGGACAAGATCACGTTTCAGGGCCGGCGCGTCGTCGGTCTCTCCTCCCTCTCGGTGTCGCGGGACGACCGCACCGCCCTCTCCCTCGCGGACAACTCCTCACCCGTGCTGTTCCGGATGACGCTGGGCGACCCCGGCGAGCCCCCCGAGCCCCGGCTCACGGGCCTGACGCAACTCCTGCGACGGGACGGCAGCCCGTACGGCGCGCAGGGCTTCGACGGAGAGGCGCTGGCCGTGGAGAAGGGCGGCGACACCGTCCTCGTCGCCTCCGAGTACGCCCCCTCGATCGGCCGCTACAGCCTGGCCACCGGGAAGCTGCTGGACGAACTCCCGGTCCCGCGGGCCTTCCGGGCCAGCGCACCGGGCGGCGACGCCCAGCGCGGCGCGATCTTCGAGTCCCTCGCCCTGTCCCCCGACGGCAGCCGGCTCTACGTCGGCCTGGAGGACCCCCTCGGCCGGGACGGCACCTGGCGCGGCGGCAACCGCATCCGCATCCTGCGCTACACGGGCGAGCCGGGCGGCGCGTACCGGGTGGACGGCCAGCTCGCCTACGAGACCGACTCCGGGCTGCGCCTCGCCGACCTCGCCCCGACCGGCGACGGCGACCGCTTCCTGGCCCTGGAACGCGGCTACACCGAGGGCCAGGGCAACAGCGTCCGCGTCTACGAGGTGTCGCTGGCCGGCCTTCAGGACATCACCGGGATGCCGTCCCTGGAGAAGGCGCCCGCCGCCGCGTTCGCCGTGAAGCGCGAGCTGGTGGACCTCGGGGACTGCCCCTCCTCCGGCGCCCCGGCGAGACAGCCACAGGTCAACCCCCTGCTGGACAACGCCGAGGGCGTGGCACTCGGCGCCCCACTGACCGAGGGCCCCCACCGGGGCCGTCGGGCGCTGCACCTGATCACCGACGACAACGACAACCCAGAACAGATCACCCGCTTCTACACCCTGGCCGTCGACCTCCCCGACGACGCCCCCTGAGTCGTCCGTTCGGCCCGGTGGGCGCGGATCGACCAGGTCAGGGCCCCGGCCCAGGCGGCGTAGAGGAGGACATAGACGATCGTCGACACGGCCGCCGGAGCCGCGATCCAGTCGCTCTTCAGCAGCGTGCGGACGTTGGTGACGACGATGACGCCGCCGACCGCCGAGCCGAGGACCCGGGGCGGGAGGAGGCGGACCAGCCAGGCGGCGACGGGCGCGGCGATCAGGCCGCCGATGAGGAAGGCCGCCACCCACACGAAGTCGACGCCCTGCGAGCCCAGCGAGAGCAGGAAGCCGAGGCTGGCTGCGACGGCCACCAGGAACTCGCTGGTGTCGATCGAGCCGATCACCTTGCGCGGCTCCATCCGGCCGCCGGCCAGCAGCGCGGGCGTACCGACCGGCCCCCAGCCGCCGCCCCCGGTCGCGTCGAGGAACCCGGCGACCAGCCCGAGCGGCGCGAGGAACCGCCTGCGCAGGGGCTGGCCCAGACGGTCCTTCGGCAGCCCCCGGAAGGTGAAGCGGGTCATCACGTACAGCCCGAGGCCCAGCAGGATCAGCGACATCAGCGGTTCGGCGAGCCCGGTCGAGACCCTGGACAGGACGGTCGCGCCGAGGAAGGAGCCCACCGCCCCGGGCACGCCGATCCTCGCGACGACCTTCCAGTCCACGTTCCCGAACCGCCAGTGCGCGGCGCCCGACATCAGGGTCGTGCCGATCTCGGCGAGATGGACGGTGGCCGAGGCGACGGCCGGATTCGTGCCCATGGCCAGCAGCAGCGTGGTCGAGGTGACGCCGTAGGCCATGCCGAGGCTGCCGTCCACGAGCTGCGCGCCCAGGCCCGCGAGAGCGAGCAGTATCAGCGTGCGCATGCAGTTCCCATCCCTGGTTTCCCTACCGGCTGGGTAGGGATGACGGGACGGGACGCTAGGGGAGCAAACTGAGCGCGGGCTGAGAAGGGGTTAAGGGTTTTCCCAGGCGGCCGGCTCGGCGGCGAGCGACTTCACGGCGTCCGGTAGCGCGTCGGCCGCGATGTCGGCGATGGTGACGCCCTCCAGGATCCGCCGGACGTTGGCCCGCAGCGCGATCCACAGCGGCAGCAGCGGCTCGGCGGACCCCCCGTAGGAGAGCCCGGTGGGCCGGACCCCGCGCACGGAGACGATGGGGCCGTCGACCGCCCGGATGACATCGGCGACCGTGATCTCCGACGCCTCCCGGGCCAGCCGGTAGCCGCCGTTGCCGCCGCGCCGGCTGTCGACCAGACCGGCGCGGCGGAGGTCGCCGAGGATGCCCTCCAGGAACTTGTGCGGAATGTCCTGCACGGTGGCGATGGACTCCGCCTTCACCGGTCCGTCGTCGTGCCGTACGGCGAGCTCCAGTGCAGCCCGTACCGCGTAGTCCGCCCGTGCCGAGATCCTCATACGACCCATTGTCCCCGCTGTCACGGGTGCCCGGCGTCAGCCCAGCCGGATCACGTTCCAGGACAGCGGTTCCAGTACGGCGGTCAGGCGGCCGTTGGTGAGCTCCGCGCCCTCGCCGACGTGCGGGACGACCCGCTCGGGCTCCGCCAGGGTGTTGCGGGCGTCCGGGTCGGCGTCGGCCAGCACGCTGTGCTCGACGATCCGCGTCACGTCCAGCCCGTTCAGGGCGACTTCGAGTGGCAGCGACTCGGTACGGCCGCGGTTCACCGCGAACACGGTCACCGTGCCGTCCTCGGCTCGGACCGCGGTGGCGTGCAGCAGATCGGCCTCGCCGTACTTCCGCGTCTCGTACGTCGGCGAGTCCACCCGTACGTCGAGGACCTTGCCCTGGCCGTACCTCGCGGCCTGGGCGAACGGGAAGAACGTCGTCTGCCGCCAGGCCGGCCCGCCGGGCTCGGTCATGATCGGGGCGATGACGTTGACCAGCTGCGCGAGACAGGCGACGGTGACCCGGTCGGCGTGCCGGAGCAGGGCGATCAGGAGCGAGCCGAAGACGACGGCGTCGGTGACGCTGTAGTTGTCCTCCAGCAGCCGGGGGGCCTCCGGCCAGTCGTCCTGCGCGAACGTCGTCGCCTGCTCCTGCCAGCGGGAGAGGTACCAGACGTTCCACTCGTCGAAGGAGAGGTTGATCTTCTTCTTCGACTTCAGCCGGGCGCCGACGTGGTCGCAGGTGGCGACCACGTTCTCGATGAAGGACTCCATGTCGACGGCGGAGGCGAGGAAGGAGTCGACGTCCCCGTCCACCGGCTCGTAGTAGGCGTGCAGGGAGATGTAGTCGACGAGGTCGTACGTCTCCTGCAGGACCGTCGCCTCCCACTCGGCGAAGGTCTCCATGGACTGGCCGGAGCTGCCGCACGCGACGAGTTCGACGGTCGGGTCCAGCTGGCGCATGGCCCGTGCCGTCTCGGCGGCGACGCGGCCGTACTCCTCGGCCGTCTTGTGGCCGGTCTGCCAGGGGCCGTCCATCTCGTTGCCCAGGCACCAGAGCCGGATGCCGAAGGGGTCCTTGTCGCCGTGGCCGCGGCGCAGGTCGGAGAGGCGGGTGCCGGAGGGGTGGTTGGCGTACTCCTGGAGTTCCAGCGCCTCCTGGACGCCACGGGTGCCCAGGTTCACGGCCATCATGGGTTCGGCCCGGGGGCCTACCTTGCGCAGGAAGTCGATGTACTCGGAGAGGCCGAAGCGGTTGGACTCCGTCGAGTGCCAGGCGAGGTCGAGGCGGCGGGGGCGGTCTTCGCGCGGGCCTACCGAGTCCTCCCACTTGTAGCCCGAGACGAAGTTGCCGCCGGGGTAGCGGATGGCGGTGACGCCGAGCTCGCGGACCAGGTCGAGGACGTCCTGGCGCAGTCCTTCGGGGTCCGCGGTGGGGTGGTCGGGTTCGAAGATGCCGGTGTAGACGCAGCGGCCGAGGTGCTCCACGAAGGATCCGAAGAGCCGGGGGTTGACCTCGCCGACGGTGAAGGCGGGGTCGAGGGTGAAGCGGGCAGTACGGGACATGAGGTCCTCTCGCATAGGTGTCACTGAACGGAAGGCCAGCCATCACGACCCCAACTGAGCCTGTTGAGGCCGAGCTTGGGGGTGCCGTCGTCCTCGGCGTCGTAGTAGTGGTACGCCAGCCAGTCCTTGCCCCTGTCCTGGAAGACCGACTGGCCGCCGGTTCCGATGAAGCGGCCGTGGCCCTCCAGGAGGAGGTCGCCGCCGCCCTCCAGGAGGGGCTTGCCGGTGCTGTCGACGTAGGGGCCCCTGATGTCCGTCGAGCGGCCCGCCTTGATCTTGTAGGTGGAGTCCACGCCGGCGCAGCAGGCGTCGTAGGAGGCGAAGAGGTAGTAGTGGCGGCCGTGTTTGACGATGTACGGGCCTTCCACGGCGTACGGCGGGTCCGGTCGGGTGGCCAGGTGGTGGACCGTGGTTCCCGGTACCGCCTTGCCGGTGCGCTCGTCGAGCTCCACCATGCGGATGCCCGTCCAGTACGAGCCGAACGACATCCACAGCCTGCCGTCCGCCTTGATCAGGGCGGGGTCGATGGCGTTCCAGTGGTCGCCGGTCTCGGAGCTGAAGGCCTTGCCGTGGTCGGTCCAGGTGCCGGGGAGGCCGGAGGGTGAGGTCGCCACGCCGATCGCGGAGTGGTTCGTGCCCCAGGAGGAGACGGCGTAGTACAGCCAGTACCTGCCCGCCCGGTAGGAGATGTCCGGGGCCCAGGGGTCGCCGGTGCTGTTGTACTCGTACCACCAACTCGGCGGCTCAGTGAACGCGTTGCCCGCGCCGTCCCACTGCCTGCCGTCGCGGGAGACTCGGGCGCCGATGACGCCTCCGGTCGAATAGGCCACGTACCGGCCGGACTTGAGGCGGATGACGGTCGGGTCGTGAATGATCTGCTGGCCGCTGACGGGGCGCGGGTCGGGGTACGCCTCCGCCGCCTGAGCCGCGTTCGGCAGGAGGGTCATGACGGCCGCCGTGGCCACCGCCGTGAGGGTTCTGCTCAGGGTCACTGCCCCGCCAATCCCGTGTGGGCGACGCCCGCCACGATCTGCCGCTGGAAGAAGACGAAGACGACGATGAGGGGCAGGCCCGCCATCAGGCCGCCGGCCATGAGCTGGGCCCACTGGATGCCGTAGGAGTTCATGACGGTCGCGATGCCGTTCGGCATGGTCATCAGGTCGGGGTTGTTGGTGACCATGTAGGGCCACAGGAAGTTGTTCCAGCTCGCGATGAAGGTGAAGATGCCAACCGCCGCGAGGGACGGGCGGGCGAGCGGGACCACGATGGTGAAGAAGACCCGCCAGCGGCCCGCGCCGTCGATGAAGGCGGCCTCCTCCAACTCGCGGGGAATGCCCTGGAAGAACTTGTAGAGGATGTAGACCATCGCGGCGGGCGCGCACTGGGGCAGGATCATGCCCCAGTAGGTGTCGACCATCCCCATCTGCTGGACCGTCGTGAAGAGCGGGACCCCGAGGACGGCCGGGGAGATCATCAGCCCTGCCATGGTGACGCCGAGCAGGACGTTCTTGCCGCGGAACTCGGTGCGGGCGAATCCGTACCCGGCGAGGGCGCTGACGACCAGCACGACGGCGGTGACGCAGACCGACACGACCAGGGAGTTCACGAACCAGTTGGTGATGTTGCCGGTCTCGAAGAGGGCCTTCCAGGCCTGGCCCGTCCAGACCTCGGGCAGCCAGTGCGGCGGGATCTCGGCGGCCTCGGCCTCGGCCTTGAACGAGGTGAACAGGGCCGCGGCGATCGGCGCCACGAAGACGGCGGAGACGGCGGCGCCGAGGACGGTGAGGACGATCTGGCCGGGTGTCCAGGAACGGCGGGGCCTGAGCCTTGCTTGGACGCTGCTCATCGGGTGCCCTCCTCACGGGTGCGCAGCAGCCACATCCGCGCCAGGGCGACGACTGCGATGAGCACGAAGAAGATGATGGACATCGCGGAGGCGTAGCCCACGCGGTAGCTGGTGAAGCCCTGTTCGAGGGTGTACTGGACGAAGGAGCGGGTGCTCAGCTCGGGTCCGGGGCTGAAGTCCATCATCACGACGGCCTGGTCGAAGAGCTGGAGCGAGGCCAGGATCTGCAGGGCGACGACGAGCCCGGTGATGTGGCGCAGCAGCGGCAGGGTGATGCGGACCATGCGGTGCCAGGCGTTGGCACCGTCGAGCTTGGCGGCCTCGTACAGGTGCGCCGGGATGCCCTGGAGGGCGGCGAGGTAGAGCAGGAAGCTGAAGCCGACGGTCCACCACAGGGTCTGGATGACGATGGCGAGCATCGCGTACGACTTGTCCGTCAGCCAGGGGGTGTCGATGCCCAGGGTGTGGTTGAACAGGCCGATGCCCTGGGTGAACAGCCACTGCCACATGTTGGCCGCGACGGTCGAGGGCAGCAGGAAGGGCGCGAAGAAGCACAGCCGCCACAGCCACTTCCCGCGCTCGATGTGGTGCGCGAGCATCGCGAGCAGGAAGGCGAGGACCGTGATGCACGGGACGACGAGCAGGGTGAAGTAGGCGCTGTGGCCGAGCGCGTCCCACATCATCCGGTCCTGGAAGGCCTCGCGGTAGTTGTCGAAGCCGATGAAGCTCGCGCCGTCGCCGGAGATGTTGGCGTCGGTGAAGCTGAGGTAGACACCGCGCAGCAGCGGCCAGATCACGAACAGCGCGAACAGCCCGAGGAAGGGGGCGACGAACCAGCCCCCGTGCTGGAGGCCCTGCCTGCGGCGGACGGTCGCCACGGCGGTGGCGGTGCGCGCCCTCGCCGGTGCGACGACGGTCTGAGCACTGGTCGTCATCCGACCGCACCTCCCTGCGCGGCGGTCCTGCCGTCCATCGGGTTCTTCGCGGCGAGCAGCGCGGTGAGCCGGGACTTCATCCGCGCGGCGACGGCGTCGGGCTTGGCGGAGCCCATCGTCGAGGAGACGACGACCGGGCCGAGGTCCTGGGCGAGGACTCCGGTGGAGCCCGCGAACCACACCTTCGGCTCGGTGGCCTGGTGGTCCATGGCACCGACGTACTCGTTCTGCGGTACGAGCTTTTGGTACTCGGGCGTGGACAGGGTCGGGGTGTAGGCGGGGATGTGGCCGCCGCCGGCCCAGGCCTGGGCGTTGCGCACGATGTAGGCGGCGAGCCGGTGGGCGCCGTCGTCGGAGGCGCCGCCGCGCCCGGACTGGTGGGGCAGGACGAAGGCGTGCGACTCGGCGTGGGTCGCCGCCTTGCCGAAGACGGGCGGCAACGGGGTTGCGCCGTAGTCGAGTTCCGCGCCGGAGAAGACCGGCACCGACCAGTTGCCCTCCCAGGTGAAGGGGGCGCCGTTGACGAACTGCTCGCCGGTCGGGGCGCCGGGGATGGTGTAGCCGTCGGTGACGTGCCGCCGCAGGAACTCCAGGACCTGGGTGGCCTTGTCCGGGTCGAAGGTGACCTCGGTGTTGGTGTCGTCGAACCAGGTGCCGCCGAGCTGGGTGTAGAAGGCGACGAAGAACCACCACTGGAAGTTCTGGTCGTTGGTCCACAGGCCGACGGTCTGGAGGCCCTTCTTGGTGGTCTTCTTGGCCTCCTTGAGGACGTCGAACCACTCGGCGGTGGAGGTGACGGGCACGAGCCGGCCGTCGTCGCCGATCAGGCCGGCCGGCTTCAGCACGTCCCTGCGGTAGAAGCAGAGCTGGACGTGGATGTCGAGGGGCAGGGCGTAGAGCTTGCCGTCGATGACGCCGCGCTGCCACAGGGTGGGGTTGAAGTCGGCCTCCCTGATGCCGTACTCGGCGAGCAGGTCGACGTCCCAGGGGTCCAGGAGGCGGCCGGGTGAGAATCCCGTGACCCGGCCCATGTGCATGACGCCGAGGTCGGGGGCGCGGTTGCCCGCGGCCGCCATGGCGAGCTTGGTGTAGAAGGGGTTGCCCCACTGGAGGGTGGAGTCCTTCACGTCGATGGCGGGGTTCGCCTCGCGGAAGGCGTCCAGCATCGCGATCATGTTGTAGCCGTCGCCGCCACTGAACAGGTTCCAGTAGCGCACCCGGGTCTCGGCGCCGGAGGCGAGGGCGTCCGCGCCGGTGCCCAGCGCCGCGAAGCCGAAGCTTCCGGCGACCGTCAACCCGCCCATTCCGGCGAGGAGTTGCCTGCGACTCAGGCCAGGTCGTCCCATACCTTGCCCAACTGTTCGATATCTCGAATGATGCCCGCAACTTCGAACGGGACCGTAAAGTCGAAGCGCTTGCGCGTCAATGGGTCGCGCAGGGTTGGGTCGTCCCCCTTTGAACAACGGTGGCCGTGGAAGGGGGCGTCCGCGTACTCTCGAACGGCCTGCCGTACGGCGGCGAGAACGAAGGGGGACGGATGGATATCGCGGGCGCGCGCAGGAGGGCGGCCCGGGTCGCGGCGGCGCTGCGGCGGCGTCCGCGCGGCGGCCCCGCGATGCGTGGCCTCGCGGCCGAACTCGCCACCGCGGTGCGCTCCGACGGCCGCCGGCCGGCCGATGTGCGCGAGCTGTGCGCGGCCCTGTGCGCCGCGATGAGCGCCCGCCGGGACGGACGCCCCCTGGAACTGCGCTTCGAGCGCTTTCCGGACGAGATCGAAGTCACCGGTCTGTGCGTGGAGTTCCAGGACTTCGACCTGGTGATCGTCGAGGAGCGGGCCGAGGCGATGCAGCAACTGGTCATCCTCGGGCATGAGTTGTGGCATCTGCACGCGGGCCACCGGCACCCGCACATCGCCGGTACGGCGGCGGTGGACGCCCTCTCCGAGCGCCCCGACTGGCGGGACGTCGCCCTCGGCATCGCGGCCCGCAACGGCTCCCGGGAACGCGACGAGGCCGCGGCGGACGACTTCGGGCACCGGCTGGCGGCGCAGTTCCGGCCGTACCTGACGGGCCGGGACAGCCGTCCGCACCTCGATCCGCTGGAGCGGTCCATGGGGTACCGCGGACGCAGGGGCACGGCCCGGTGAGCGAGAGCCTCGCGTCGGGCAACTTCCTCAGCGGGGTCTACATCTCCTTCTGGCTGCCGACCCTCGTCCTCACCGCCGCCCTGGCGATCAAGCTGCCCAGCATCCTCAAGCTGTGGCGGGACCCGCTGCTGCGCGCCGTCGGCGGACTGCTGCTGTTCGCCTGCGCGGTGTTCGTCTTCGCGGCCCCCAGCACCATCGCCTGGACCAACCGCGTCACCGGCGTCCCCAACATCGCGGCGCCCTGGGTGTACTCCCTGCTCTCCGCGCTCTCCGCGTCCTGGCTGCTGCTGGTCGTGCACTGGCGCAACGGCCGCACCGACCGCCGTGCGCAGACCCGGCGCGCGACCCGCTGGGTGGTGTGCGTGTACGCGGGTGTGGTCGCCGTGCTGTGGGTGCTGTTCGCGCTCGCCGACGCGCCCGTGGAGCAGATCCGGGACCTGGACACGTACTACGCCAACACGCCGTACATGCGCGAGATGATCCTGCTCTACCTGATCGCGCACACCGTGGCCTGCTCGGTCACGGCCCGCCTGGTGTGGAACTGGATCCGCACCGACGGCCTCGACGCCTGGCTGCGCTGGGGGCTGCGCTTCCTCGGCATCGGCTACGCCACGAACCTGGTGTTCTCCGCCGCCAAACTGACGGCCGTCGTGGCCCGTTGGACCGGCCACGACCTGGACTGGCTGAACACCAACATCGCGCCGTCGGCGGCCTGCGTCGCCGCCACCTTCGTCGCGGTCGGCTTCATCGTGCCGCACGCCGGCCAGTACCTCCAGGAGCGCTGGCTGGTCCGCCACCGCCACCGCAGTCTGAAGCCCCTGTCCCGACTGGTCCGCACGGTCTCGGGAGGCCGCGAGCCCTTCGCCCTGCGCGCCACCCCCGAGATGCGCCTGATCCGCCGCGAGACCTTCATCCGCGACGCCCTCCTCCAGCTCTCCCGGCACCTCGACGAGGACCTGCGCCTCCGCTCCTACGACGCCGCCCTCGCCCTCGGCATCGAACGCGGCCGGGCCCAGGCCCTGGCGGCCGCCGTGACGATCCTCGACGCCATGGAGGCCGAGCGGCACACCTCGGACGGCGAGGGCACCTCCACCACCGACACCACGTACCTGCTGCAGGAGATCCAGGCCGTGTCCGAGGCCCTGCGCAACCCCGAGGAGATCAAGGCGGTACGCGCCCGCGCGGCCGTCCCGGCAGAGAGCATGTCCACGCATGAATGAGCGCCCCTCCCCCGCCAGAGTCGCCGTCGTCCTGGGGGGATCCCACACCGGCATGCTCGCCGCCCGCGCCCTGACCGGCCTCGCCGACCGGGTCGTCGTCGTGGAACGCGACGAACTGCCCACCGGACCCGAACCCCGTAAGGGCCTGCCTCAGGCGAGGCACGCCCACATGCTCTGGTCGGGCGGTGTCCAGGCGGTGGACGCGCTGCTGCCGGGCGCCACCCGGGCCCTCCGGGAGGCCGGGGCACGCAGGGCCCCGGTCACCACGGACATGGTCGTTTTGTCAGCACATGGCTGGTTCCGCCGCTGGACCGAGTCCCACCATGTGATCCTGGCCGGCCGGGACCTGCTCGACGCGACGATCCGGGCCCGGGTGCTCGCGGACGAGCGGATCGAGCTGCTGGACGGCACGACGGTGCTCGGCCTGGAGGGCAGCTCGGCGGCGATCACGGGGGTCCGGGTCCGCGGGCGCGACGGCCGCGACCGTACGATCGACGCCGGCCTGGTCGTCGACGCGAGCGGCCGGGGCTCCCGAGCGCCCCAGTGGCTGGCGGCGCTCGGCCTGCCCGCACCGGAGCGGCGCGAGGTCGACTCCGGTCTGGCGTACGCCAGTCGCCTCTATCTGGCCCCCGAGTCGGCCCGGGACGGTTTCCCGGTGGTCAACGTGCAGTCCGACCCCCACGCGAACGGCCCCGGCCGGGCGGGATTCCTGCTCCCCATCGAGAACGGCCGCTGGATCGTCACTCTCAACGGCACCCGGGGCGGCGAACCCACCCCGGCCAACGCCTCCGACGACGACTTCGTCCGCTTCGCCCGCGAGGAACTCCGCCACCCCCTGATCGGCGAACTGCTGGAGCAGGCGGAGCCGCTGTCTCAGGTGGCGTTCACCCGGACCACGGTCAACCGCCGCTACTTCTACGAGAAGATGCGGTCCTGGCCCGAGAACTTCACGGTCCTCGGCGACGCGCTCGCCGCCTACAACCCGGTCTACGGCCACGGCCTCGCGGTCGGCGCCCAAAGCGCCCTCATCCTGCGGAACCTGACCCGCCGTCACGGCCTGGGCGCCCCCGGCCTGTCCCGCCGGGTCCAGAAGGCGGTGGCCCGACCGGTCGGCGCGGCATGGGATCTGGCGACCGGCCAGGACGTCTTCTACCCGGGCGCCACGGAGACCGGCCCGACACGACGGGACCGGGTCCTCGCGGCGTACGTCAACCGCCTCATGCACACCGCCACGGGAAACGGCCGGGTGGCACGGGCGGTCACCGACGTGACGTCTCTGGAGAAGGCGGCGACGGTCCTGCTGACGCCGCGCGTCCTGCTGGCGGCGGCGATCGGCCCGCTCAAGCCGACGCTGAGCGGACCGCCGCTGACGGGGGACGAGTTGAAGCGGGCGGGCTTGCAGTAAGGCGTTACCCGCGGAAGGGCGGCTGGGCGAGGCCCTGGCCGGCGCCGGGTACGACGAGCAGCGAACCGGCGACGGGATGGGGGGCGTCCAGTCCGACCCGGGCCGTGGTGACGTACAGGTCGGTGAGGTCGGGACCGCCGAAGGCGCAGGCGGTGATGCGGGGGGTGGGGAGGGCGACGGTGCGGTCCAGTTCACCGTCGGGGGTGTAGCGCCGTACGGCCGAACCGTCCCACAGGGCGACCCACACACAGCCCTCGGCGTCCACGGTGAGACCGTCGGGGAACCCGGCGCCGTCCTCGATGGCGGCGAAGGGACGACGCCCGGAGACCGACCCGTGGTCGTGGTCGAAGACGTCGATCCGCCGGGTGGGCGAGTCGACGTAGTACATGAGCCGCCCGTCGGGACTCCAGCCGGTGCCGTTGCTGACGGCGACGTCGTCGAGGACGGTCGTGACGGGCCCGTCCGCGGAGATCCGGGACAGGGTTCCGCCGCCCGGGGCCTCGTCGTAGCGCATGGTGCCCGCCCAGAGGGAGCCGTCGGGGGCGACGGCGGCGTCGTTGGCGCGGCGGCCGGGAACGGGCTCGTGGTGGAGCCAGCGGAAGCTGTCGTCGGGGTCGAGGACGGCGACTCCGTCACGGAGGTTGAGGACGAGGCCGCCGCCCTCGCGGGGCTTGACGGCGCCGATGTGCTGGTCGGTCGTGCGGATGGCCCGGCGGCCGGTCGCCGGATCGTACGAGTGGATCCGGGCCCCGAGGATGTCGATCCAGATCAGCTTGCCGGTGACCGGATCCCAGGTGGGCCCCTCGCCGAGGGCGGCCTCGGCCCGCACCGCGACCTCGTACGTCATGCGGCGCTCCGGTGGCCGAGGCGCTCGGAGAGTTCGGCGGCACCCTTGGCGGCGAGCTGCTCCAGCTCGAGCCTGCGCTCGTCGCTCCAGCGGATCATGGGGACGGAGATGGAGAGCGCGGCGACGACCCGGCCGGTGCGATCACGCACGGGAGCGGCCACACAGGAGACGTCCGGGTTGGACTCACGGCTCTCGACGGCGATCCCGTTGGTACGGATCTCGGCGAGGGCCTCGCGCAGAACGGCCGAGTCGGTGATGCTGTTGGGGGTCATCGCGACCAGCTCGGCGCCGTCCGGGATGCGCGAGGCGAGCTCCTGCTCCGGCAGGGACGCCAGCAGCATCTTGCCGACGGAGGTGCAGTGGGCGGGCAGGCGACGGCCGGCCGCCGACACCATGCGCACGGCGTGGGTGGAGTCGACCTTGGCGATGTAGATGACGTCGGTGCCCTCGAGGATGGCCACGTGCACGGTCTCGTCGCAGGTCTCGGCGACCGACCGGGCCACCTGCTGGCCCTCGGCGGCGAGGTCGAGCTGTTCGGCGTACCGGCTGCCCAGCTGGTACGGCCGCACGCCCAGCCGATAGCGGCCCGGCTGCCCCGGCACCGGGACGATGTAGGACCGGGCGGCGAGCGTGGTGACGAGCTCGTGCACGGTGGTGCGCGGGAGCTGGAGCTTGCGCACGATGTCGGGGGCGGAGAGTGTGCCGTCCCCGTCGAGGAAGAGCTCGAGGATGTCGAGAGCCCGGGTCACGGCCGGTACGAGACGTCCCACGTGCGGCCCCCTCCCTTGATTGTCTAGAGGGCTGTGTTCGAAATTTCAACAGCCGATCGGAATGACGAACACAGGCTACTCGTGGCGGGTTTGCCTGGGCAATGGGCGGGCGGCCACGGGGCCGCGCTCTCACGCCTCCCGGAGGTGAGCGAACGCGGAAGCCAGCAGTTGGTGCGCCACGGCGGGCGTGCGTTCGCCTTCCGGCAGACCGGCGTACACGAACAGCGCGGAGCGCATCGCGCCGACGGCGGCCCGGGCCAGCACGGCCGCGCGCAGCGGCGTGGCCGAGTCGGGGTCGTGCTCGGCCAGCCGCTCCCGCAGGGCGTCGGCGAGGCCGTCCTCGAACTGGCTGAGCACCGGCAGGAACTGGCGCACCGGCTGGCCGGGGAAGCGCTGCGGCGGCCCACTGAACATCAGGCCGGGGGTGCCGTCGGCGATGAGGTCGAGACAGGCGCCCAGGACGGCGGCATAGGAATCCTCGCCGGCGGGCCGGGCGATGACATGGGCCCGCATGACCGGAATGAGGTCGAGGGCCTCGTCGAGGACCAGGTCCTCCTTGGAGGGGAAGTAGCGGAAGAAGGTCCGCTCGGTGACCCCGGCGGCCGCCGCGATGTCCCGCACCGTGGTCCGCGCGTAGCCACGCTCCTCGAACATGCGGTGGGCGGCCTCCTGGAGGGCCTTGCGGGTCGCCGCCTTGTGCGCCTCGCGACGCCCGCGCGGCTCCGCGGGGGAGGTGTCGAGGGTTGCCATGTGCGGAGTATCTCAGGCGCAAAACCGACGGTACAGAATCTGTCAGCCATGACAGATTAGGTATGGTGTCAGTCATGACACTTTCTCGGAGGGGGCGTGGGCTCCGCGTGCGGATCTCCCGCAGAGCCCGCGTGATGACCCTGGGCGTGGTCAGCGCGGTGCTGGTCACCGGGGTCGCGGTCGAGGCGGTGGCACGCCATCGGGCGGCCGACCGGCTCGCGGACCGCATGGAGGAGCGCCTGCACACCGCCCTTGACGTGGGCTTCGGACCGACACCGGTGATGCTGCAACTGGCCCGTGGGGCCTTCCCCCGCGTGGAGGTTTCCGGTGAGGGCGCGACCTTCCGCCGGTTCTCCGGGGTGGACCTGCACGCCGAACTCGCCGATGTGGTCCGCACCGGCGACGGACTTTCGGTGGCCGACACCCGGGTCAGCGCCGAACTGACGGACAAAGCCCTGGCCGATGCCGTCGCCACGATGACCGGGGGCGCGCTGAACATCGCAGCGGTCACCACCGACCAGGAAACGGGCGAGCTGATCGTGCACGCCGGGCCGGCCGGACGGATCTCCGTCGGTTTCCGGCCTGTCCTCGAGCAGGAGGGCATCCGGTTCGAGCGCACCGCCGTGCGCGTCGGCGAACGCGTCCTCCCCGAGGCCCTCGCCGGGCAACTGCTCGGGGACGCCCCGCGGGAGGTCGACCTGTCGGAGCTGCCCCTCGACCTGGAGCCGGAACGGCTCGACGTCACCGCCGACGGGCTGCGCCTGGAGCTGGCGGGAGGCAGTACGACCGTGAAGGCCTGACCCGCGCCGCTCCCCCGCCCTCCACTCCCCCCACCGCACTTGCCCCTACTGCACGAGGAGCATCTTCCGTGGCGACTTGGCTCTATCGGCTCGGTCTCGGCGCCTACCGCCGTCGGCGGCTCGTCCTGGCTGCCTGGTTCGCCGTGCTGACCGGCGCCGTCTGCGCGCTGCTCGTCGTGGGCGGCAGGCTCGACAACGAGTTCACGATTCCCGGCTCCGAATCCCAGCGGGCGCAGGACACGATGGCCGAGGACTTTCCGGCCGCCGCGGGCACCAGCGCGCAGATCGTGTTCACCGCGCCCGAGGGCGCCCGTCTCACCGATCCAGGCGCCACGCAGGGCATCCAGCGGACCCTGGCCGCGGCGCAGGACGCCCCGCAGGTCGCCGCTGTGATACCGCCCGACAAGGCCGGCACGGTGACCCCCGACGGACGCACCGCACTCGCCCAGGTCAACTACGACGTCAGCCGCTCCGACCTGGACGACGGCACGCTCGACTCACTGGAGGACACCACCAAGGCCGCCGAGGAGGCGGGCCTTGAGGTCTCCGTGGGCGGTCAGGCGTACGGCAACGGCGTCCTCACCCCCAGCGTCCTCGAACTGCTCGGTGTCGTGGTCGCGTTGGCGGTGCTCGCCCTCACCTTCGGTTCGCTGCTCGCCGCCGGGATGCCGCTGCTGACCGCCTTCGTCGGCATCGGCACCGGGCTCGCCGGACTGCTGACGCTGTCCTCGGGGGTGACGGTGTCGTCGACCGCGCTGAGCCTCGCGCTCATGCTCGGTCTCGCGGTGGGCATCGACTACGCGCTCTTCGTGCTGTCGCGGCACCGGACCCAGCTCGCCCGAGGGCTGGAGCCACACGAATCGGCGGGACGCGCGGTCGGTACGGCGGGCAGCGCGGTGGTCTTCGCCGGGACGACGGTCGTCGTCGCGCTGGTGGGTCTTGTCGTGGTGCGGATCCCGTTCCTGACGGTCATGGGTCTGAGCGCGGCGGCGACGGTGCTCATCGCCGTGCTGGTGGCGGTGACGCTGCTGCCGGCGCTGTTCGGCCTCGCTGGGGCACGGCTCACGCCACGTCCGGGGTCACGGGCCGCGCGGCGGGCGGCGATGGGCGCAGCGGGCGTTGCCACGGGCGACAGCGCCGCGGGCGACGATGTCGCGAAGGACGCGGAAGACACCGCCGGGACTCCCGCGGCGAAGGCGTCCGTCCTGGGGCGGCGCTGGGCTCGGCTCGTCACCCGGCGCCCGCTGCTCGTCGTCGTCGGCACCGTCGCCGCCCTGGTGACCCTGGCGCTGCCAGCCGCCGACCTGCGGCTCGCGCTGCCCGACAACGGCACGGCGGCGCACGGGACCTCGCAGCGCGAGACGTACGACACCGTCGACGAGGCGTTCGGGCCCGGGTTCAACGGGCCGCTGCTCGTCCTCGCCGAGGCGGACACCCAGGGGCAGGCCGGGCAGCGGCAGGCGGCCGCGGTGACCGGACGGCTGCAGGAGCTGCCGGGCGTGGTCAAGGTCGGTCAGCCCCAGTACGCGCCGGAGTCCGGGCGGGCGGTGATCCAGGTCGTACCGGAGGGCGGACCGCAGGACGAGTCGACGCAGGACCTGGTCGAAGCCATTCGCGGCGACGCGGCCGTCATCGAGCGGGAGACCGGCGCCGCCGTGTCGGTCACCGGCACCACGGCGATCGGGATCGACGTCTCCGACCGGCTGAGCGCGTCACTGCTGCCGTTCGCGGCGGTGGTCGTCGGGCTCTGTCTGATCCTGCTGCTGCTGGTGTTCCGTTCGCTGGTCGTGCCCGTCAAGGCGACCATCGGCTTCCTGCTCTCGGTCGGGGCGTCCTTCGGGGCGGTCGTGGCCGTGTTCCAGTGGGGCTGGCTCGCCGAGGCGCTGGACGTGGCCAGGACCGGACCCGTCGTCAGCTTCCTGCCGATCGTGCTGATGGCGGTGCTCTTCGGACTCGCCATGGACTACGAGGTCTTCCTGGTGTCCAGCATGCGCGAGGAGTGGGTGCGCACCGGCCGGGCCAGGGACGCGGTGATCGACGGCGCCGGACAGGCCTCACGGGTGGTGACGGCGGCGGCGCTCATCATGTTCTTCGTCTTCGCCAGCTTCGTGACGACGGAGGACGCCATCGTCAAACCCATCGCGTTCTCCCTGGCGTTCGGCGTGCTGGTGGACGCCTTCGTCGTACGGATGACCCTGGTGCCGGCGGTCCTGGCGATGGTGGGACGCGGCGCCTGGTGGCTGCCACGCGGACTGGACCGGCTGCTGCCCGATCTGGACATCGAGGGCGCACGGCTGCACAAGGCGGCCCGAACCGGACCCGCGCGGCCGCTGACTGAAATCAATGCCGGCTCTGGCTGAATTAACCGGACCCGATTTCAGACGTCAGAAGCGGACCGAATAACACGAAGTCGGCCTGCCTTCCGGGTTTACCCGAAGGCAGGCCGACGTTTTTGCGCCGGTCAATGTTACCGGCGAGGAAATTTACACTGGAATATTTGATTCCACCGGAAGCGTCGTGTTTGACTGAGGTCACCGGATCGCATCCGGATCGAACGGGGGAGAGTCTGACCACTCTTCTTTCATCTTTCATGCGCCCAATTTGGCGCATGTTCCATTGGGCAGTCCGACCTGCGCAAAGAAGCCCGGGCGGACTCCCATCAGCACGCACGATTCCCTCTATTACGCCACCCAAAAGCCAAGGGAACACGCATGCATCTCGAAGAGAAAATCGCCCCTGCCCGCCATGGGCTGCGTGCCGCCGCGCGCCCCGTCATCACCGGGTCCTCGCATTCCTTTCCGGATACCCGGACCAGCCAGGACGACCTGTGGAAGGAATTCTTCCTGGAGCACTACGACGGCTTCCCGCTGGCGCGCCGGATATTCGAGAATTCCGGAATCAGCTCCCGCTCCACGGCCGTGGACCCGCGCGCCGAGCGGGAAGTCTCCGGCTGGAGTACCGGACAGCGCATGGAGCGCTACATCGAGGAGGCTGTGCCGCTGGGCAAGCGCACCGTCTCCGCGGCCCTGGAGTCCGCGGGCCTGGCCCCGTCGGACGTGGGCATGCTGGCCGTCGCCTCCTGTACCGGCTACACCACACCCGGCCTCGACTTACGGCTCGCGGACGAGCTGGGCATGAGCAGCAAGGTCCAGCGGCTGTTCATCGGCCACATGGGCTGCTACGCCGCCGTCCCCTCGCTCGGCGCCGTCTCCGACTTCGTCGCCTCGCGCGGCCGTCCCGCGGTGCTGCTCTGCCTGGAGCTGACCTCGCTGCACGTCCAGCCGCCCACCCAGGACATCGAACAGATCGTGGCGCACGCCCTGTTCGCCGACGCCGCCGCGGCCGTCGTCCTGGAGCCCGACGCCGGCTCCGGCTACGAGGTCGTCGACGTCGTCGCGGTCACCGACCACAGCACCGCCGACCTCATGAGCTGGCAGATCACCGACCTCGGCTTCAAGATGGGCCTCTCGCCGAGGGTGCCCGACGTCCTCGCGCAGCACGTCGGCGAGGTGGTCCGCGACCAGTTGCTCGCCCCGCACGGACTCAGGCCCGAGGAGGTCACCGGCTGGGCCGTGCACCCGGGCGGCAAGCGCATCCTCGAGGTCGTCGGCGAGCGTCTCGAACTGCCCGCCGGCGCACTCGACGCCTCCTACGGCGTCCTCGACGAGTGCGGCAACTGCTCCTCGCCCACCGTCCTGATGGTCCTCCAGCGCCTGCCCCGCACCGAAGGACCGGTGGTCGCCATGGCCTTCGGCCCCGGGCTCACGCTGTACGCGGCCCTGCTGCGCCGGTCCTGACACCGGCCGGGGCACCGACGGACCGCACTCCGTCGGCGCCCGCGACGCCTTCCCGCACGACCCACGGACACCACCCCAAGGACGCACGGAAGGAACAGCTGCGCCATGCCCACTCCGACCTCACCGGGCCAGGTCTTCGTCACCGGCACCGGACGCTGCGGCTCGACCCTGGTCTCCGAGCTGCTGCGCGAGCACCCGCAGGCCCTCAGCCTGTCCGAGCTCTTCAACCACCTCACGGACATGTACCGGATCACCGCCCGGGTCTTCCCCGAAGGCCCCCTCACAGCGGCGGAGTTCTGGGACGTCCTGTCCTCCCGCAACACCGTCAACCGACTGCTGGGCGCCCACGGCCTGGCCCCCAGGGAAGTCCTCTACCGCCCCTCGGCGACCACCCGCTTCCAGGCCGCCACCGGTGTCCCGGCCGTCCTGATGACCACCCTCCCCCACCTCTCCGACACCCCCGACGAGCTGTACGACGAACTCGGGGCGGCCGTCGCCGACTTCCCGGACGCCCGAGCCGGCGAGCACTACCGGCGTATGTTCGCCTGGCTGTGCACCCGCTTCGGCAAGACCCTGTGGGCCGAGCGCAGCGGCGGCTCGCTGATCCTCGCCGGACAGTTCCGCGAGCACTTCCCCGACGCCCGCTATCTGCACATCGTGCGCGACGGCCGGGACACCGCGCTGTCCATGAGCCGGCACACCGGCTTCCGGATGGCGGCGGTGGTGATGGCCCTGAACCTCACTCTCGGCCACGACCCGTACGCCGGCACCCCCGCGCCGGACGTCGAACGGGATCTGGGCTTCGTACCGGAGGAGCTGCTGCCGTTCCTGCCGGATCGTTTCGACGCGGACGCCGTGCGCGACTACCGGCTCCCGGTCTCCCTGTTCGGCACGTACTGGGCCGACGAGATGCAGCGTGGCATGGAGGCGATGTCCCAACTGCCGCAGGAGAACGTGCTGCACCTGTGGTACGAGGACCTGCTGGCAGCGCCCGAGGAGTCCCTGCACCGCATCGGCGAGTTCCTCGGCGCGGACTTCGTCGACAGCGACTGGGAGCGCCGGTGCGCGGCCAAGGTGGGCGCGCCCACGTCTTCCTGGCGCGACCTGCCCGACGCCGAGCGCGCGGAGCTGGACCAGGCGTGCGCCGCCGGGTTCTCCGTGCTCGCCGCGCACGGTGTCGTCCCCATGGCCGGCTCGACGGCGAGGAGCAGCGCATGAGGACCCCGCCGACCCAAGGCGCCACGGTGTGGCTGACCGGACTGCCCAGCTCCGGCAAGACGACGCTGGCACAGGCACTGGCAAGCCGCCTCACCCGGGAAGGACGACGGGTCGAAGTACTCGACGGCGACGAGATACGCACCTTCCTCAGCGCCGGCCTCGGCTTCACCCGCGAGGACCGGGACACCAACGTGCAGCGCATCGGCCTGGTCGCCGAGGTGCTGGCACGCAACGGCATCCTGGTGCTGGTCCCGGTCATCGCGCCCTACGCAGACAGCCGGGAGGCGGTCCGCAAGCGGCACGAGGCGAGCGCCACCCCGTATCTGGAGGTGCATGTCGCGACGCCGCTCCAGGTGTGTGCCGTACGCGACGTGAAGGGCCTGTACGCGCAGGCCCGCGCCGGACGGCTGTCCGGTCTCACCGGTATCGACGACCCCTACGAGCCCCCGCAGCACCCGGACGTGAAGGTGGAGACCCAACTCCAGTCCGTGGACGAGTCGGTGAGCGCCGTGCACGCGCTGATGAGTCAACGGGGGGTGCTGTGACCACGGTTGCCGCCCGGCTCGGACACACCGACGTCCTGGAGGCGGAGGCGGCGTACATCTTCCGGGAGGTGGCCGGGGAGTTCGAGAGGCCGGTGCTGCTGTTCTCCGGCGGCAAGGACTCCGTGGTGATGCTGCATCTGGCGCTGAAGGCGTTCGCACCGGCGCCGGTGCCGTTCGCGCTGCTGCATGTGGACACCGGCCACAACTTCCCGGAGGTGCTCGCCTACCGGGACCGAGTGGTGGCCGCACATGGGCTCACCCTCCATGTGGCGTCCGTACAGGACTACATCGACCGGGGTGTGCTGCGCGAACGTCCCGACGGCACCCGCAATCCGCTCCAGACGCTGCCGCTGCTGGAGGCGATCAGCGGCGGCGGGTTCGACGCGGTGTTCGGCGGCGGACGGCGCGACGAGGAGAAGGCACGGGCCAAGGAGCGGGTCTTCTCCCTGCGGGACGAGTTCGGTACGTGGGACCCGCGCCGCCAGCGGCCCGAGCTGTGGCAGCTGTACAACGGCCGTCACCTGCCCGGCGAGCATGTGCGCATCTTCCCGCTGTCCAACTGGACCGAGCTGGACGTGTGGCAGTACATCGCCCGCGAGGGCATCGAGCTGCCGTCCATCTACTTCGCCCATGATCGGGAGGTGTTCCTGCGGTCCGGGATGTGGCTGGCGCCGGGCGACTGGGGCGGCCCCCGGGACGGTGAGCCGGTGGAGAGGCGCCGGGTGCGCTACCGCACCGTCGGCGACATGTCCTGCACCGGCGCCGTGCTGTCCGAGGCGTCCGACGTTGATGAGGTGATCGTCGAGATCACCGCCTCCCGGCTCACCGAGCGTGGCGCCACCCGCGCCGACGACCGGCTGTCGGAGGCCGCGATGGAGGACCGCAAACGCGAGGGGTACTTCTGACATGACCGCCGACCTGACGGCCCTCGGCCATCCCCCGCATTCCACTGCCCATTCCACCGCCGCGCTGATGGTGCGCGGCATCTTCCAGGAAGCCAGGTCCCGGCTGACCGCCGGGTCCGGCACGCAGAAAGGACGCGTGAATCCCATGGCCACCGCCCAGCCGTCCGAGGCGGACCTGCTCCGCTGGGCCACCGCCGGCTCGGTGGACGACGGCAAGTCCACCCTCGTGGGACGACTGCTGCACGACTCGAAGTCCGTCCTCGCCGACCAGTTGGAGGCCGTCGCCCGCGCGTCCTCCGGCGAGGGCCCCGACCTGGCGCTGCTCACCGACGGGCTGCGCGCCGAGCGCGAGCAGGGCATCACCATCGACGTCGCCCACCGCTACTTCGCCACGCCCCGGCGCCGGTTCATCCTGGCGGACACCCCCGGACACGTGCAGTACACCCGCAACATGGTCACCGGGGCCTCGACGGCCACGCTGACAGTGATCCTCGTCGACGCCCGCAAGGGCGTGGTCGAACAGACCCGGCGGCACGCGGCCGTCTCGGCGCTGCTGCGGGTGCCGCACGTGGTCCTCGCCGTCAACAAGATGGATCTCGTCGGCTACGAGCGGTCCGTGTTCGCGGACATCGCCGGGAAGTTCACCCGGCTCGCGACCGACCTCGGCATTCCCGAGGTCACCGCGATCCCGATCTCCGCGCTCGCCGGTGACAACGTCGTCGAGAGGTCCACGCGCATGGACTGGTACGAAGGCCCGACCGTCCTCGCCCACCTGGAGAACGTCCCCGTCGCGGACGAGGTGACCGACGGACCCGCCCGGTTCCCGGTCCAGTACGTCATCCGCTCCTCGGACGTCCGCCTCTACGCCGGTCAGGTCGCCGCCGGTGTGCTCAGGGTCGGCGACCGGGTCACCGTGCTGCCGTCCGGGCGCACCACCACCGTCACCGGCATCGACGTGCTGGGCGCCCCGGCCGAGCTGGTCCGCTCGCCGCAGTCCGGCGCGCTGCGGCTCGCCGACGACCTGGACATCTCCCGGGGCGACCTGATCGTCCCGGCGGCGGCGCTTCCGACGGTGTCCCGGGACGTCGAGGCAGCCGTGTGCCATCTGCACGAGCGGCCCCTCAAAGACGGGGACCACGTACTCCTGAAGCACACCACGCGCACCGTGCGCGCGGTGGTCCGCCGGATCCCCGGGCCAGGACGGCTCGACCTGAACGAGATCGGCCAGGTCTCCCTGCGCACCGCCGAACGGCTGGCGTTCGACCGGTACGAGGACAGCCGGCGCACCGGCTCCTTCGTGCTGATCGACCCGGCCGACGGCGCCACGCTGACCGCGGGCATGGTCGGCGCGACCGCTCCGGGAACTCCCGATGCGGCTGCCTGAGAGCCTGCGTCACCTCCACGGTCGGATCAGCGCACGGCGGCGACGGGGGCGCCCCCGCGCGAGTCGGCCAAGCCGTTCGAGCGTGGGGGAACGTGCGATCGCAAGGCGGCGGCCGCCCGGCCGGGGACGTGACACAGGCTCCGCGCGCAGTCCGGCGTACCCCCTCTTCCGGCGTCCGCTCCGCGCGGCCCTCGCGCTGCTCGTGCCGCTGTTCCTGGCGGCGGGCTGCGGCTACGGGTCACGGGCGCCGGAGGCGGCGGCAGCGGCCGAGGGCACCGGACCACCGCTGTCGGCGGACGAGGTCTCCGTCGGCTACTTCGCCAACGTCACCCACGCCACCGCGCTGACCGGCGTCCAGAAGGGCTACTTCACCCGCGAGCTGGGCGGCACCCGGCTGCGCACGCAGGTCTTCAACGGCGGCCCGTCGGCGCTGGAGGCGCTCAACGCGGGCGCCGTGGACATCGCGTGGATGGGACCGTCGCCCGCCGTCAACGGCTATCTGCGGTCCGAGGGCCGCGGACTGCGGATCGTCTCGGGCGCCGCCTCCGGAGGGGTCGCGCTGGTCGTCGACGGCGACACGAAGGTGCGCGGCACCGACGTCCGGGGGCTCAGGATCGCGACGCCGGAGGCGGGCAACACCCAGGACGTCGCGCTGCTGCACTGGATCCGCGAGCAGGGCTGGGAGGTGGACCCGCACACCGGTCGCGGTGACGTCACGGTGGTACGGCAGTCGTCCAAGGAGATCCCGACCAGCTTCCGGCGGGGCACGATCGACGGAGCGTGGGTGCCGGAGCCGGTGGCCGCGCAACTCGTCGCCGCCGGCGGACGAGTGCTCCTCGACGAGGCGGACCTGTGGGACGACGGCGCGTTCGTCACCGCCCTCGTGGTGGTGTCCCCGTCCTTCCTGGCCGACCATCCCGACGTCGTCGAGGCTGTGCTGCGCGGTTCGGTACGCGCGGGCGCCTGGCTGAAGAGCCGCCCCGCCGAGGGGAAGGCGGCCGTCAACGACGCCATCGAGACCGTGACCGGCCGGCCACTGGAGCCCGGCGTCCTCGACGCGGCCTGGCGGCACGTGCGCCTCACCGACGATCCGCTCGCGGCGACGCTCGCCGAGGAGGCGGACCGGGCCGACCGGCTCGGGCTGCTCGACGGAAGCAGTCGGGCCCTGGACGGAATCTTCGATCTGCGCCTGCTCAACCGGGTCCTCGCCCAGCGGGGCGAACCGGCCGTGGACGACGCCGAGCTCGGTGTCGTGGCCACTCCGACCATGGCCACTCCGACCACCTGAACCCGAAGGATTTGATCTCATGTCAGAAACAGCGCTGCGGGCCTTATCGTCGGCCCGCCCGATCGCCCTGGCCGAGGTGGAGGAGCCGGCCGTACAGCTCACCCACGTCTCCAAGTGGTTCGACACCGCGGGGCGCCGCCAGACGGTCCTCGACGACATCGGACTGACCGTCGGCGGCGGTGAGTTCGTCTGTGTGCTGGGCGCCTCCGGCTGCGGCAAGTCCACCCTGCTCAACCTGGTCGCGGGCCTGGACCGGCCGTCCGCCGGCACCATCGACGTGCCCGGTGGGCGGCGGCCCGCGCTGATGTTCCAGGACCACGCCCTGTTCCCCTGGCTCACCGCGGGCCGGAACGTCGAACTCGCCCTGCGGCTGCGCGGAGTGCCCCGGCGCGAGCGGCCCGAGGAGGCCCGTCGGCTCCTCGAACTGGTCCGGCTGAAGGACGCCCACGGCAAGCGCGTCCACGAGTTGTCCGGCGGTATGCGCCAGCGCGTCGCCCTGGCCCGCGCGCTCGCCCAGGAGAGCGATGTGCTGCTGATGGACGAGCCGTTCGCGGCGCTCGACGCCATCACCCGGGACGTGCTCCACGAGGAGCTCACCCGCATCTGGACCGAGAACAACCTCACCGTCCTGTTCGTCACCCACAACGTCCGCGAGGCGGTGCGGCTCGGGCAGCGGGTCGTGCTGCTGTCCTCCCGGCCGGGCCGGATCGCCCGCGAGTGGACCGCCACCGGCACCCCTGAAGCCGCCCTGACGTCCCTGGTCACCGACGCGCTGCGGGAGGAGATACGCCGCCATGGGCGCCGGTGAGACGGTCGCGCCCCGCAGGGTGAATGAGACCACGTCCGTCGAGGCCGGTCTCGACGCGCTGGACAGCCGGCCCGCAGGACCCACCCGGACCCCCGTCCGGCAGATCCTGCGGGAACGGGTGCTGCCACCCGTGGCCGCCGCCGTTCTCGTCCTGCTCGCCTGGCAGCTCGCCTACGAAGCCGAGGTCAAGCCGGACTACCTGCTGCCGTCACCGGCCGACGTGTGGCGGGCGCTGTCGGACCAGTGGTACGAGGGCACGCTGTTCTCCACGGTGTGGACGAGCATGCAGCGCGGCGCCCTCGGATTCGCGGCGGCCGTCGTCATCGGCACGGCGCTGGGGCTGCTGCTCGGCGCGGTGCGGTCGCTGCGCGTCGGGATCGGTCCCGTGCTGTCGGGGCTCCAGTCGCTGCCGTCGGTGGCGTGGGTGCCGGCGGCGGTCGTGTGGTTCGGGCTCACCGACGCCACCATCTACGCCGTCGTCCTGCTGGGCGCCGTACCGTCCATCGCGAACGGGCTGCTGGCGGGCGTGGACCAGGTGCCGCCCCTGTATCTGCGGGCCGGACGGGTGCTGGGCGCCACCGGGGCAGCCCGGGTCCGGCACGTCCTGCTGCCCGCCGCGCTGCCCGGCTACCTGGCAGGGCTCAAACAGGGCTGGGCCTTCTCCTGGCGGTCCCTGATGGCGGCCGAACTCATCGCCAGCTCACCTGAGTTGGGCCTCGGCCTCGGCCAACTGCTGGAGAACGCCCGCACCTACCAGGACATGGCCCTGGTCCTCGCCGCCATCGGGGAGATCCTGGTCGTCGGCATCGCCGTGGACCTCCTGCTGTTCGCGCCGCTGGAGCGGAGGGTGCTGCGCTCGCGAGGCCTTGCGGGGGCGCGGTCGTGACGAGAGGGGCGCGGGTGAGGGCGCCGTCTGCTGTACTGGCCGGGTGAGCGTGACCGCCGGTCCGGGATCCTCGTGGCTGCTGCGCCTGGCGCCGTCCGCGGTGCCGCCGGAACCGGCGTGTCCACCCGAGACGCTGGCCGTGGCCGAGCGGCCCCTGGGTCCCGGACCGGTCGGCTGGGCCGTCGAGGTGGCCAGGGACATGGCGGCGCACATCGTGCGGCAGGTGCCCGAGCACGGCACCCCCGGCGCGTACCCGCCGTTCCGGCGGGCGGTGGAGGCCACCGTCCTGACCGCCCTGCGGGGACTGGCCACCGAACCGGAGCCGACCGGCTCGCTGGTGACACCGGAGGCGGTGGCCGCCAACGCCGAACTGGCCCGGCGCAACGTGCCGTTGGACCGGGTGCTGCGCGGCGTCCGGCTCGGCCACGCCTACCTGCACGCACGGCTGATGGAGGCGCTCGACAAGGAGCCCGAGGACATCCGCGCCCAGGAAGTCCACCGGATCAGCGAGTTGCTCTTCGTCTACGCCGACCTGCAGTCCAGCCGGCTCGCCGAGGAGTACGTCGCCGAACGGGAGCGGTGGCGGCGCAGCACCGAGGCCGCCCGCCGCCGCACGGTGGACGACCTGCTGGCCGGACGGCTGATCGGCGGGGCGGTCGCCGCCCGCACCCTCGGCTACGAACTGGCCCGGCACCACATGGCGTTCATCGTCACCTCCCGCTCGCAGGACACCTCGGCCGACGAACTGCGTCAACTGGCAGCCGAGTTGTGCCGTGCGGTCGGCGGGGAGTGCCTGCTGGCCGTGACGGCGGGCTCCACCGAGCTGTGGGCGTGGGCCTGCTGGTCGGCGGAGCCGGCCCGTGACGCGCTGGCCGGGCTGCCCGCTCTGGTCCCCGAGCGCAGACCGCTGCGGGTGGCGCTGGGGCCCGTGGGATACGGCGCCGAGGGCTTCCGGCGCAGCCACCGCGGCGCCCGGGAAGCCGAGCGGGTGGCCCGCCTCGGCCGTACGGGCTGGCTGTGCGACTACGCCGACGTCAGCACGGCGGCGCTGCTCACCGCCGACGCGGAGCACGCGCGGTGGTTCGCGGCGCGGGTGCTGGGAGCGCTCGGGGCCGATGATCCGCGGGTGCGGGAGCTGCGGGAGACGCTGCGGGTGTATCTCGCGGAGGGGCGCAGTCCACAGGGGGCGGCCGAGCGGCTGTTCGTGGCGCGCAACACGGTGACGTACCGGGTGCGGCGGGCCATGGAGCTGTGGGGGCGGCCGCTGGAGCAGGACGCGCTGGAGCTGCGGGTGGCGCTGGAGATCGCCCGGCTCCTGGGGCCGGGGTAGAGGCGCCGAGGTGGGCTCCACACCCCAAAGGGCGGCCGGAGTTTGGGCTGTCGGCCCAAAGCCCTGAAGGCGTCGTCGCCGTTCACTGCGACGGAAGACCAACAGCACGTGACACGCGCCCCCATCGCGTACCCGCAGCCGCACCTTCTCTCCACCCCGGGAGCCGCCATGCCCTCCTCTCCTGCATCCCCCACCCGCCGCACCCTGCTGCGCACCGCTGCTGCCGCCTCCGTCGTCCCCCTGCACCCCACCCCCGCGCACGCAGCGTCCCAGCCGAGCCGTGGCACCGAGCTGATCCTGCTCGGCACCAGCGGCGGCCCCGTCCCCATGCACGGTCGCGCCGGTATCGCGTCGGCGCTGGTCGTCGACGGCCGGGCCTACCTCGTGGACTGCGGACCGGGCACGTTCGGCCGGTACGCGCAGGCATGGCTGACGGCCGGGCAGCTCACGGCGATCTTCGTCACGCACCTGCACTCCGATCATCTGTCGGACCTGTACGCCCTGTTGTGGCTGCGATTCGGCGGGTTCCAGCCGCTGGACGGCCCGGTGGACGTCTACGGGCCGGGTTCCGCCGGGAACCTCCCCGCCGTCTGGCCGAAGGGCCGATCGGTCGGCACCGTCAGCCCGTCGGAACCGGCCCCCGGCACGGAAGCTCTGATCGCCGGGCACATCGCCGCCACCGCGTACGACATCAACGTGCGGATGCGCAGCGAGGGCTGGCCCGACATCCGCACCCTGATCCGGCCGCACGACGTGCGCTTCCCGCTGCCGAAGGGCGCGGGGCCGCGCAAGCTGATGGCGCCACCGATGGAGCCGTTCGAGGTGATGCGGGACGAACGGGTCCGGGTGACCGCGGTGCTCGTCGACCATCCGCCGGTGTTCCCCTCCTTCGCCTACCGCTTCGACACCGCCGACGGCTCGGTGGTGTTCAGCGGCGACACCGCGCCCTGCGCGAACGTGGCGCGGCTCGCCCGGGGCGCGGACGTGCTGGTGCACGAGGTGATGGACCTGGACACGCTGGCCCTGGGCGGGCTGAGGCCGGCGCAGTTGCGGCACATGGAGATCAGCCACACGGACGCGACGCGGGTGGGCCCGCTCGCCGAACGCGCCGGCGTGGCCACGCTGGTGCTGAGCCACCTGGTCCCCGGCGCCACGAACGTCGTCTCCGACGCGACCTGGCACACCAAGGCGAGCAAGGGCTATTCGGGCCGAGTGATCGTGGGCACCGACCTCGCCCGTCTGCCCGTGGGATCCCGGCGCACCTGACTGGTGGTTTCCGGCGCGTCGGGGTGGGCCTGGGCGGATACTGGCGCCCTGCGTAGGGCCGCTCGGGGGGTACGGGTTTGTTCACGAGGGTGTTCAAGGGGCGTCTGGCCGGGATCGGAGTCGGGGAGTACACGTCGTCCGCGCACAAGCAGCTGGATCACGCGGTGGCGGACGTGGACGGGCTGGCGGCGCTGCTGGGCGGCTCCTTCGAGGGGGAGCCGCTGCGGAATCCTTCGGAGGCGGAGGCGCGGGACTACCTCGAACAGCTCCCGGAATCGCTGCCGGCCGACAGCGCGCTGGTCCTGGCCTGGAGCGGGCACGCCAACCTACCGGCGCCGGGCGCGCTGCGGCTCCTCGCCAAGGACAGCGGCACGCGCGCGTCCTCCGGCCTCGGCCTGACCGACGTCGTGCTGTACTGCGCGGAATCGGGGGCGAACCAGCTGCTTTTCGTCCTCGACACCTGCTTTTCCGGCGACGGGATCTCGGCGGACGACCTGGCGTCACAGATCATGCGGGACACGGAGGCAGCGGGGCAGCTGTGGGTGGGTGTGGTGACGTCCTGCCTGCCGCTGGAGAAAGCACGCGACGGGCTGTTCGGGCAGCGGTTCCGGAAGGTGCTGGCGGTGGGTCCGGACCTGCCTGAACTGCGGATGCGGTGGTCCGTCCACAACCAATACGTCCGCGGCGACGACGTCTGCGACGCCGTGCTGAAGGAGTGGGGCAGCGGGGCGCAGACGCCGGACTTTCGATCGCGTGGCAGCGCGTGGTGGATGTTCCCGAATCCGCTGTACGAGGCCGGGGCGCCGGAGCGGGTGGTGGAGCACCTGCTGCGGGCGGCGCGGAGTGGGGCGTCGGTGGATGAGCAGTCGTGGTTCACGGGGCGTACGGCGGAAGTGAACCAGGTGGTGGAGTGGGTGCGGGAGGGCCGACCCGGCCTGCACGTGGTGACGGGCTCGGCGGGCACGGGCAAGTCCGCGATTCTGGGGCGGGTCGTGAGCCTGTCCAACCCGGAGGAGCGGGAGCGGCTTCTCCGGGAGGGCCGCGAGTGGAGTCATGCGCTCCCTGAGGAGCGGTCGGTCGCTGCTCATGTGCATGCGCGTGGACTTACGGCGGACTTGGCGGCGGATCAGTTCGCCGGGCAGCTGGTCCGGACGGGGCTATTGCCGGCGCGGGAGACCCGGCGGAACGCCAGTGAGCTGGTGGGTGAGGTGCAGCGGGCCGTGGAGGAGGGGGCTGCGGCGCCGGTGCTGGTGATGGACGGGCTGGATGAGGCTCGGGGGGAGGCTTTCAAGATCGCGGATGAGCTGTTGGCCCGGGTGGCTCCGTATGCGGTCGTCGTGGTGTCCACACGAGACATGCACAGTGGGGAGGAGGGACGGCCGGGGCTCGTGGGGACGCTGGCTCCGGAGGGAGCGGGCCTTGATCTCGACGAGCCGGAGGTGCAGCGGCAGGGGCTGGAGGATCTTCGGGAGTATGTGCGGCTGCGGCTGAGTGGCGTGGATCAGCGGATGGACGCGGGGGCGGTGGCCGGGCATCTGTTCACGGAAGGCGCTCCGGACACGGAGGAGGCCCAGCACACCTTCCTGCTGGCGCGGTTGGTGGCGGACCAGCTCTCCGCGGCTCCGATCAACACGTCCGTGGAGGGGTGGGAGGCCAAGGTCAGTCACTCCGTGGAGGAGGCACTGGACTCGGATCTGGCGGCGGTCCCGGCGGCGTCGGTCGAACTGGCCAGGTCGCTTTTGCGCGCGCTGACCTGGGCCTTCGGAGCGGGCTTTCCGGAGGACGAGTGGCTGAGCGTTGCCAACGTCGAGGCACCGGAGGGCGTGGAGGTCACCCGGGAGGACATCAGCTGGGTACTCGAGCAGCTCGGGCGCCATGTCGTGCAGGACGGCGAGGGAGGAGTCGCCGTCTACCGGATGGCGCATCAGAGCCTCGCGGATCACTTGCGGCCAAGGTTTCGGGGGTCGGCGGAGGAACCCTTCAACCCTCAGGCGTTGGCGGTGGCCGAGACGCTTGTGGGCCTGTACCGCAAGCGCCTTGTGGCGGGGACCCCGGCGGATGCCCCGTTCTACCTGTGGCACTTCACCTGGCGTCACGCCGCGGACGCCGGCCCGGAAGGGCTCGCCCTGCTGCGCGCGTTGGTCGAGGACAGTGTCGCGCTGCTCCCCGACATCGGCCTGGCCTCGGAGCTGGTCGCCAACCGGTTCGAGCACTGGGGCAAGGACGTGGAGGCGGTGGCCCCCACGCAGGAAGCCCTGGCCCTTTACCGGGCGTTGGCGGAAGGGAATCCGGACTACCGACCCGAACTCGCCATGGCCCTCATCAACCTCAGCATCGCCTACGGCAATCTCGGCCGCCACAGCGACGCCCTCCCCCTCACCGAGGAGAGCCTCGCCCTCTACCAGACGCTGGCCCACGAGAATCCGGCCTATGGCCCCGAACTCGCCATGGCCCTCAACAACCTCGGCAACCGCTACAGCAACCTCGGCCGCCACGACGAGGCCCTGCCTCCCGCAGAGGAAGCCGTCCGGCTGCGGCGCACGCTGACCGAGGCCAATCCGGCCCAACGCCCCAACCTCGCCAGCGCCCTCAACAACCTCGGCATCCGCTACGGCAACCTCGGCCGGCTGGCCGAAGCCTTAGCCCCGGCCGAGGAAGCCATCGAGATCTACCGCGCTCTGGCCGACGAGAGTCCGGCCTTTCGCCCCGAACTCGCCAGCGCCCTCAACAACCTCGGCATCCGCTACGGCGACCTCGGCCGGCAGGCCGAGGCCCTGTCCCTCGTCGAGGAAGCCGTCACACTGTACGACGCCCTGGCCGAGGACAACCCCGCCCACCTGCCGAGCCTCGCCGACGCCCTCAACAACCTGGGCACCCGCTACAGCACCGTCGGCCGCCACGCAGAGGCCGTGCCCCCCACGGAGCGGTCCGTTCGGCTCCGGCGGGCGCTGGCCGCGACCAGCCCCGCCGCTCATCTGCCCAACCTCGCCAGCGCCCTCAGCAACCTCGGCGTCCGCTACAGCGGCCTCGCCCTGCTGGCCGAAGCGGTTGTCCCGGCCGAGGAAGCCATCGAGATCTACCGCGGACTGGTCGACGACAACGCGGCCTATCGCCCGGACCTCGCCGGATCCCTCGACAACCTCAGCAATCACTACAGCAACATCGGCCGTCACCATGACGCCCTCGAACTCTGCCAAGAGGCCGCTTACCAGTGGGGCGCCCTGGCGGAGGCCAACCCCGCGTACCTGCCCAACCTCGCCCGGTCGTTGGCCAATCTCGCCAACCGCTTCAGCCTGCTCGGCCGCCACACCGAGGCGTTGCCCCTGTCGAAAGAGGCCGTCGACCGATGGCGTGCCCTGGCCGCCGCCAACCCTGCCCTCCGGTCCGACCTCGCCAGCGCCCTCAACAACCTCGGCAGTGACTACGACAATCTCGGCCACTACGACGAGGCAATCGAAGCCACCGCCGAAGCCATCGGCATATACCGCCCCCTGGCCATGGACAACCGGGCCCACCTCCACGCGCTGGCCGGAGCCCTCAACAACTTCGGCTCCTACTACAGCAACCTCGGTCGCTACGACGACGCGCTCGAACCCACCAAGCAAGCCATCGGCATTCACCGCGCGCTGGCCGAGGACAACCCCAACAGCCTCCGCGAACTGGCCGGGTCCCTGCACAACCTTGGCGCGTACCACGGCGAACTCGGCCGCCATCTCGAGGCCCTGCAGTGCGCCGAAGAGGCGGTCGGCCGATGGCGCACGCTGGCCTCGACCCACCGCATCGTCCTTCCCGATCTCGCCGCGGCGCTTCACAGCCTGGGCATCCGCTACGGCGACCTCGGTCTCGTCCCCGAGTCACTGGCCGCCGTAGAGGAGTCCATCGCTCTCTATCGCACCCTGGTCGTAGAAAACCCGGCTGAACTCGCCCAGTTCGCTAACACCCTCGTCACGCACGCGGCCGTCTGTGAGGCGGCCGGGGGATCGCCTGAGGGCCTGTGGCCGGAGGTTCTCGGCGAGGTGGGTCCCGACCTGGCAGTAAAGCTGCTGCTGTCTCGCTCCACCCGCGCGGTTGCGGGAGAGCCGAGGGCGGCTGCCTGGCTCGCAGAGGCCCAAGAGCAGGCGGCCCTGGACGAAGGCTCGGGGCTCCTATGGGTCCTGCACTCAGAAGGCAGACGACACCGCGCCGCAGGCCCTGAGAGGTTCGACCGTGCCTGGCAGGAGTTCACCGGAGCACCCCCGCCCGCCTGGCTCACCCTCGATCCCGATCGGCTCGCGGAGGCTTGGGCCTGGATCGACACGGGGAGCTACGAGGCCGAGCGAGACTATCTCGCCGCGCACCCTCAGCTACTCGCCCCAGAGGCCGACGCCTGTGTGGAGGACGTGCTGCTCGGCGTGGTCCCCCAGCATGAAGCCGACCGCTACCGCACGCTGCGGCGCGCGGCCCAGGTCGATGGTGTCGACTCCGCTTACGGACTCCTCGTGAGCTTCGTCCTCTCCCGTAGGTTCGCTCAATCCTCGGTCGAGGCCCAGCGGTCCCTCCTCGCCGAGCGTCGCGACGAACTGCTGGACGATGTTGTCCTGGACAGGCTGTCCGATGAGGAGGACGTCGCTTACATCCGTGCGGAGTGGCTGCTCAGGCTTGCGCGGATCGACCGCGAAGGCCCGGCCTTCGACGCCCTGGAAGACCCCACCCACTTCACCGCCCTGCTCCATGACGCCGTCCGGCAGCCCGACACGGTCGTGGTGACGGCCACCGCGGTACTCGCGGCGATCTCGGCCACCGAAGAGGCCCTGGCGGCCGAGGCCGAGTTCCACCTCGCCATCGCCGCCGTGATCTCCGAGGGTGTGGAAGCGGCCACTCCCCTCCTGGACACCGCCTGCGACCTCGCCCCGGACAAGATCCCCAGCTGGATCGACGTGCTGGCGGAGGTCACCCTCCACCACCCCGCCGCCCGAACCCTCATTCCCCACCTGACCGCCCGTCTCCGGAGGCCCTCGCGCGATGACCACTGACCTCGTAGTAGTCCTCCCCGGCATCACGGGCAGCACCCTCCGCACCAAGGCCGGTCTCGTCTGGTCCCCCACCCCCGGCGCCATCCTCGACGCCATTAAGACCTTCGGCCGCTCCATCAACGTCCTCCGCCTCCCCGAAGGCATCGGCGACGACCACCCGGGTGACGGCGTCGAACCTGTCGACCTGATGCCCGACCTGCACGTCATCCCGGGCATTTGGACCCCGGTCAAGGGCTACGACACGCTCCTCGCCCGCCTCCGCTCCCTGGGCTACACCGAGCAGACGGGCAATCTCCTTCCCGTCCCCTACGACTGGCGCTTGAGCAACCGCTACAACGCCCGCCGCCTCACCAAAATCGTCGAGCCGGCCCTCGAACGCTGGCGCACCACCAGCAAGGACCCCACCGCCCAACTCACCTTCGTATGCCACTCCATGGGCGGTCTCATCGCCCGCTGGTACATCGAGAAGGAGGGCGGCGCCGGCCACACCCGCAAGCTCATCACCCTCGGCACCCCCTACCGTGGCGCGGCCAGAGCCCTCGACCAGCTCGTCAACGGCGCCCACCAACGCCTCGGCCCCCTCTCCTTCGACCTCACCACTTTCGCCCGCACCCTCCCTTCCCTCCACCAGCTCCTCCCCGAATACGCCTGCCTTCAGGGCAACGGAAGGGAGGGCCTCCTCAAGACCACCGAAGTCACCGTCCCAGAGCTCAACCACAACCAGCTCACAGACGCCATGCGCTTCCATACCGACCTCGGCGCAGCAGAAGACGCCCGCCCCGCCTCCCTCACCACCACCCACGCCATCGTCGGCATCCAGCAGCACACCCCCACCACCGCCCGCCTCACCACGAACGGCGCGCTCACGCTCTCCCCGGACTACACCGACAAGACCCTGTACGGCGACGGCACCGTCCCCCTGGTCGCCGCCTGCCGCGCCGATGTCCCCATGAACAGCAACACCCTCCGCCGAGTCCCCGACCACCACGGCAACCTCCAGCGCAACCCCGCCGCCCTCGACGAGGTCGAAGGCATCCTCACGGCGACAGACATCGTCGTAAGGGCCCCGGGAGAGATCCACCTCCGCCTCGACGTGCCCGAAGTCATCGCCGCCGGCGAAAATCTCGCCGTCCGCGTCAGCTCCGCCCACGGCGAGAGGATCGCCGTCCGTCTCACCCTCACCGACGAACACGGCAACCTCGAAGACGCCCGCGTCGTCCTCGCCGGACCCGAGCCCATCGACGCCCTCTTCGACGATCTGACGCCCGGCGCCTACACCGTCGACGCCACCGGCACCCGTCCCGGCTCGCCGGTCGCCCCCGTCAGTGCGGACACCCTCGTATGGGGATGACACAGACTCCCCACCGTGCCTGCACACGGCGTCGGTAGTGTGTGCGCTCGTCAGTCGAAGAACCGGATCAGGGACTTGAGTTGAGCGCTCCGAACGGCACGGTACCCCCACCCCCGCCTTCTCCACCCGGCGTCGGCGGACAGCCCGCGTGGGCCTGGTGGGTCGTCGGCATCGTCATCCCGGTCATCGGCATCGTGGTCACCCTCCTGACCCTCACCGACCGAGGTTCCGACGACGACGGAAGCAACAACAGCAACGCCGGCAGCGACAAGGCGGGCAGCGAAAAGGGCAGCGACTCGGACCCGGCCGCCACCGCCCCGCGCGACCCCACCCAGGCCGCGAACTCCGCCGCCCCCGCCGCTCCCGCCTACGGCCCCGCCGACTGGACGGTCGAAGCCGCCTACGGTGACGCCGGATACCTGGAGCTCGACACCGACCCGCCCCAGGAGTTCGGTCAGGACACCGACGGCCGCGACCTCTACCTGGACGCGACCGCCGCCGAACCGGTGGACGCTGAGGGGCAGATCGGACCACTGCCGGCCCAGGCCGCCGGCGCCGCCGATCCCACCGAGGCCGACTGCCGTACCGCCATCGAGAAGAACGGCCTCTCCGAGGTCGAACTCACCACCGGCACCCGCTTCTGCCTCCAGACCGGAGAGGGCCGTATCGCCTACCTGCGTCTGCTCAGCGCCCCGGTGGAGGACGAAGGCACCGTCCGCTTCAAGGTGACCGTCTGGGGACTCCCGCAGTAACGGAGCCCTGTCAGTGAGGCAGGCCCGCGCGGTGAGGCCGCACCGGGCTAGCCGCCCAACGCCTCCCCCAGCCGCCCCCGCAACCGCTGGGCCCGCAGCACCAGTTCCAGCTCGAAGCGGCGGTCGGGGTCGTCTATCTCGTCGCCCCACAGTTCGCGGATCTGGCGCAGGCGGTAGCGGACCGTCTGGGGGTGGACGCCCAGGCGGGCCGCCACCTCCGGCGCCCCGCCCCTCGTCTCCAGCCACGCCAGCAGGGTCTCGGCGAGGCGGCGGCCGTGGGTGGGGCCGCAGTGGGCCAGGGGGGCCAGACAGCGCAGGGCCAGGTCGTCTATCAGTTCCTCCGGCTGGAGCAGGACCAGCGCCTCCGTGTGCTCCGTGCAGTACAGCATCTCGCCCGCCGGTAACAGGCCCCGTTCCATCAGCCGTACCGCCGCCTCCGCCCAGCGCAGCGACTTCGCCGCGTCCGGCAGGGGGACCGGGGGGCCGATCGCGCCCGACCAGCCCGTCAGCGCGCGGTGGAGGAGTTCGGAGCGGCCCGCCGCGTCCGGTTCGGGGACGACCATGCGGGGCTGTTCGTACTCCATGTCCAGGAGGACGCCGTCCCCCACCGCCGGTGGCACCGCCTCGCGGGCCGGGCGCAGCAGGACGCCCACCGCGACCTTTCCGGGCAGCGGCCAGCCGATGCGGGCCGCGCGCTCGGTGAGGGCCTCGGCCGGGTCGCCCCGGTGGTTCTCCACCAGCAGCAGTTCCATCAGGCGGCGCTGCAGCCGCAACCGCTCCCCGGCCTGCCGCGCCGCCGCTTCCGCGTAACCCCGTACCGACTGGTCCACCAGGCCGTCCAGGTACTCGTAGCCCGCGTCCACCAGCTCGTACATCGCCGGTGGCGGGATCTCGACGCGCTGGCCTATGTCGGCGAAACGGCGCCAGGCCAGTCGTACCCCCATGCGGTAGATGGCCTGGAGGGAGTCCAGGCTCCTGCCGCCCAGGCCCTCGCCCCTGCCGAACTGCTGGAACAGGTCCGGGGGGACCCTGGGGCGGCCCTCGGCCGTCTCCAGGTGCTGGACGAAGACCTCGATCGCGCGGCGGATGCCGATCAGCGCGATCGGTTCGCCCGATTCGTCGTGGACGAACGGGAGGTGGGGGTATTCACGACGGATCTCCGTCATGATCTCCTCGGCCAGGCCCGGTGCCTCCGCCATGGCGATGGCCGCGAAGCGGCGCACCTGGAGGCGCGGGACGTCGTGCCAGGCCGAGCGGGACGCGGCGGAATCGGCGCGTGGGGCGTCGGTGCGGGCGGTGGGCGACACCGGTCAACTCCCCTGGCCGGCTTGTTCGTAGGTGATCAGGGGATTGTTCGGCTGGTCGGGGGTGGCCTCCAGCAGGGCGACCACGCCGAGCGCGGCTCCGACCGCCAGGGCGGCGGCGAGCGCGACGGTCAGCGCGGCGGCGAGCAGTCTGGACATCGCAGGGTCAGCCTCTCTGTACAACTCTGTACAACCGCTGTTCGGTCGCCCCACCCGGGCTTTCCGTCCCTGCCTGTCCGGCCCAGTGTCGACAAGACATTGACACCACGTCAAGGGGCGCCTACGGTTCCCGGCCCAGACGGGTGCCCGCACCGAACCGTGCCGCACCCCCTCTCGCACGCGCACCTTTTCCCCTTGGCGCGGCCACCCCCCATGTCGCGTCGTCCCGAGCCCCTGGAGTGCCCGGATGCGCCGTACAGCTTCACCCTTCTCGCTGGTCCTGCTGGGTCTCGGCACATTTTTGCTGGTACTGGCACCCATGCTCGCCTGGTACGTGGAACCACGGGCGGCCGTGAACCCGATCGACATCGACACCACCGCCGTCTACAAGGGCACGGGCAGCGTCTTCGACACCGAGCGGATCGAGACCGTGCCGAACCGGACGATCACCGTCACCCAACGGGTGCGCGGCAATGTCGCGGAGAGTGAGGAGAGCGGGAACGCGGTCTGGGACATCATCACGACCGTCGACACCGACAAGTCGCTGCCCGCCGAGGACCCGCACGACGCGCTGGACTACGTGCCGCACCGCTGGGTGATGGACCGGCAGACCACCCGGCCTGTGCATTGCTGCGAGGAGAAGCCGCACATCGAGGGCGAGGCGTACCTGAAGTTCCCGTTCGACGTCCAGAAGCGGGACTACCGGTGGTGGGACAACACCCTCGGCGGAACGGTCACGATGAGTTACCGGGGTACCAAGAAGGTTCAGGGGTACACCGGTTACCGGTTCACCGCGTCGGTGCCGGCGACACAGACCGGGACCCGGCTGGTGCCCGGGCGGCTCGTCGACCTGCCGGACCGGCCTCAGGTGCTGGCCGAGGAGTGGTACGCCAACCACGGGCTCGAGCTGGTGGTCGACCAGGCCACGGGCCGGGTGCTGTACGCACAGACCGGGCCGCGGCGCACCCTGCGCGCGCCGGGCGGTGCGAAGGACGCGGCGGTGCTGCTGGACAGCAAGAAGATCGCGTTCACCACCGAGACCCAGAAGGAGGCGGTCGAGCAGGCCGAGGAGGACAGCGGGATGCTGGACCTGGTGGGCACCACGGTGCCCATTGGGGCGGGTGTGGCGGGCTTTGTACTGGCCGCGATCGGGGGCGTTTTGGTGGTACGAGGAAGGCGGCATCCCGATTCGCCCGGATCGCCCCAGTCCCCCCTCACGATGTGACATTACGTCAGTTCTAATAAAGCCCGAAATTGTCACCTCGGTGAGTAGCCGTGGCGAACGGCGGGGCGAAAACTGTCCACCCCACCCAGGCACAACCCGTCCACAGTCCACACCCAGCGCGTGAACAGAAAGCCCCCGGTTCCCCCACGGAAACGCCCACCCCACCACAGCCGTAACCAATCGGCGGTTTCTTCCCCCACGCTGAGTTTCCGCACCCCGAGACATGTTGGAGCACCGATGCCCCAGCACGTGCCGTCCCCGCTGCGCGCCGCGTTCCCCACGCAGCCGCAGCACCCTCCGGCGCTCCCCCCACAGCCGCGCCGAATCGTTTTCCTGGCCCATCGCGACCTGGGCAACCGGGCCGCGGGAGGTTCCGAACTGCTCGTGGACCGCCTGGCCGACGGGCTGACCCGCCTCGGCCACCAGGTGACCCTGCTGTGCGGTGGCCCCGCGGCCTACCGCGACTACCGGGTCGTCTCCGCGGGCGGTGCCTACGGGCACTATCTGCGGGCCCGTTCCGCCTTCGCCCGTCAGGTCGGCGAGACCGATCTGCTGGTCGAGGTCTGCAACGGGGTGCCGTATCTGGCGCCCCTGTGGCACCGCGGTCCCACGCTGTGCCTGGTCAACCACGTCCACACCGATCTGTGGCGGATGCGGTTCGGCGGCGCCCTCGCCCCGGCCGCACGCCTCGGGCGAAGACTTGAGCACTGGGCCCTCACGGGGGCGCAGGGGCGGGGTCTGATGGTCGCCGTCTCGCCGTCCACCGCGCATGCCCTGCGGGCCATCGGGGTCGAGCGGGAGCGGATACGGGTCGTCCACAACGGTGTGGAGGAACCGGGTCCGCGGGCGGACCGCTCGCCCGAGCCGCTCTTCGTCGCGGTCGGCCGGCTGGTCGAGTACAAGCGGATCGATCTGCTCCTGCGGTTGTGGGAGCGGGTACGGCCGGTGACCGGTGGCCGGCTCGTGATCGTCGGGGACGGCCCCGAGCGGGGGCGACTCCAACAACTCGCCGGAACCGGCGTCCAGTTCACCGGACATGTCACCGAGGCCGAGAAACACCGGCTGCTCTGTGCGGCCTGGCTGCTGCTGCACCCCTCCGCCGTGGAGGGGTGGGGCCTGGTGGTGACGGAGGCGGCCGCTCGGGAGACCCCGACCATCGCCTTCGACGTACCCGGCCTGCGGGACTCCGTCGTCGACGGGGAGACCGGGCTGCTCGCCTCCGGTGAGTCCTCCTTCGCCGCCGCGTGGTGCACCCTGGCCCTTTCCGGGCATCGGCGGGAGCTGATGGGGAAGGCGGCGCGGGATCACGCGGCGGGGTACCGCTGGGAGCGGACGGTCCGCCAGTTCCGGGCGGTCGCGGCGGAGGCGGTGCGAAGTTGGGAGACGTGACGCCCCATCGCCGGGTGAGCGAGGCCGTGTCGCGGCTGCTGCCGCGTCGTGGCTGGTCGCGCCCCCGCGGCGGAGGCCCCGCCTCAGCTGCAGCCCCGCGCCCGTCCAGGAGTGACCCTTCGCTTCGCCGCTCCCTCGCCCTCTTCCGCGCCTTCATGCGCGAGCAGCAGGACCCCGAGGCCTGCTACGCCCTCCTCGCCCGGGACGCCGTCGATCAGGTCGAGGCCTACGACCGTCCCGTGGCCGGGCGTACCGTCGTCGACGTCGGCGGGGGCGGCGGGTACTTCACCGAGGAGTTCCGGCGGCGCGGCGCGCAGGCGTATCTCTTCGAACCGGACGTGAGCGAGCTCGGGGACAAGCCGCCCGAAGGCGCCGTGGTCGCCGACGGGTATCTGCTGCCGCTGTACGACGGGGTCGCCGACGTCACCTTCTCCTCCAATGTGCTGGAGCACGTGGCCGACCCGCAGACCTTCCTCAGCGAGCTCGTCCGGGTGACCAGGCCCGGCGGGCTGATCTATGTGTCGTTCACCAACTGGCTGTCGCCGTGGGGCGGGCACGAATGGGCCCCGTGGCACTACCTGGGTGCCGAGCGGGCCCGTGCCCGCTACCGGCGCCGTACCGGCAGGCCCGCCAAGCACACCCTCGGCGAGAACCTCTTCGCCGTGCACATCGGGCCCACCCTGCGGCAGGTCCGCGCCAGAGACGACGTGACGGTCGTCTCGGCGCGCTCCCGCTACTGGCCCTTCCTCGCGGAGACCGTCGTCAAGGCGCCGGGCATCCGCGAGGTCGCCACCTGGAATCTCCTCCTCATCCTCCGGCGGTGTCCCCCATGACGAGCACGGTCCAGGCTCCTCCCCCGGCAGCCGTCCCCACCACCGCGATCATGGCGGGCCCCCCGGAGGGTCCGCGGTCGCGGCGCTGGCTGCTGGGGTTCTGGGCCGTGGTGTTCGTGCTCCTGCTCGCCGTGCACCCGGGCCGACAGACCTTCGACACCAAGCTCGGGGTGACGAACGACCCGGGCCGGTTCCTCTCCGACCTGGGCCAGCTCTGGCAGAACCAGGGCGGCTTCGGCGGGATCTCCGACCAGTACGCCGGCTACCTCTGGCCGATGCTGCCGTTCTACTGGCTGGCCGACCTCGTACAACTGCCCGTGTGGCTCGCGGAACGCCTGTGGATGTCGCTGATCGTGTCCGCCGCCTTCTGGGGCGCGCTGCGGCTCGCCGAGCGGCTGCGGATCGGCAGCGGAACCTCCCGGCTGCTCGCCGCCGTCGTGTACGCGCTGTGGCCGGTGTTCACCATCGTCGTCGGCTCCACCTCGGCCGCCGCCCTGCCCGGCGCCTTCCTCCCCTGGGTGCTGCTGCCCCTGGTCGATGAGCGGTACAGCGCACGGGTCGCCGCGACGCGCTCGGCGCTGATCATCCCGTTCATGGGCGGGGTCAACGCGGCCTCGACCCTCGCCTCCCTGCTCCCGGTCGGGCTGTACCTGCTGTCCCGCCCGTCCGGTCCGCGGCAGCGCAAGCTGATCGCCTGGTGGGTGCCCGGGGTGATCCTGGCGACCGCCTGGTGGTGGATCCCCCTGCTGCTGCTCGGTGTCTACGGTGAGAACTTCCTCCCATACGTGGAGAGTTCGCAGACCACGACCGAGACCATGGCGGCGACCGAGGCGCTGCGCGGCGGCGGGAACTGGGTGGCCTATCTGCACTTCGGGGACGCCTGGCTGCCCGCCGGTTGGGCGGTGGCGTCCTCGGTCGTGGTGATCGTCTGCTCGGCGCTCGCCGCCGGTCTGGGGCTGGCCGGCCTCGCGAGACGGGACATGCCCGAGCGGCGGTGGCTGGTGCTGACCGTGCTGACGGTGGCGCTGGTCCTGCTCGCCGGGTACGGCGGCGCCTTCGGCGCCCCCTTCCACGGGGTCGTGCAGGACTGGCTGGACGGCGGTCTCGTCCCCTTCCGCAACATCTACAAGTTCCAGACCGGGCTCGCCCTCGCCCTCGTCCTGGGCCTGGCCCATCTCGTCGCGGTGGCCGCGGAGGCGCGCGGCGCCCGTCCGCTGCCGGGCCGGCGGTTCGCCGCGCTGATCGCGGCCGTACTCGTGCTTCCGGGGCTGATGTGGCCGTACCTCAACGGCTCGATCCTGAACCCGGGTTCGTTCAACAAGATCCCCGACTACTGGTCGGCGACGGCCGACTGGATGGAGAAGTACTCCCCGGACGCCCGCGTGCTCGTCGTCCCCGCGACCGCGCACGGCATCTACACCTGGGGCTCGACCATCGACCAGCCCCTCGACGTGGTCGCCGACTCCCGCTGGGCGCAACGCGATTACGTCCCGTTCGGCACCGCGGGGAACCGGCGCGCCATGGACGCCGTACAGCAGGCCCTGACCAGCGGCGCCGAAGTCCCGGGACTCGCCGACTTCTTGAGCCGGGCCGGGATTCACTACGTCGTCGTCCGCAACGACCTCGACCCCGACCAGATCGGCAACGTGCCGACCACGATCGTCAAGCGGACGCTGGAACAGTCCGGCTACGAGCGGGTGAAGGGCTACGGGCCCGTCGAGACCGGCGGCGTCATCGCCCCCGGCACCCCGCTCCAGGTCGAGGGCCTGTACCCGAGGCAGCGGGCGGTGGAGATCTACCAGCCGCCGCAGGACGTGCCGCGGCCGCGGCAGGCGGGGCTGAGCCCGGTCGCCGACACCGCCGTGGTCTCCGGCGGCCCCGAGTCGCTGCTGCCGGTCGCCGGCGCCCTGCGCGGCCGGGGAAGCGTGCTGACCGGTGACAACCACCCGGGGCTCGGCTCACCGCCGGTGCAGGTGGTAGGGGACGGCCTGCGGCGCGCGGACACCCGGTTCGGCCTGGTCAACGCGAACACCTCGTACACGTACACCCGCGACGAGCGCAACGCGCCGGACGCCACCCAGGACGCGGGCGAGAAACCGCATCAGATCCTGCCGACGAAGGGCCTGGCCCACCAGACGGTGGCCGAACTGCGCGGCGCCCGCTCGGTGACCGCCTCCTCCTACGGCAGCTGGCTGTTCCATCTGCCGCAGTACGACCCGGTGAACGCCTTCGACGGCAACCCCGACACCGCCTGGGCCGAAGGCTCCCAGAGCTCGGCGGACGGGGAGTGGCTGCGGATCTCCTTCACCGAGGAGTACGAGATGCCCGGCTCCTTCAAGGTGGCCCCGCTGCCCCAGGAGGGCGTGCGGCCGGCGCCGACCCGGGTTCGGGTGGAGACCGAGAAGGGCACCGAGACCAGCTACCTGGAGCCCAACGGCCGGACGCAGAGCATCCGGGCGCCGGCCGGGCCGACGGACTGGATGAAGCTGACGATCGTCGACTCGGCTCAGCGCCGCACGGGCCTGACCGGCGCGGGCTTCTCCGAGATCGCCCTGCCGGACGTCCAGGTGACCCGGCTGCTGCGGCTTCCCACGGACGCCGAGGACTCCTCCGCGGACGCCGAACTGATCTCCCTGTCCCGCCCGGCCGACCCGACGGGCCTGTCCGCGACGGGCACGGAGGCGGGGCTCCACCGCCGCTTCTCGACGGGCACCGCGGGGACGTACGAGATCGAGGCGAGCGCGGTGCCGGTGCCGGGAGAGGCGCTGGACCGGCTGCTGTACGAGGTGGCGCCGGAGCAGCGGAACCGGATCGTGGCGACCGCCGACTCGACGGCGCGGCTGGGCGCGGGCCTGTCCGCCCGCAACCTGACCGACGGCGACCTGACCACGGCGTGGATCGCGGGCGACCGCCCGACCATCCACCTGAGCTGGGAGGGCAAGCAGCCGATCGGCGAGATCGTCCTCCCCCCGGCGGGCGGACTGTCCTCCCGTCCCACCGAGGTGCACATCGCCTCCCCGGACGGCGCGGTCATCGCGGGCGTCGACGAGAACGGCAACGTCCGCTTCCCGCCGATCACCACGGACCGGCTGGACGTCACGATCACCGAGACGGCGCCGCTGACCCTGCACAACCCGTTCGTCGACGAGGACATGCAGCTTCCGGTGGGCCTGACCGAGGCGTACGTCCCGGCGCTGGACAGCTATCGCACGCCGAAGCCGGAGGCCGACCGGGCCTTCTCCCTCCCCTGCGGCAAGGGGCCGGTGCTGGCGGTGGACGGCGAGCTGTACGAGACGAGCGCGAAGGGGACCGTACGGGACCTGATGGAACGCCGTCCGGTGGACGTGACCCTGTGCCCGACGTCCGAACTGGAGCTGCCGTCCGGCTCGCACCGGGTGGAGGCCGGGGACGCGGGTCCCCTCACCGTGACCGCGGTGACCCTGACCCGGGGCACGATCCCCGAGTCGCCCGCGGCCGGCCGGGAGCTGGGCGTACGGGACTGGCTGGGCGACCGCCGCGAGGTCACCGTCGGCTCGGGTGCGGCGGCCTACCTGACGACGTACGAGAACTTCAACGACGGCTGGCGCGCCGAGCTGGACGGCAAGGAACTGACCCCGGTCCGGCTCGACGGCTGGCAGCAGGGCTGGCGGATCCCGGCCGGCGAGGGCGGCACGGTGGAGCTCTCCTACGAGCCCGCGGTGACCTACGAGGCCGGGCTGATCGGCAGCGGTGTGGGACTGGCGGCGCTGGTGGGCCTCGCGCTGTGGCGCCGCCGGGAACCGAACCCGGACGAGCCGCAGCCGGTGCCGCCCCCGCCGGGGCTGTGGCTGGGCACGGTGGCGCTGACGCTGGTGGCGGCCGTGATCGCGGGCTGGTGGGCGCTGCTGGTCCCGGCGCTGGCGCTGCTGGCCCGTCGACACCACGAACTCCTCGTCCCGCTCGCCCTGCTGGCGCTGGCGGCGGCGGGGGTGGTGACGGCGATCGGGGCCGGCGAGCCGGTGCGGGAGGCGTCGGGCGCCTTCGGGCACACGGCCCAACTACTGGCGCTGATCGGGCTGTTCGCGGCGCTGGTGAGCGTGCGGGAGCCGGCGGAACCGGGGGAGCCGGAAGAGGGTGATCGGCGTGACGACGCTGCAACAAAGGCCTGACCGCAAGCCTTCGCGCATCCCGTTCCCGGTGGTGGACGAGGTGGCCCGGCACTGCCTCCAGGAGGAGGAGCCGGAGACGGTGCACATCGAGGTGCATCTGCCGGGGCACCTCGACCCGGCCCGCCTGCGCACGGCCTTCACGGAGGCCCTGCGCCGCCACCCACGCATCCTGATGCGCGAGGCCCCGGGCCACTGGTACCGGCGCCGCTACGAGTGGGAACTGACGGGGGAACCGGACGTGGAGGTGGTCAGCTTCCCCTCCCCGGGGCGGGACGCGCTGCGGGACGCCCGGACCCGGGCGCTGACGGCGGTGCCCCCGCTGTCGGCCTCGCCACCGATCCGCGTGGAGGTGGTGGAGGGAGCGGGGCCGGTCCCCCAGGGCAGCGAGGCCACCGACGCTGTCGGTGAGGTACTCGCGGTCGGCCGGAGCTCGGACACGGATTCGCCCGCCCGCGCCGGCGGGGTGCCGCCGCGCCCACCCGCGCCGCCCCAGCGGCACGACAGCCCGCAGCTCAGCAGTCCGCACACGGTCCTGTTCCTCACCATCAACCACACCGCACTCGACGGCCCCGCCTGCCTCCGCGTGCTCGCCACCGCCGCCGAGCTGTACGGCGGCGTCGACAACTCTCCGGCCTCGCCGCCGACCCGGCCCGCGGAGACCACCTCACCCCCCACCGACACCCCTTCCAACTGGTCACGACCCGCCCGCGTCGCCCCCGGCACCCCCGAGCCCTCCCCCGGCAACGGCATGCTCGTGACCGAGCTGCGCCTCCCGAACCGCCCCAAGGGCTCCCCCTACACCGTCAATGACCAGCTCATGGTCACCACGGCCCTCACGATCGCCCACTGGAACCGCGAACACGGCGCCCCACCCCGCCCCCTGCGCATCACCATGCCCGTGGACGACCGCCCCAGAGACACCACGATGCCCATAGGAAACGGCACCCGCCTCGTCGAAGTCCCCTTCAGCCCGGACGAGTTGACCACCGACGACCTGTCCGGCCTGCTCCGCCGTACCGCCACCAGGACCCGCGCCCTCAAGTCCCTCCCCCGCCCCCAGCTGGGAAGAGGCGCCGCCCTGCTCACCGCACCCGTCACCCCGGTCGCCTGGCGCGCCGCCCTCACCCGGGGCCTGCGCAGGGCCGCCGCCCCCTGGACCTCGACCACGCTCCTCAGCAACATCGGCCGCATCCCGTACGCCCTGGACTTCGGCGAGGGAGCGGGCCGGGCGCACGCCGTCTGGTTCTCGGCCCCGGCCAGAATGCCCCGCGGCCTCACCGTCACCACCGCCTCCACCGCGGGCCGCCTCCACCTCGCCCTGCGCTGGTCGAGGGCCCTCCTCAGCCACGGCGACGGCGCCCATCTACGGGACCTGTTCGAGCACTACCTGCACACCACGGAGGTCCCCGAGTGACCACCACCGCACCCCCGAGGCAACTGCGCGACTTCTACGAAAACCCCGCCGTCCCCGTCGCCTCCGGCGCCCCCCGCAGCCTCCGCCAGGCCCGCATGCTCGCCGAGGCCCTCGGCGCCGCGACCCCCCGGACCGTCCTCGACATCGGCTGCGGCGACGGCACGGCGGCAGCCGTGGCGGCACCTCTGCTCGCCGGCCACCGCGTCATCGGCGTCGACTGGTCCCAGGACGCCCTGCGCCGGGCCCGCGCCCACCTGCGGCACCCCGTCCGCGGCGAACTCACCGACGGCGGGCTGCCGTTCAGGTCGGAGTCCGCCGACGCGGTGCTGTTCAGCGAGGTGATCGAGCACCTGGTGGACCCCGACTCCGCGCTGGACGAGATCCGCCGGGTTCTGCGGCCCGGCGGGCATCTCATGCTGTCCACCCCGAACCTCGCCGCCTGGTACAACCGCGGGCTGCTGCTCGCGGGCGTGCAACCCGTCTTCTCCGAGGTCAGCCTGCGTGCCATCCACGGCCGCCCGGGCAAGGAGGTCGTAGGACATCTGCGGCTCTACACCGCCCGTGCGCTGCGGGAGTTCGTCGCGGCCTCGGGATTCGAGGTCGTACGCGTGGCGGGCGCCCCCTTCCACGGCGTACCGCGTCCGCTCCGGGCGCTCGACCGGCTCGCCTGCTCCAGACCCCCGCTCGCCTCGATCCTGCTCCTGCACGCGCGCAAGACCTAGAGAGAAGGGCGCAGACCATGTGGTGGGGAGTGGCCGCGGCCCTGTTGGCGAACGTCCTGTACAGCACCGGATTCGTCCTGGAGAAGCGGGCGCTGGCCGCGCTGCCGGAGGTGACGATCCGGCAACCCGCGCGGCTGCTGCGGCTCGTGCTCGGCAGTCCGCTCTGGATCGGCGGGTCCCTCGCGCTCGCCGCCGGGTTCGCCGCCCAGCTCGCCGTCTACCGCACACTGCCGATCGCCGCCGCGCAGGGCCTGTTCGTCTCCGGGCTCGTCCTGCTCGTGCTGCTCTCCGCCCGGTTGCTGGGCGAGGAGACCTCCGGCCGGGAGCGGTACGCGCTCGCCGCGATCCTCGCCGCGCTGCTGATGGTGGTGCTGTCGCTGCGCGAGGGTTCGGACTCGGTCAGCCAGGAGGCGCCGTATCCGCTGATCCTGCTCGTGTGCGTGCCCTCGCTGGCCGGCGGGGTGTGGCTGTACAACTCCGCCGAGCGGCGCACCCGGCACCGGCACCGGCTGCCGACCACGGGGGTGGAGTACGGCGTGGCGGTGGGCCTGCTGTACGGGGTCAGCTCGCTGGCCATCAAGGGCGTGTCGAGCCATCTCACGGCCGACGGCTGGGGCGGTGCGCTGCTCGGGCTGCTGCGGTCGCCGTACCCGTATCTGCTGCTGTTCACCGGGGCGTTCGGCCTGGTGATGTCGCAGGCGGCGCTCCAGCGCTGCCGGGCCTCGCTGATCGTGCCGGTGTGCACGACCGTGACCTGCCTCTACACGGCGGTGCTCGGCACGCTCTCGTTCGGCGAGGCGCTGCCGGAGGACCCGGTGCGGCTCGCACTGCGTGTCGCGGGCATCGCGCTCGCCGTCGCCGTCCTGCTGTCCATGCCCCGGCACGACCAGCCGGCGCGCACCCCACCCCCCATCGGTGCCAAGGAGCTGACGCCACCGTGAACCCCGACGATCCGCTGCTGCAGATTCTCGCGTGCCCGCTCGACAAGGGCCCGCTGCACCTGCTCCCGCCGGACGGCCCGGCCGATCCCGGCGAGTCCGCCGACGCGGGCGAGGCGCTGTACAACCCCAGACTGCGCCGCCGCTACCCGATCGTCGACGGCATCCCGCAACTGCTGCCGTCCTCCGGCGAGCAGGTCGGCGACGACGAGCACGAGGCGCTCCTCAAACGGATGGTGACATGACCCAGACCCTGGCGGCCCGTGTGGCCCCCTTCCTGCCCGTACGGCTGGTGGCCGCCGCGGCCCGGGCGGTGTACCCCCGCTTCGAGCCCGAGCTGGCCCGGCTGCCCGAACTGTGCCCGGCGCCCTGTGGCACGGCGGTGGACGTCGGCGGCTGGTACGGCCCCTGGACGCGCCGCCTGTCGCGCCGCGCCCGGCAAGTGGTGACCGTGGAACCCGTGCCCCGGCTGGCCAGGCTGCTCGCCGCCGGCGCCCCGCCGAACGTCCGGGTCGTCCAGGCCGCCGCCTCCGACCGGCCCGGCACGGCCCGCCTCTGGCTGCCGCCCGGCGACGCCGGCGACCGGGGGGTGTCCTCGCTGGTCCGACGGGACATCCACGGCCGTGCGCTCGACGTCGGCTGTGTCACGCTCGACGAACTCGGGCTGCGGAACGTCGACTTCATCAAGATCGACGTGGACGGCAGCGAACTGGCGGTCCTGCGCGGTGCGACCGGCATCCTGGCCCGCGACCGCCCGGCCCTCTTCGTCGAACTGGAGTGCCGCATTCAGCCGATCGCGCCGGTGGTCACCTACCTGTCCCTGCTGCGCTACGACGGCTGGGTGCTGCCCGGCGACAGCTGGGTCCCGCTGGCCAATTTCCCGCTCGCGGACCACCAGGCGCGCGCCGAGCACGTCGTCACCCGGGGCCTGCTGCGCCGGGTCCTGCCCGGCGGTGGTCCGCGCTACGTCAACTCGGTGCTGTTCCTGCCGGACGGCCGCCGCCCCGGCGGGCCCGTGCGCGACCATGGGACGCATGCCTTCCACCAGCCCCTTCGGCCCGCTCCACTTCCAGCTCGTCCTGCTGCGCCGGATGGCCGACCACAACCCGGACCTGGTCGAGCGCGCCCGTCATGAACTGGGCGTGTCGGTGGCCGAGATGCGGGAGGCGAACAAGAAGTGGCAGGCGATGGTCCGCTCCCCACGCTCCCGCGCCGCCGCCTCCCGGTACCGCTCGGTCCTCGGCGCGCCCGAGTCGGTGCTGACGCGGAAGGTCGGCGACCTGGAGTGCGAGGCCTGGCTGTGGCCGGTCCCGCTCTGGCCCACCCTGCGCTTCGAGGTACTGCTCGGGCCGACCGGGGCCGTCTGGAACGAGTGGCTGGTCCGCGCCCCGGGCGCCGAGCCCCCGCCGCTGCGCACCCTGGACGATCTGACCCCATGGTCCTGCACGGTCGACGAGGCGGCCCGCGCCTTCGCGCCCGCCCGCCCGCTGGAGGGCTCGGCGCCCACCCGCTGGGGCCTGGCCTTCTCGGCCCCGGACGCGAGTGGCGCGCGGCACGCGTGCGTGGCCGAGTTCTCGTGGGGGCTGCTGCAACGCGTGGCGGTGGATGGGGGGTGACTGATCACGGAGGGCGTGGAGACGGCCGTAACCGATCGGACTCCTCCGCATTTCGCCCCAGAACCGGCCCGCGAACCGATCATCGCCGGTCATCCGGGAGGACTTGCTCCCTCTGTGCCTAATGTCGCGGCATGGAGCTTCCCGAGCGGACTGTCCCCGTCGAGCGGCTGCGCCTGGGCGATCACGCCTGCTTGGAGGGGGTCGACGGCGAGTCGTCCTGGGCGGTGTTCACCGCCTACACCCGCACCAGCCTCGCCCGTCAGGAGAAGGTGCTGCTGGTGCTGGACCAGGACAACCTCCAGGACGACGAGGTGGTCGCCCTGCTGGACCAGGGCGGAGCCGGGGCCACCGCCGCCCGGGCGAGCGGACAGCTGTCGCTGAAGCGCACCCCGCAGATGTACCTGCCGGACGGCCGCTTCCACAAGGAGCGCACGATCGAGGCCTACCGCGCCGAGGTCGAACGCGCCCAGGAGGAGGGCTGGGCCGGGCTCAGGATCGCGGCGGACATGAACTGGGCGCCGCGGGCGGGCCTGGACGACGGCTGTCTGCTGGACTACGAGGCGTCGGTGGCCCCCCTCTTCGCGGATCCGCTGTTCACCGCGATCTGTTGGTACGACCGGCAGCGCTTCGGCCCGGGGCTGCTGGACGGCATGGCCCAGATCCATCCGTTCCAGGTGGCCGAACCCCTCGGCTCGGACTCCGACTTCGTCGAGTCCCTGCGCCGGTCCCTGGCCCGCCAGGACACCTCCGGTCCCACCCGGGTCACCCTCGACCTGCGTGACGTGTGCTTCATGGAGGCCCACTGCGCCTGGCAGCTCATCAGCCTCGCCGGATCACTGCCAACCGGGAGCCAGGTCACCGTGCGCTGCGGAGAACTGCTGGCCCTGGTCCTGCGCCAACTCGGGGCGGACAGGGCCCCGCAGCTGGTGCTCGACGTACTGGAGCCGACTCCCTGAACGTGCCGCCGACGACGCGGCGGAGACGACTCCGCCAGCGCGCGCCGCCGCACCCGCCACCCCGACTCCCGCACACACGGTCCGGGCCGCCGCGCACACGTTCCGGGCTCACTCTCACCCCACCCAGGCCGCCTCGCACAGCTTCCGGGCTCACTCTCACCCCACCCAGGCCGCCGCGCACACTTTCCGGGCTCACTCTCACCCCACCCGGGCCGCCTCGCACGCCACCCAGGCTCGCTCACACACCATCCCTGCCCCCTCGAACGCGCCCTCGCCCCCGGCCCGCCCCGGCCCCGCTCACACCTCCCCCGCCCGTGCCGCGAACCACGCCGCCAGTTGGCTGCGCTTGCTGAAGCCCAGCTTCACCAGGATCCGCTCGACATGGCCCTCCGCTGTCCGCTGGGCGATGACCAGGGCCTCGGCGATCTGCCGGTTGGTCAGGCCCTGCGCGACCAGGGCCGCCACCTCGGCCTCCCGCCGGGTCAGCGGCCGCGTGTCCGGCTCGGCGGCCGAGCCGGTCGTCGGGCGCCGCAGCTCGCCCAGCGCGTAGGCGATGACGTCGTTGCGGTGCAGCGCGCCGCCCGTGCGGTGGGCCCGCTCGTGGCCGTGGTCGCCGAGCACGCGCCGGGCGTGCCGTTCCGCCGCGCACGGCCGCCCCGCCCCGCCCGCCTGGGTCGGGTCGCCGCCGATGTCGTGCCAGATCCGGTCCACCGCCCCGCGCAGGACGGCCGCCCGCTCGGCCTGTCCGGCGAGGGCCTCCGCCGCCGCGAGGAGGTCGAGGGTACGGGCGAGACTCTGCCGCTGCCGCCCTGTGTACGGCAGCCGCAGGCACGCGCGCGCCTGCTCGGCGGCCCGCTCGTACTCGCCCAGCGACCAGTGCGCGAGGCCGAGGGTGCGCAGCGCCCAGGCACGGGCCCACTGTTCGCCGTGCGCCTCGCACACGGCGACGGCCTCCGCGCACAGGGGCACGGCCTCGCCCGCCCGGCCCCGGCTGACCAGGGTGCAGGCGAGTTCGACGCGGGTGAGGACGACGAAGCCGACGGTCGTGCCGGTCTCGAGGGCCTCGGCGGCCATCGGGGGCGGGGCCGGCACGGGAAGTTCCGCGTCGGCGGGCAGGGCGTGGTGCGGCGGGTCGGTGCCCGCGAGGACCGCGGCGGAGCGGGTGTGCACCAGCGACATCAGGGCGCCCGCCCACATGGCGCGGGTCAGGGCGGCGTCGGGGCGGGCCCCGGCCCGCAGCGCGCGGTCGAGCCAGTGCCGGCCCTCGCCCCAGGCGCCGCCCGCGACCCAGTGGAACCAGAGGGTGGCGGCCAGTCTGAGTCCGGCCTGCGCCTCGCCCGGGGTGGTGAGGCAGAAGTCCAGCGCGGCCCGGAAGTCGTCCTGGTCGAGCCGTATCCGGTCGGTGACGGCGACCTGGTCGGGGCCGAACCAGGCCTGTTCGTACTCGGCGGCGAGCCGGGCGAAGTAGTCGCGGTGCCGGCGCCGGGTGACGGTCACCTCGCCGATGTCCTCCAGGCGCTCCAGCCCGTAGTGGCGCAGCGAGACCAGCAGCCGGTAGCGGACCTGGCCGCCACGCTCCTCCCGGATCAGCACCGACTTGTCGACGAGCCCGGCGACGGCGTCCAGGACATCGGTGGCGCCGAGGCCCTCGCCGCCGCACACCGCCTCGGCGGCGGCCAGGTCGAAGCCGCCGACGAACACCGAGAGCCACGCCCACACCAACTGCTCCTGGGGTGTGCACAGTTCATGGCTCCAGTCCACGGCCGAGCGCAGGGTGCGATGCCGGGGAGCCGAGGCGGGACTGCCCCCGGTGAGCAGCCGGTAGCGGTCGTCGAGCCGTTCGACGAGCTGGTCCACGCCGAGCGCGCGCACCCGCACCGCCGCCAGTTCGATGGCGAGCGGTAGCCCGTCCAGACGCCGGCACAGCCGGGCCACCGCCCGCTGGTTGCCCTCGCCGACGGTGAAGCCGGGGACCACGGCCGCCGCCCGGTCCGCGAACAGCCGCAGCGCGGGGAAGTTCTCGGCGGTGCCGACCTCCTCGGGGCCGGGAGCGGCGAGTGTCGGCACCTCGTAGAGCTGTTCGCCCGCCAGCCCGAGCCGGTGCCGGCTGGTCGCCAGGACCCGTACGCCCTCGGTGGCGGCCAGCAGGGTCTGGGCGACCAGGGCGCAACTGCCCACGACGTGCTCGCAGTTGTCGAGGACGAGCAGCAGGCTGCGGCCGCGCAGGTGTTCCACGAGGACGTCGAGCGGCGGCCGTCCGGCCTCGTTGCGCACCTCCAGCGCGTCGGCGACGGCGTGCGGCACGAACGCCTCGTCGCCCAACGCGGCGAGCGGCACCAGCCACACCCCGTCCGGGAAGGTCCGCGCGATCTGCTTGGCCACATGCGAGGCGAGCCGGGTCTTGCCCACCCCTCCGGGCCCGGTCAGCGTCACCAGCCGACCCTCGGTCAACAGCCGCCTGACGTCCGCCGACTCGTCCCGTCGCCCCACGAAGCTGGTCAGCTCCGCCGGGAAGCCGGAGGTGCGCCGCGCATGGGATCCGCCCACGATCCGGTCACGCCCTCTGCAGTGGTCACGCACGCGTGGTCTTTTCCGCAGGGTAGGCAGAAGATCCCGACGACAAGGGCGGCTTCCCGGATTTCCCGCCTCTACGGGTGAGTGCGCCTTGCCTCGGCGAGTACGGCCTCCACCACGCGCGCGGTGGACACGGGATGCAGGAACAGGAAGAGGTTCGGCTCGACCAGCTCCAACTCCATCACCCGCGGCTGCCCGTCGTCCCCGTCGACGAGATCGACGCGCGCGTACAGGACCTGCGGCGCGTCGGGTACGGCGGCCAGGGCGCGCTCGGCGACGGCCAGTTCGGCCTCGGTCGGCGTCCACGGCTCCAGCCCGGGGTGGGCGACCTTGGCCGCGTCGAAGGCCGTGCCGGGCGCGAGCACGGCCTGCTTGCGGCTGGCGTGCAGCAGCCGCCCGCCGAAGAACTGCAGCGCGCGCTCGCCCGCGGTGTCGATACTGCGCACATAGGGCTGCACCATCGCCGTGAACCCCTCCTCGTGCATCCGCGCGAGATGCCGTACGGCGCTCTCGCGTTGGTCGGGGGTGTAGCGGGCGGCGTACCGGGCGCCCGCGCCGGAGGTGGGCTTGACGACGTACTCGTGGTCGCCGGGGAGGTCGGCGGCGACCCCCGGCGCCAGATACGTCGTGGGCACGACCGGCACGCCCGCCTCGGCGAGGTCCCCGAGATACCGCTTGTCGGTGTTCCATCGCACGACCGTCGCCGGATTGGCCAGCCGTGTCGCCTTGCCGCACCGCTCGGCCCAGGCCACGAACTCGGCGGTTCGCCAGCTGTAGTCCCAGGTCGACCGGATCAGCGCGAGGTCGTAGGCGCCCCAGTCGACGTCCTCGTCGTCCCAGTGGACGATCTCCGCCTCGGCCCCGGCGCCGGCGAGCGCCTCCCGCAGCACGGGCAGATCACGGTCGTGGCTGGGCTCGGGCCGGGGATCGTAGGTGACCAGGGCTATTCGGGGCACGGCGGGCTCCAGAGTCGGGGGACGAACCGCCCGCAGGCTAACCACACCCGGGGCGACCGCTTCAACCGAATTGCCCTTCCGACCCCCGCGCGCACCTGCTCCGGGAGGGCGCGCTGTTCCGGGTCACCCACGACCACACGGTGGTCCAGTCGCTGCGGTAGGAGGCCACCGCCCATCCCCGGCGCGCGCTGCTGCTGAGGGTGCTGTCCCCCACATCCGCGCACCTGCCGCACCTGCGTCTCCAGGACGCCCTTGCGGGCGACCGCTGTCTGCTCTGCTCCGAGGGCCTCGCCACGGTAATCCCCGACAGGCGGATCCGCGAGCTGCTCGCCACGGCCGCCGGCCCGGACGTCGCGGCCCGGTCCCTGATCGACGCGGCGAACGCGGCGGGCGGTCCGGACGACGTCGGTTGCGTGGTGGCGGACGTGGCGCAGCGCACGGCCTCAAGCCGAGCCGGGTAGGGCAGGATCGACTCCTGGCGGCAGACAGCGACAGCTAAGGAGTGCGGTGTGTCCTCCCTCTTCCCGGCCCTGACGGCCGGACCGGCGGGGCGGGTCGCCCTGCGGTTCGGGAACCGGTCCCTGACGTACGCGGAACTGGCCGCCGCGACCGGCGCCCTCGCGGACCGCATCGCGGGGCACGGCCGGGTGGCCGTGTGGGCGGCACCGGCGCTGGAGACCGCCGTGGCGGTGGTCGCGGCACTGGAGGCGGGGATCGCCGCCGTGCCGCTCAACCCGAAGTCCGGGGAGAAGGAGCTCGGGCACATCCTGTCCGACAGCGCCCCCGGTCTCGTCCTCGCGGCGCCCGACGACGACCTACCGGTAGCGCTCAAGGAGCTGGAACGCGTCGACGTCGACGTGACGGCCACCGGCGCCGCCCGCCCGGCCGAGGCGGCGGACGGCGAGGACCCCGCCCTGATCGTCTACACCTCCGGCACCACCGGACCGCCCAAGGGCGCCGTCCTCCCCCGCCGGGCCGTCGCCGCCACCCTGGACGCGCTCGCCGACGCCTGGCAGTGGACCGGTGACGACGTCCTGGTCCACGGCCTGCCCCTGTTCCATGTGCACGGCCTGGTGCTCGGCGTCCTCGGCCCGCTGCGGCGCGGCGGCTCCGTGCGCCACCTCGGCACATTCGGCCCGCAGGGCGTCACGCGCGAGCTGAACGACGGCGCGACCATGCTCTTCGGCGTGCCGACGATGTACCACCGCCTCGCCCAGGCGCTCCCCGGGGACCCGGAGCTGGCCGGGGCGCTCGGCGGGGCACGGCTGCTCGTCTCCGGCTCGGCCGCGCTGCCCGTGCACGACCACGAGCGGATCGCGACGGCGACCGGGCGGCGGGTCATCGAGCGCTACGGCATGACCGAGACGCTCATGAACACGAGCATCCGCGCCGACGGCGAGGCCCGCCCCGGCACCGTCGGCCTACCGCTGCCGGGCGTGGAGCTGCGGCTGGTGGAGGAGGACGGCGCGCCCGTCGAGGCGTACGACGGTGAGACGGTCGGCGAGATCCAGGTGCGCGGGCCGAACCTGTTCACCGAGTACCTCAACCGGCCCGACGCCACGGCGGAGGCGTTCACGGCGGACGGCTGGTTCCGTACCGGGGACATGGCGGTACGCGAGGCCGACGGCTATGTGCGGATCGTGGGGCGCAAGGCCACCGACCTCATCAAGAGCGGCGGTTACAAGATCGGCGCCGGGGAGATCGAGAACGCGCTGCTGGAGCATCCGGGGGTACGGGAGGCCGCGGTGACCGGGGAGCCGGACGCCGATCTGGGCGAGCGGATCGTGGCGTGGGTGGTTCCGGCCGACCCGGAACGGCCGCCGCTGCTCGACGAGTTGGCCGATCACGTGGCCCGTCGGCTGGCCCCGCACAAGCGGCCCCGGGTCGTACACCACCTGGACGCCCTGCCCCGCAACGACATGGGGAAGATCATGAAGCGGGCGCTGGGCCGTGGCTGACCGGCTCGGCGCCCGGGAGTTCCTCGCCCTCGTCGGCGACGACTTCGTCGAACTCCCGCACGCGGAAAGGGTCTCCGCGCCCGACGGCCCGCTCGGCTGGCGGGGCTACGACGGCTCCCGGCTGCGGGCCGCCGAGCGCACCGGCGAGGAGGAGTCCGTGGTCTGCGGCACCGCCCTCGTCGAGGGCACGCGGGCGGTACTGATCGCGTTCGAGTTCGGCTTCCTCGGCGGGTCGCTCGGGGAGCGCACCGGCGACCGTCTGGAGGCGGCGTACGCGCACGCCCGCCGCTACCGCCTGCCGGTCGTGCCGCTGATCGCCACCGGCGGCAGCCGGATGCAGGAGGGCATGCTCGCGCTGACCCAACTCCAGCGGGTGGCCCGCCAGTCGGCGCTGACCCGGGAGGCGGGGCTCGCCCAGATCGCCGTGCTGCGCGACCCGACGACCGGCGGCGGCTGGGCCACGCTCGGCGCGGGCGCGGACGTGGTGCTCGCCCTGCCGGGCGCGCAGATCGGCTTCGCCGGCTCCCGGGTCCGCCCACCGGACGCGGACCCGACGGCGTACACGGCCGAGGCGCAGGTGGCGGCCGGGGCGGCCGACGCACTGGTGCCACCCGAGGAACTCCGCTCGACACTGGGCCGCTGGCTACGCCTCCTGACGACGGCTTCGGACAGCCCGGCACCGGTACCGAAGGCGCTGGGGTTCCCGGAGCTTCCGGTGACGGGATGGGACGCGGTACGGCGGGCCCGCAGCCCCGAGCACCCGCGTGCCGCGCGCTACCTGGACGCCTACTTCACCCATCGGCTCGCCCTCAGCGGTGACCGCGCGGGCGGCACCGACCCCGACGGCATGCTCTGCGGCTTCGGCGAGCACGAGGGCCGCACGGTCGCCTACGCGGCCCAGACCGGGGCGGCGACCCGGCCCGCCGGTTATCGCACGGCCGCCCGGCTGATCCGGCTCGCGGACCGGCTCGGCATCCCGGTGCTGACGCTGGTGGACACCCCGGGCGCGGCCAATGACGCGGAGGCGGAGCGGCAGGGCGCGGGCGGCGCCATCGCGGAGGTGTTCTCGGCGGTGGCCTCGGCCCGCACCCCCGTCACCACCCTGGTGATCGGCGAGGGCGGTTCCGGCGGGGCACTGGCGCTCGCGGCGCCCGGCAACACCTGGGCCACGCCGGACAGCTACTTCTCGGTGATCGCCCCGGAGCTCGCGGCGGCGATCCTGAAACGGCCACCGGAGCAGATCGAGGCGACGGCGGACCAACTGCGCATCCGACCACAGGACTTGGTGGAGCTGGGCGTGGTCCAGGGCATCGCCGACGCGTGCGGCGGGGTTGTTCCCCGGGAACGGCGACAATCCAAGCACCGTCCGTAACAATGGAGTTCATCAAGGTCACACATCACGGGGGAGCGAGCGGCGCCATGGACGGGCTGATGCAGTTCAAGACCGAGGACGGCGCCCTGGTGGCCGTCGAGGGCGTCGAGGACGAGTCGGGCGCCCGCCTGGTCGCCCGCGACGACGGCCCGGCCCGCGCGGCCCGCACCTTCGAGGGCGCGCTGGACGGCGTCCGGGCGGCGGCCGAGTCCGCGCTGAGGGTCTTCCGGGACGGATCACTCCGGCCCGACTCCGTGGAACTGGAGTTCGGCGTGAAGCTCACCGCGGAGGCCGGAGCGGTGATCGCCAAGGGGACCGCGGAAGGGCACCTGGTGGTCAAGCTCAGCTGGTCACCGGGCCCCTCCGAGGCCGCCCCGGAGGCCCGCGAGCGGTCATGAGCGGCGCGGCTTGGCACGCCCGCGTCGAGTGCGGCCCCGAGGTGGGCGCGGGCTTCCTGGTCTCCGGCCGTCATGTCCTCACCTGCGCCCATGTGGTGCGCCGACGTGCGCTCTCCCCGGTCGTCGTCAGCTTCCCGGGCCGCCGTGAGCTGACCGGGATACCGGCGACCGTGGCCGTGCACGGCGGCTGGCAGGGCGGCCCCACCGACCCGGGCGACCTCGCCGTACTCGAACTCGACCGAGAAGTGTCCTTGCAGCCGGCGGAGTTCGCCTCTCCCGGTGCCGAGCAGGATCACTCCGAGCTCATCGCGTACGGCTTCCCCAAGGGGTACGACGAGGGCATGCTCGCCTCCTACCGGGCGCTGCCCGGACCGCTGATCTCCGACGAGTGGGCGCAGTTGGAGGCGGTGACCGCGCACGGGCAGCCGCTGGCACCGGGGTTCAGCGGGGCGGCGGCGACCCTGGCCGACGGCCGGGTGGTCGGGATGGTGTCGACCGTCGCGGGCGGCCGGGACATACGGGTCGGCCGGATGCTGCCGACCCAGGTGCTGGTCCGCTACTGGCCCGAGCTGTGCGAGCTGATCCCCGCCTCCGACCACGACCCGAAGGCGGTGCGCGGACTGTACGCGCTGGTGCGGCGGGCGGTCGCCGAGGGCGTCGACTGTTCCCCGGACGGGCTCTATCTGGACGCCGTGGGCCCCTTCGGGCCACCGCTGCCGGAGGGCGGCTTCGCCTCGCTGGGCGCGGCGGCCGGGTACGTGCAGTGGGAGGTGCAGGAGGCGGAGGCGGTGACCCGGTTCGCGCAGCGGCTGCGCGAACTGCTCGACGCCCCGTCCCCGTCACCGAAGGCCACCACGCCCGCCTGGTCGCCGATCCTCGTCGAGATCGAGCACAGCGGCGCCGGAGCCGATCAGGTCACCGTGGAGGTGTCCGCCTACCGCGACGGGCACCGGCGGCGCGTGGACTCCCGTCGGCTGTCACGCACCGACGTGAAGGAGCACGTCCAGCGGCGTGTGGACGAGGCCTTCGACCAGCTCGCGCCGGGCGCCGAGGCGCTGGTGACGTTCGTCCTGCCGCGCGAGTGGCTGAACGAGCCGGTGGCGCACTGGGAGTGCGGCCCCGAGGACTCCACCCCGCTGGGCTGCGCCCACCCGTTGGTCGTGGTGGACCGATCCCGCTACCGCAGCGGACGGCTGCGCCATCAACTGGCCAAGAAATGGCAGGCGCTGGACACCCGTACGGCGGCCCGGCTGCACCGCGTCGACTGCGGCGGGCGGGAGCGGCCGCCCAGCCTGCGCAAGCGGCTGCGCGACGGCGACGCCGACCTGGCCGGCTACTCCTACCCGCCCTCCGCCGCCCGCCCGCACTTCGAGGCGGGCCTCAACACCCCGGTGCCGGTCCTGCTGTGGCCCCGCACCGGCTGCCCGGAGCCCGGTCACGAAGGGCCCTGTCCGGGCACCGCGTTCCTCGACGAGCTGGCCGCCTCGGTGACCGGTGTGCCGCCCACCGAACTCCCGCGCCGTGTTATGGAGTTGCGGGAGACCGCGGACGCCGACGACGACCCGGACCGGCACTGGGCCAAGGACGTACAACTGCTGTGGGACGACCCGCGTTGCTTCCCCCAGCCCGCCGCCAGCCTGCACTCCCCGGTGCTCTGACCAGCAGGAGAGAAGAGACCATGCCCCTGTGGCCCGTCTACACCGGCAGCAACGAGCCGCACGACGGCATCACCGAGCTGCCGCCACCCCCGCCCTGGCGGGCCTTCGACGGCGGCCCACCGCTCGACGCGCCGCACGAGACGGCCGACGCCGCCGCGGTCTCCCCCGACCGCACCCACCGCGCCGCGACCTACCAGGCCACTCCGCAGACGGTCCAACTCGTCAACGCGGCCCTCTACTTGCGCCGCCCGCTGCTCGTCACGGGCCCGCCCGGCACCGGCAAGTCCTCCCTCGTCTACGCCGTCGCCCGCGAACTGCGACTCGGCCCGGTCCTGCGCTGGAACATCACCAGCCGCAGCACCCTCCACGACGGCCTCTACCAGTACGACCCGCTCTCCCGCCTGTACGCGGCGCGGCACACCACCGTGCCCGACGGCCCCGGAAGCGAGGGCATCGAGGACCACCTGCGCCTCGGCCCCCTCGGCACCGCCCTGCTCCCCTACACCCGCCCCCGCGCCCTGCTCATCGACGAGATCGACAAGAGCGACCTGGACCTGCCGAACGACCTCCTCAACGTCCTGGAGGAGGGCCAGTACGAAATCCCCGAACTGATCCGCGGCGCCCGGGACACGCCCCTCGCCCAGGTGATGATCGACGGCACCGACCAGCGGGTCGCGGTCGAGCGCGGCCGGGTGCGCTGCCACGCCTTCCCGTTCGTCGTGCTCACCAGCAACGGCGAGCGTGAGTTCCCGCCCGCCTTCCTGCGCCGCTGCGTCACCCTGCGGCTGCGCCAGCCGGACGACTCCCGGCTCGCCGACATCGTCCGCGCCCACTTCGCCGAGGAGCCCGACGCCTACGCCCAGCGCCTGATCACCCGCTTCCTGTCCCGGATCGGCGGCGGCGACCTGGCCACCGACCAGCTCCTGAACGCCATCTACCTGGCCCGCTCCTCCGACCTGGCCGCCGATTCCCTCGACGAACTCGCCGAGCAGCTGATGCCGTACCTGGGGGAGGCCCAGAGCACCGATGCCTTCTGAGCGCCACCGCCCACCCCTGGTCCGCCTGGCCGACGTACTGGCCGAGGCGACCGGCGGCGTACGCCCGACCGCGCTCGAACTGGCGGAACTGCTGTGGCTGGCACGGCGGATGGAGCAGCCGGAGGAGACCGGGACCACGGCGGCACCGAAGCCCACGCCGGAGGCCGGGGACGACGTACGACTGCCGGACCCGCCCCCGGTGGAGCGGCGGGAGGAACCCCCGGCAACCACCCCGCCACCTCCACGGCCCCCGCGCGCCCCGCTCCACCTCCCCACCCGCGCCCCCGAGCCCTCCCCCGAACCCCACGCCGCGCTCCTGGCCCCCGCGCCCCCGATGCTCCACCACCCGCTCGCCCTGCAGCGCTCCCTGCGCCCGCTCAAACGCCGTACGGCCGCCCCCGACCGCCTGGAACTCGACGAACGCGCCACCGCCGACCGCATCGCCCGCCTCGGCGCGGAGCCGGAGTGGTGGCTGCCGGTACTGCGCCCCGCGCAGGAACGCTGGCTCAGCCTGGCCCTGATCCACGACACGGGCCCCACGATGCCGGTCTGGCGTCCGCTGATCCGGGAACTGCACACCACGCTGGCCCAGTCGGGCATCTTCCGCACGGTCACGATCCACGGCGCGGGCGCCGACGGCAGGGTGCGCACCCCGGACCCGGCCGACGGCCGCACGGTCACCCTCCTGATCAGCGACTGCATGGGCCCGCAGTGGCGCGCGGGCCCGGCCGGGGCGAGGTGGTACGACACCCTGCGCCGCTGGTCCGGCCGGATGCCGCTGGCCGTCGTGCAGCCGCTGCCGGAGCATCTGTGGCGGGACACGGCACTGCCCACGACCGCGGGCCTCGTGTCCGCGCCGCATCCGGCGGCGCCCAACTCCGCGCTGTCCTTCACGCCGTACGACGACGTGGTCGACGGTGCCGCCGTACCACTGCCGGTCCTGGAACCGGGCCCCCGGTGGCTGGCGAACTGGGCGGGTCTGGTCGCGGCGCCGGGGGGTCAGCGGTTCCCGGGAGCGGTGGGGTGGTTGGGCGGGCCGGCGGACACCGAGGACCGTACGGACATCGGCGAGCTGTCCGCCGAGGAGCTGGTGCTGCGGTTCCGTGCCGCCGCCTCCCCCGAGGCCTTCCGGCTGGCCGGGCATCTCGCGCTGGGGCGTCCGGACCTGCCGGTGATGCGGCTGGTGCAGGCCGCGCTGGAACGGCGGCCGCGTCCGCAGCACCTCGCGGAGGTGATCCTCAGCGGCATGGTCACGGGAGTGGCGGGACCGCCCGGCAGCTACGCCTTCCGCTCCGGCGTCCGGGAGTTGCTGGTGCGCAGCCTGCCGCGCACGGCCCGACGCAGGACGACGGACCTCCTCTCCCGCCTGGGAGCGCTGATCGACGAGCGCGCGGGGGTGACGGCGGGCGAGATCCACGCGACGACACCCATGTCCTCCGGCACGGTCACGGCCCCCCGGAGCGAGCCGATCGCGACGGTGGCGGAGGAGACTCGGGATCTGCTGGTGGGGGCGCGGGAGGAACGGCGGTCGCGGATCGGTACGAGGTACCGGCTCCTGAGACGACTCGGTCCGGGCTCCCTGTGGTACGCCGAGGACACCGAACTGCGGCGGCCGGTGCTGGTGCGGGTCCACTCGGCGCCGAGCGACCCCGCCCGGCTCGAGGCGTTCCTCCGGGACGCCCGGATCCTGGCGTCCGTGCACCACCCGAACGTGGTGGCCGTCCTCGACTACGGGATCACGGAGCCAGGCGAACCGTACGTCGTCATGGAGCATCTCGACGGCATCGCACTGAACTCCCTGGCGTCGCCCGGTGGATACCGGCTGCCGACGCCACTCCTCGTCTCACTCGGACGTCAACTCGCCGACGCGCTCTCGACGATCCACGACGCCGGTGTCGCGCACGGCGGCCTCGGCATGACCCGGGTGATGCTCCTGCCGGACGGCACGGCGAAGCTCACGCTCTTCCAGCTCGGAGCGGGACGACGGTCCGCGTACTCGGCGGATCTGCGAGCACTCGGGGAACTGATCTTCCAGCTGTCCGCGGGCAGGCCCGTGGCGGCGGGTACCCCCGTCGACGAGGGGCACTTCTACGGGGCGGCGTGCCGCGCTCTCCTTCACGACCGGCTGCCCAAGCAGCAAGAGGGCCTGCGCCTGCTCCGGCTCCAGGCGCGGCGCCCCCAGGAACGGGCCGCCTACGAGCCCCTGCACTACGGGCTCCTCGGCCCCGTCCAAGTCCTCCGCACCACAGCACGCCCCCTGGCCACCGGCTCCCCGCAGGAGCAGGCCATGCTGGCCATGCTGCTGCTGCACCACGGCCGCGAGGTCACGCACGCGCAGCTCACCGAGGGCATCTGGGGCCGCAAACCCCCCTCCCGCTCCGACGCCCTGCTCGGCACCTACGCGTCCCGGCTGCGCAACGCCCTGGGGCCCGGCGTGCTGGCCACCCTGTCCGGTGGATACGCCCTGCACACCAGCGTGGACTTCGTGGACGTCATCCACTGCCAGCAGCTGGTGGACCAGGCGGAGACGGAACGCTCGGCGGGCGATCCCGTCGCCGCCCGCGAGGCGGTTCAGGGCGCGCTGAACCTCTGGCGGGGGGAGGCACTGGCCGACGTCCCCGGCCCCGCCGCCGCCTCCGCCCGCACCGGCTTCCACCAGCTCCGCCTCTCCCTGTGCACCACCCGGGCCGAACTCGACCTGGAAGTCGGCGAGTTCGAGCAGGCGCGCACCGACCTCGCCGGCCTCGTCCACACCCACCCCTCCCGCGAGGACTTCCGCCGTCTGTACCTGATCGCCCTCCAACGCCAGGGCCGCATGGAGGAGGCCCTGGAGGTGTTCGAGGAGTACGAGATGTCGGGCGGCGACAATCCCGAGCTGCTGGCTCTGGGCCATGAGTTGCGCGAGGCATTGGAACAGGCGCCGGAATCCGACCCCGAGGAACCCACGTACGGGCCGCCCGCCGAGGAGGATCCCCCGCTTCTCGACGAGGACGAGCCGGACCGCCTGCTGGCCGACGAGGACACGGACGACGAGCCGGAGGTCGAGCAACACGACTTCGCCCGCTACGAGTTCACGGACGGACGACCCGGCAGTGAGGCCATGGCGGCCCTGCGTCGCCTGGTCGGGGAGCTGGTGCGGGCCAGTGGTCTCGCCCCGGGCGAGTACCAGCTGGTGCAGACCGACCAGGGTGTGACCGCGCGCGTCGAGCCGTACGTGGACGGGGCCCCGCTGTTCCGGGCGACGCTGGGCGGACTGTCCGCGCACCTTCCGGCCCTTGGCGACTTGCGGCTCGCTGTCACCTTCTGGCAGGCGCACCTGAGGTTCCTGAGCGAGGTCTCCAGTGACCGGCCGGACTTCGGGGCGGTCAGGTCGGCCCTGCGCGCCTCCGAGGCGCAGGCGATCGTCGCGCTGTCGGACTTCTGGCACGACGTGGAGGTCCTGGACGGCGAGGCGGCCGACCCGCGCGACTTCCACCGCCTCGACGGCACCACCGGCTGGTACCGCCTCTTCGACCCACCCGACCGCGCGAGCGTCCCGGCGGAGGGCCGGGCGGTGCGCGGGCCTTTCCGGATGCCGTACGACGGACGGATCCCCGGCCCCACGAGCCCGGACAAGGTCGTCGTCCTGTCCGACAGGGACGGCGCGCTCTTCCTCGCGGACGCGCCGACCATGCGGCAGTCCGCCGCCGTGCCCCTCCCCGAGTGGCACTACTTCGAGGTCGACCTGCGAGAGCGCCACCTCTCCCTCTCCGACGCCCCCGGTGTCTCCGTTGCGTGGCGCGTGGACGATCCGCTCAAGGCGGCGGCCAGTCCCGGACTCGACCTGCCGAGGATGCTGAACGACGTGTTCTCCGGGGCCCGCCGCGGGGACCGGGACTCACTGACCGACACGCTCGCCCGGTGGAGGGTGCCCGGGTACGCGCTGCGCTGGACCGTTCCGCCGGGGCCGACGCGTCCGGCCGTCAACCGCTCGGCCACGGAGGTGATCCGTGCGGCGGACTACGTGCTGCTCGGCTTCGACGAGGTGTTCACGCGGCTCTACCCCGGGGACACCGAACGGGAGGTGCTCCGGGACATCGCCCGGATGCTCGTGGCGGAGCGGGACCCCGAGGACGCGTTGGCCGGGCGGCCACTGCTGCCGGCCGGCGGCCCGATCGACTCCATCGAGGGCTACGCCGGCTCCCTGGACCTGCTGCGGGCCTTCGCGGGCCACGAGCTGGAGCGAGAGGTGCGGGCACTGGTGGACTCGCACGACATCCGGGCGGCGAGGGACGCACGGCGGCCCCACCCGCTCGCCGCCGACCTTCTCAAGGCTCTGCGCACGGCCAGGGTCGCGACCGGTGTGGTGGGCGATCGATCGATCGTCGCGATGGAGCGGTATCTGACACAGCACCGGCTGAACGACCAGGTGCCGTGGGGGGTGTACGGCCGCACGCTCGGCTCGGGCCCCCTCATGCCCCATCCCCATGTCCTGCTCAAGGCGCTCGACCATGCGGGGGTGCTCGCGCGCGCCGGCGTGCTGGTCGCCTCCACCGTCGCCGAGTTGACCGCGGCCCGCGGCATCGGCCTGCCTTTCATCGGCTGCGGGACCGAGCTGACCCTCAGTCGTCTGCGTGCGGCGGATCCCGACGTCCTGCTCGTCCCCAGCCTCCTGCACCTCGTCGAAGCAGCCCACTCCCGCCCGACTTAACCACACCTTTATAACGGACATAACAGACAAAAACCCCCATTCAGCGGCGCCCCGCCCGGCCCACCACAACACGCGCCGCCCTCCCCCACCCCCGCACGATGCCAGTGAGGCCACCACCCGGCGGCCCACGGTCTGTGCTCTCGGGAGGACCTGCCATGACCGCCAGTCTGGAGCAGCTGCGCCGCTGCCACTTCGCCGTCGACCTGGGCGCGGCGAGGACGCGGGTGTACGTGAAGGGGGCCGGGCTCGTCGTCGACCAGCCGTCCGCCGCCGCCGTGAACACCCGTACCGGCGCGCTGATCGCGGTCGGCGAGTTCGCGGAGAAGATGACGGGCCGTACGCCCGACTACATCCGCGTGGTCCGGCCCGTCTCCGGCGGCACGGTGGTCGACATCGAGATGGCCCAGCGCATGCTCCGGCATCTGCTCGGCGACAAGGTCCGCCGCACTCTGCGCCGCAAGCCCCGCCTGCGCGCCGCCGCCTGCACCCCGCACGACGCCGATCCGCTGGCCCAGCGGGCGGCCATCGAGACGCTGGTCGGGCTCGGGGCGCGCCGGGTGGAGCTGGTGGACACGCTCATCGCCGCGGCGGTGGGCTGCGGGCTCCCCGTGGAGCGCCCCGAGGCCAGCATGATCATGGTGTGCGGGGCCGCCGCGACGCAGGTGGCCGTCCTCTCCCTCGGCTCGATCGTGACGGCCGTGCGCATCCCGGTCGGCGGCGAGGCGGTCGACCACGCGATCGTGCAGCACCTGCGCCACCAGCACGAGCTGATGCTGCCGAGCCAGTCCGTACGGCCGCTGCAGCTCGCCCTGTCCGGCAACGGGCTCACCCCGCACGGTCCCGCCTCGACGGAGATCCACGGACGGGACGTCGCCACCGGCCTCGCCCGCTCGGTGCAGGTGGATACCGCCGCCGTACGGGACGCCATCCAGACCCCGTTGACCGCCGTGCTCGACGGTATCGGCAAGGTGCTGCGGGACTGCCCGCCCGATCTGGTCGCCGACCTCGCGGACCGGGGGATCATGATGGTCGGCGGCAGCGCGCTGCTGCCCGGGTTCGACCAGATGCTGCGGCAGGCGACCGGGATGCCGGTGCACATCGCCGAACGGCCGGACGTGTGCGCGGTGCAGGGCCTCGGCACGATGCTGGAGGGCAAGATCGCGCCACTGGAGCTGGACCCGCTCGCGACGTGACGCTCCCGCGGGTCCCGCCTCTTCGGGCGGCCGAGCTGACCGGCCCGCGGTACTCGGATTTTCCGGGGCAAGGTCCTGCGCGAGGCGGGCGGAGCGGCGACGCCGCTCGGCTCTCATCCGTCGGTGGTGTTCAAGGGCGCGCGTGGACTCCACCATCCCGGACTCGCCGGCGCCCCTCGTGCCGGCAGCCCGCGCCGGGCACGGGCGAAGGCGTCGCGGCGGCCCAAGGTCATCCGGGTGGAGCTCACCATCAGCACCACGCCCCCTGCCGGACGGCGGGGAGGCCGTGACACTCACAGTCCGGGACGACAGCGCGGGCGCCCGCGAGGGCGGCACCGCCCCGCCCTGGCAGACCCCGCAGCGACTCCCGCCCGGGGCCCCCGTCAGTCACCCGTCTTCGCGATGTCCGCCGTGAGCTCCGACGCCACCCGCCCCGCGGCCGCCGTGTCCTCGCGGTCCGCGGCCTCGCGTGCCGCCGCCAGATCCTCGGTCACCTTCTGTGCCGCGGCCGAGTCGTCCTTCAGGCGCTGCCAGGCCAGTTCGAGGCTGGTCACGTCACCGGCGACCGCCCCGGCCTCGCCCGCCTCCGCGTCGATGCCCAACTGCCCCGCCCACAGGGTGAACCGCTCCAGATCCACATCCCGTACGGTCTCGTACCGCAGCTGCAGATCGGTCACGTTCTGCGCGGCCCGGAGCGCCGCGTCGACCGGGTCCTCGCCCGCCAGCGCCTCCACGTCCCGGCTCATCTGCCGCTCCAGCAGCGCGGGAACCTCATCGGCCGCCAGGTACGCCTTCCAGGCGTCCCGCACCGACCGGACGTCCGCCTCCGTCACCTCACCGTCCTGCGCCCCGCGCACCGCCGACCCCAGCTCGCCCAGTTCCGCCGGCGCCGGCCCGCGCGCCGCGTCCGTCGGCACAGCCAGCGATACCGCCTCGAGGTCGCCCTGGTCCGTGCCAGTCGAGAACTCGCCGTACCCGGGCGCGAAGACCTTGTCCTCGGTGGAGCCGTCCATGTGCACCTCGGTCACGGTGATCGCACCGTCGACCTTCCCGTAGGGGCCGTCCACCGTCTGGTCCACGGTCTTCACCGTGACCTCCTCGAACACGACCCCGGGCAGGTTCTCCGGCCGGTACACGTCCCCCTTCTCCGGAGCCGCCGGCATGATCATCGCAGCGGGCGCGTCGTCCCGCCCCGCCTGCCAGGTGCCCTCGGTGTTCTCCACGACCCCCTCGTCGTAGTTGAAGACGTCCTCCCCGAGGTACCAGACCGAGCCGTCGTCGGCCTGGGCGTACCAGTCGAGGGCGACCTCGTCGATCCGGCCGTCGGCGTAGGCGACGTACTGCGAGGTCAGGGCCGACACGGTCATCCCGTCCCACTTGATCGTCTTCGTCCCGGGCAGCAGGCTCACCTCGGTCCGGAACACCTCCCCGTCCGCCCGGCCGCCCATGACGACCTGGTCCACCTCGCTCGTCGGGTGCAGGGGGTTCGTGATCCGCATGGGGTCGGAGAAGACCGGCTTCTCCAGATCGACCCGCTCGCTCTCCGGCGCGAGCGGCAGGCACTCCTTGCCCGTCTCGCCCGTCTCCTCGTCGACCACGCGGACGCAGTCCCCCGTCCCCGCCCCCTCCGATCCGCCGGCGTCCCCGGAGCAGGCCCCGGCCATCAGCACCACGGCCCCGACGACAGCCCCCGGCCACAGCAACCTCCGCCGCGTGTTCATGGCGGCCTCCTCACCGACGTACCGACGTACCACCCGTGCATGCGATACGCCGAGCGTCTCTCCCGACCCCTGAACACCCCCTGAACGCCCCTGAACGCGCTGTCAGAAACCCCAGGTGAGAGCATCACCAGCCGAACAACTCTCCTACGGGGGAAGGAAAGCGTGACCCAGTCCCGAACCACCTACCGGATGACGTACGGCGCACCCGCGCCGGTCGTCGTCAGCTCCGCCGACCACCCCGGCGGCGGCCTGCGACTCCACCGCGACCCGTCCCACGTCCCTGCCCCCGCCCTCGACGACTCCGCCCGCGCCTTCTCCATAGCCGTCGGCCACGACACCGCCGCCGCGTCCGCCCGCGTGGTGACCGAACAGCTGCTCTCCCGCGTGACCGGCCGCCCCGCCGTCTACCGCGTCGAGGACCCCTACGGCACCCCGCTCGCCCGCGTCACCCTGCTGCGCCGTCCGCTGATGCGGACCCGGTGGACCGTGGAGCCGGTCGCGGGGCCCGTGCTGCGCGGGTTCAAGGGCCGCTGGGTGTGGTGGCTGCTGTGGTGGCCGTTCGGGCTGCCGCTCAGCGTGATCTGGGCGATCACCTCGATCTTCGGCGACTGCGGCGACGGCGGCTTCCGGGCGCCCCGCCGGGTGATCTGGCGGGACGGCTCGGGCCGGGCCCATGTCGTCTACCGGGGCATGGCGGAGGAGTACCGGGTCCGCGACGGCTGGGACCCGCGGCTCATCGCTGCCCTCATCGGCCTGCACCAGTCCTTCGACCCGGACGAGGCGGCGAACTCGGGCGACTGGTACGCCCACTGAAGCCCACTCAGTCCTCTGCCGACGGCAGCGTCACGACGAACCGCGCCCCGCCGAGGCCGCCTTCCGCCGCCTCCGCCCGCCCGCGGTGCGCCGACGCCACCTCCGCGACGATCGCGAGGCCGAGCCCGGCCCCGCCCTCCCCCCGCGCGCGGGACTCGTCCAGCCGTACGAAACGGTCGAAGACCCGTCGGCGGTCGGCGGGCGGGACGCCGGGGCCGTCGTCGTCCACCGTGAGCCGCACCTGCCCGTCCCCTGTGTCCGTCAGCGCGAACGCCACCCTCGCGCGGGCATGCCGGGCCGCGTTCTCGCCGAGGTTGCGGACCAGCCGCCGCAGCGCCTCCTCGTCGCCGGTCACCCGGGCCGCGCCGACGCCGGAGGAGTCGATCCGCGGTCCAGGGGCCGCGCGCAGCCGCCGTACCTCCTCCAGGACCAGGTCGTCCATGTCCACCGGCCGCCGTACCGCGTCCAGCGCGCTCTCGTCGGCGCGGGCGAGCAGTAGCAGGTCGTCGACGAGACGCTGCATCCGTACCGCCTCCTCCCGCACCGTCCCGGCCAGCGCCGAGGGGTCCGCCCGGTCGGGGTGCGCGAGGGCCACCTCGGCGTGCTGGCGTACGGCGGCGACCGGGGAGCGAAGTTCGTGGGAGGCGTCGGAGACGAACCGGCGCTGCGCGGCCTCGGCGCGGGCCACGCGGCCGAGCGCCCTGCCGACGGCCGCCCAGGTCGCGGCGGCGGCGAGCACGAGCAGCACGGGGACGCCGATCAACAGCAGCCTGGTGACCGTCCAGGTCGCCTCGGCCACCCCGGAGGGCGCCCGGCCGTCGAGGACCGTCAGCCGCCGGTCGCCGTCCGTCGCGCCCACCGCAACCACGAGGAAGGCGTCCTCGTCGAGGCCGGTCTCCACGGTCGTACGGCCGCCGGGCGCGAGCCGGGTCAGCGCCGGGCGGCCCTCGATGTTCTCGCTCGCCGCGACGACCGTCCCGTCCGCCGCCACGACCTGGAGGAACTCCTCGTCCTCCGCGTGCACCGCCAGCGTCGGCACGCCCCGGCCCGCCTCGATCACCCGGGCCACCTCGCCGGCCCGTTCACGGGCCGCGTCCCGGACGTCGTTGCTCAGCTCGGCTCGCAGCCCGAGCACCAGTGCGACTCCTCCGGCGATCAGCGCGAGCGCCACCGCCAGTACGGCAATGAGGGTGGCCCGCACCCGCACGGCCCGCAGCTGCCGCCGGGCCTGCTCACCGGTCCCCGGAGTCATCCCGCACCAGCCGGTACCCGTGCCCCCGCACGGTCAGCAGCGACCGTCGTCCGAAGGGCCGGTCCACCTTGTTGCGCAGCCGCCGGACGTACACCTCGACGATGTTCGGATCGCCCTCGAAGTCGTCGCCCCAGACCTGGTCGAGGATGGTCCGCTTGGACACCGCCTCGCCCGCCCGCCGCAGCAGGAACTCCAGCACCGCCAGCTCCCGCGCGGTCATCTCGATCTCCCGTCCGGCCCGCGTGACGGTCCGGGTGGCCGGGTCGAGCCGCAGGTCACCGGCGGTGAGCACGGCGGGCCGCTGATGTGCCTCGCGGCGGAGCAGGGCGCGCAGCCGGGCGAGGAGCACGGCGTAGGAGACGGGCTTGGTCAGATAGTCGTCGGCGCCGGTGTCCAGGCCCTCGATCTCGTCCCACTCGCCCTCCTTGGCGGTGAGCATGAGGATCGGCGTCCAGTCCCCGGCGCCGCGCAACTCGCGGCAGACCCGGTAGCCGTTGAGGCGGGGCAGCATGATGTCGAGGACGATGGCGTCGTAGGCGTTCTCGCGGGCCAGCCACAGCCCGTCGACGCCGTCCAGCGCAACGTCGACGGCGAAGCCCTCGGCCTCCAGGCCGTCCCTGAGCCCCGCCGCGAACCGCTCCTCGTCCTCGACGACCAGCACGCGCACGCTCTCACGCTACGGCAGCTCCCCGAGCAGAGCGGTGAAACCCCTGGCCCACGCCTCGACGGCCGGGACGGTGAACAGGTCCGCCGAGTACGCGAAGGTGACCGTGATCACCGCCTCCCCCGGTTCCAGCGGGTGGCCGCAGGGCAGTGGCAACCGCAGCGGTACTCCGGTGAGTTCGGGACATCGGTGAACCGCGCCGCAGGTCGCATCGTTTCTGCACGGAGGGTGCGTGGTGGGGCGGGTGGGACTCGAACCCACGGCCGACGGATTATGAGTCCGCTGCTCTAACCGGCTGAGCTACCGCCCCATAGCGGCGTGTCGCGTACATGTGTACGCGCCGTCTGCCGCAGCATAGCCGCTCATACGATCTCCTGCTTCGGATGGTCGACTACGCATGCCCTGAAGGACATCAGCGCACCCCGCGCGGTTCCCGGGGCCCGGAACGGGACATGAAAAAGGACCCCTGAGGGGCCCTCGTTCAACCTGCTCCCCCGACTGGACTCGAACCAGTAACCTGCCGGTTAACAGCCGGCTGCTCTGCCAATTGAGCTACGGAGGACCGAGCTCCCCCGACTGGACTCGAACCAGTAACCTGCCGGTTAACAGCCGGCTGCTCTGCCAATTGAGCTACGGAGGAATGCCTCGTTGCATCGAACGTGCCTACCTGGGTATTCGCCAGGGGGCGGGCGCTCGCTGCGACACATACATTAGCGCAAGCAGGGGGGTGCTCCGCCAATCGGTTCCCCCGGCACCGACCTACACGAGGGAAGGGTGGCCTCCATGCGCTACAAGCTCACATTCGTCGTCGGCCTGGCTCTGGGTTACGTCCTCGGCACTCGTGCCGGGCGCGAACGCTACGAGCAGCTGAAGAAATCGGCGCGGCAGGTCGCGCAGAACCCGGCGGTGCGCAACACCGCCGAGACCGCCGCGCAGCAGGGCAAGGTCTACGCGGGCAAGGCCTACCACGCGGTCAGCGACAAGGTCGGCGACCGCGTCCCCGAGTCCGTGGCCCAGCGTGTGCGCAGCCTGCGCGACCACAACGGCAGCAGGGCGGAAGCGGACGACTGGGGCACCAGCAACACGTAGGCGTGGGTACGGCGCGGGACCCATAGAATTTTCGCCATGGGGATAGTCGCCGGGCTCGACAGCTCGCCCGAGTTCACTCGAATCGTCGTCTGTGACGCGGACAGCGGAGCCGTGCTCAGGCAGGGGTATGCGCCGCACCCGGTCGAGGGGCGGCCGTCCGACGTCGATCCTCAGGCCTGGCTGCTCTCTCTCGGGGAGGCCGCCGGCGGCGGCCTGCTCGAGGGCGTGCAGGCCATCGGCGTCTCCTCGCAGCAGAACGCGGTGGTTCCGCTCGACTCCCAGGGCAACACCACCCGGCCCGCGATGGTCGGCGGGGACAAGCGGGCCCAGGTCGCCGCGGCCGATCTCATCGACGCGCTCGGCGGGCGCGAGGCGTGGGCGCAGGCCGTGGGCTCTGTGCCGCAGGCCGCGCAGCCGGTGACCAAGCTCCGCTGGCTCAGCAAGCACGAGCCCGACGCCGCCGCCCGCACCGCCGTCCTGATGCAGGCCCACGACTGGCTGGTGTGGCAGCTGCTCGGCCGCCCGGTGCGCCGCACCACCGACCGCGGCGGGGCGTCCGGCACCGGCTACTGGTCCGCCGCCACCGGCGCCTACCGCGCCGACCTGGTCGAGCTGGCCCTCGGCCACCAGACGATGCTGCCCGAGGTGATCGGCCCCGCCGAAGCGGCCGGTACGACGCCGGAGGGGCTGCTGATCTCCGCCGGGACCGGCGAGACGATGGCCGCCGCCTTCGGACTCGGCATCGGTCTCGGCGACGCGGTCGTCTCGCTCGGGGCCTCCGGGTCCGTGATGGCCGTCCACCCCGAGGCGCTGCACGACCCCACCGGGATGATCACCGCGCTGGCCGACGCGACCGGAATGCACCTCCCGGTCGTCACCACCCTCAACGCCGTACGGACCCTGCGCGGCACCACCGAGCTGCTCGGTCTGCCCGATCTGGAGAGCCTGTCCGAGCTGGCCATGAAGTCGACGCCGGGCGCGCACGGACTGGTGCTGCTGCCCTACCTGGAGGGCGAGCGCACCCCGAACCTGCCGCACACCGCCGGCACGCTGGCCGGGCTGCGCCGCGAGGCGATGCGGCCCGAGCACCTGGCGCGGGCGGCGTTCGAGGGCATGCTGTGCGGACTCGCCGACGCCCTCGACGTGCTGCGCGGCCGGGGCGTCGAGGTACGCCGGGTCTTCCTGCTGGGCGCCGCCGCCGAGCTGCCGGCGGTACAGGCCTCGGCACCCGCGCTGTTCGGCGCGCAGGTCGTCGTACCGCAGCCCGCGGACTACGCGGCGATCGGCGCCGCCCGCCAGGCGGCCTGGGCGCTCGGCGCCACCCAGGGCACGCTCGACGGGCGCACCCCGCCGGCCTGGCGGGGAGCCGCGGCCCAGGTGCTGGAGCCCGGGGACGAACTGGCGGTCGGGCAGGCGGTCCGCCAGCAGTTCGTGTCGGTGCGGGAGCAGACCCATCCGGGGGCCTTTCGCTCGTAGCGCACCCTCGTTGGGTTAATCAGTTGAGGTAACACGGGCGGAGTGTCCGACGATAGGGGCCAGGGGCAACCAACCGCCCCGCCGCCGACTCCGAGAGACACAGCGTGCTCATACGACTCCTGCGGACCTACCTCAGGCCCTACCGAAAACCCATCGCGCTGCTGGTGCTGCTCCAGTTCCTGCAGACCTGCGCCACGCTCTACCTGCCCACCCTCAACGCGGACATCATCGACAACGGTGTCGTCAACGGCGACACGGGCTACATCCTGTCCTTCGGCGCCCTGATGATCGGCATCTCGCTGGCGCAGGTCGTGTGCAACATCGGGGCCGTCTACTACGGCGCCCGGACGGCCGCGGCGCTCGGCCGGGACATGCGCGCCGGCGTCTTCGACCGGGTGCAGTCCTTCTCCGCGCGCGAGGTGGGTCACTTCGGCGCGCCCTCGCTGATCACCCGGACGACCAACGACGTCCAGCAGATCCAGATGCTGGCCCTCATGACGTTCACGCTGATGGTCTCGGCGCCGATCATGTGCGTCGGCGGGATCGTGCTGGCCCTCGGCCTGGACGTGCCGCTGTCGGCGGTGCTGGTGGCCGTGGTGCCGGTGCTGGGCATCTGCGTGACCTTGATCGTGCGGCGGCTGCGCCCGCTGTTCCGGGCCATGCAGGAGCGCCTGGACACGGTGAACCGGGTGCTGCGCGAGCAGATCACCGGCAACCGGGTGATCCGCGCCTTCGTCCGCGACGGCTACGAGCAGCAGCGCTTCCGCAAGGCCAACACCGATCTCACCGACATGGCGCTGGGCACCGGCAATCTGCTCGCGCTGATGTTCCCGATCGTGATGACGGTGGTGAACCTGTCGTCCATCGCGGTGGTGTGGTTCGGCGCGCACCGCATCGACAGCGGCGGGATGCAGATCGGTGATCTGACGGCGTTCCTCGCCTACCTGATGCAGATCGTGATGTCCGTGATGATGGCCACCTTCATGTTCATGATGGTGCCGCGCGCGGAGGTCTGCGCCGAGCGGATCCAGGAGGTGCTGGACACCTCGTCGAGCGTGGTGCCGCCGGTGGCCCCGGTCACCGAGCTGCGCCGGCACGGGCATCTGGAGATCCGCCAGGCCGGGTTCCGCTACCCGGGTGCCGAGGAGCCGGTGCTCAAGGGCATCGACCTGGTGGCGCGGCCGGGTGAGACCACCGCCGTCATCGGCTCGACCGGCAGCGGCAAGTCCACCCTGCTGGGTCTGGTGCCCCGGCTGTTCGACGCGACCGACGGACAGGTGCTCGTGGACGGCGAGGACGTGGCGGGCATCGACCCGAAGGTGCTGGCCAGGACGGTCGGCCTGGTGCCGCAGAAGCCGTATCTGTTCGCCGGGACCGTGGCCACGAACCTTCGCTACGGCAATCCGGACGCCACCGACGAGGAGCTGTGGCACGCGCTGGAGGTGGCGCAGGCCAAGGAGTTCGTGGAGCGGCTGGAGAACGGCCTCGACTCCCCCGTCGCGCAGGGCGGGACGAATGTCTCCGGCGGCCAGCGGCAGCGGCTCGCCATCGCCCGCACGCTGGTGCAGCGCCCGGAGATCTATCTCTTCGACGACTCCTTCTCCGCCCTCGACTACGCCACCGACGCGGCCCTGCGCGCCGCGCTGGCCCAGGAGACCGCCGAGGCGACCGTGGTGATCGTCGCCCAGCGGGTGGCGACCATCCGGGACGCCGACCGGATCGTCGTACTGGACGAGGGGCGGGTCGTCGGCACCGGCACGCACCACGAACTCATGGCGGACAACGAGACCTACCGGGAGATCGTGCTCTCCCAGCTGACGGAAGCGGAGGCCGCCTGATGGCCGGGCCGATGGGGCGGATGATGGCCGGCACCGGGCCCGACCACCGCTCGCTGGACTTCAAGGTGTCGGGCAGGCGGCTGGTCTCCCGGTTCAAGCCGGAGCGGCTCACCATCTGTGTGCTGCTGCTCTGTGTGGTGGTGAGCGTGGGTCTGTCGGTCGTCGGGCCGAAGATCCTCGGCAGGGCCACCGACCTGGTCTTCGCGGGCATCGTGGGTCGGGAGATGGAGCCCGGGGCGACCAAGGAGCAGGTCCTGGAGGGCATGCGGGAGCGCGGCGACGGGGACGTGGCCGACATGCTCCGCAGCACCGACTTCACGCCCGGCGAGGGCATCGACTTCACCGCCGTGGGACATGTGCTGCTGATCGCGCTGGGCGTGTTCACCGTGGCCGGGCTGCTGATGGCGGTGGCGACGCGGCTGGTGAACCGGGCGGTGAACCGGACGATGTTCCGGCTGCGCGAGGACGTGCAGGGGAAGCTGTCGCGGCTGCCGCTGTCGTACTTCGACAAGCGGCAGCGCGGTGAGGTGCTCTCCCGAGCGACGAACGACATCGACAACATCGGGCAGACGCTCCAGCAGTCGATGGGCCAGCTCATCAACTCGGTGCTGACGATCATCGGTGTGCTGGCGATGATGTTCTACGTCTCCTGGATCCTGGCGCTGGTCGCGCTGGTGACCGTGCCGGTGTCGTTCGTGGTGGCGACCCGGGTCGGCAAGCGGTCGCAGCCCCACTTCGTGCAGCAGTGGCGCTCCACCGGCCAGCTCAACGCCCACGTGGAGGAGATGTACACCGGGCACACGCTGGTGAAGGTGTTCGGGCGGCAGGAGGAGTCGGCGAAGCAGTTCGCCGAGCACAACGAGGCGCTGTACGAGGCCGGGTTCAAGGCGCAGTTCAACAGCGGGATCATGCAGCCGCTGATGATGTTCGTCTCGAACATCAACTACGTGCTGGTGGCCGTGGTCGGCGGACTCCGGGTCGCCTCGGGCTCCCTGTCCATCGGTGACGTGCAGGCCTTCATCCAGTACTCGCGGCAGTTCTCCATGCCGCTGACACAGGTCGCCTCGATGGCGAACCTGGTGCAGTCCGGGGTCGCCTCCGCCGAGCGGATCTTCGAACTCCTCGACGCCGAGGAGCAGTCGGCGGACCCGGCGCCCGGGATGCGCCCCGAGGAACTGCGGGGGCGGGTGGCGCTGGAGGGGGTGTCCTTCCGGTACGACCCCGACAAGCCGCTCATCGAGGATCTGTCGCTGAAGGTGGAGCCCGGGCAGACGGTCGCGATCGTGGGACCGACCGGCGCGGGCAAGACCACGCTGGTCAACCTCCTCATGCGGTTCTACGACGTCTCCGGCGGGCGGATCACGCTGGACGGGGTGGACATCGCGACGATGTCCCGGGACGAACTGCGGGCCGGGATCGGCATGGTGCTGCAGGACACCTGGCTGTTCGGCGGGACGATCGCGGAGAACATCGCCTACGGCGCGACCCGCGAGGTCACCCGGGGGGAGATCGAGGAAGCGGCGCGCGCGGCTCACGCCGACCGGTTCGTCCGTACGCTGCCCGAGGGCTACGACACCGTCATCGACGACGAGGGGTCCGGGGTCAGCGCGGGTGAGAAGCAGCTGATCACCATCGCCCGGGCGTTCCTGTCGGATCCGGTGATCCTGGTGCTGGACGAGGCGACGTCGTCGGTCGACACCCGTACGGAGGTGCTGATCCAGAAGGCGATGGCGAAGCTGGCGCACGGGCGGACGTCGTTCGTGATCGCGCACCGGCTTTCCACCATCCGGGACGCGGACACCATCCTGGTGATGGAGAACGGCTCGATCGTCGAACAGGGCGCGCACGGCGAGCTGTTGGCGGCGGACGGGGCGTACGCGCGGCTGTACAAGGCGCAGTTCGCGGAGGCGGTCGCGGAGGTGGACTAGCCGGGAGGGGCCGCCGAGCGGCGGCCCCTACTCAGTCCAGGTATCCCCTCAGCTGGTCCGCGAAGGCGTGGTCCCTCAGTTTGTTGAGGGTCTTCGACTCGATCTGGCGGATGCGTTCCCTGGTCACGCCGAAGATGCGGCCTATCTCCTCCAGCGTGCGGGGGCGGCCGTCGGCCAGGCCGTAGCGGAGCTGGACCACCTTGCGCTCACGCTCGCCGAGGGTGGAGAGGACCGCCTCCAGGTGCTCCCTGAGCAGCAGGAACGCCGCCGATTCCACCGGGCTCGCCGCGTCGCCGTCCTCGATGAGGTCACCGAGCGCCACGTCGTCCTCCTCGCCCACCGGGGCGTGCAGGGAGACCGGCTCCTGGGCCAGGCGCAGCACCTCACTGACCCGCTCGGGCGGCAGGTCCAGGTGGGCGGCCACCTCCTCCGGGGTCGGCTCGTAGCCGCGTTCCTGGAGCATCCGGCGCTGCACCCGGACCACCCGGTTGATCAGCTCCACCACATGGACCGGGACGCGGATCGTGCGGGCCTGGTCGGCGAGGGCGCGGGACATGGCCTGGCGGATCCACCAGGTGGCGTAGGTGGAGAACTTGTAGCCGCGGGCGTAGTCGAACTTCTCCACCGCCCGGATCAGGCCCAGGTTTCCCTCCTGGACCAGGTCCAGCATGGTCAGCCCGCGGCCGACGTAGCGTTTGGCCACCGACACGACCAGCCGGAGGTTGGCCTCGATCAACCGGCGCTTGGCCATCCGGCCCATGACCACCAGGCGGTCCAGGTCCAGCGCCAACTGGCTGTCCAGGTCGGGCGTGTTGCTCAGCTTCTCCTCGGCGAACAGGCCCGCCTCGACCCGGCGGGCGAGCTCTACCTCCTCCGCCGCCGTGAGCAGGGGGATGCGGCCGATCTCCCGCAGGTACTGGCGGAACAGGTCCGAGGACGGGCCGCCGGTGTCGGCTCGGGCGCGCGGCGGTTCGACGGGCTCCGGGGCCTCGACGGCCTCCAGCGGCTCCGTGGGCGGGCTCTCCGGCTCCGCCTCGGGGTGGTGCGCGACGCGGCTCTGCGGGGGCACCGCGACGAGAACGTCGGACTCGTCGTCCGTAGTGCTGTCGGTCTGGGTGAGGGTCTGGGTCTGCACGGGGGCGACCTCCAGGATGATCGCTGCTGAGGTGTGCGGCAGCGCGGCTTCGAGGGCGGAGTCGGCGGCCTCGCCGCTGTCCGTCCCGTACGCGATGAGCGGAATCGCGGGGGTAGGGGACCCGTGAAGGACGGGTCGGCCGCGCTCCGAGGACTCAGGCACCGGAACCCAGTGTGGAGTACGACACATCGCCGCCACGAGGGGCGTGCGGTGACTTTTTGCGTCCGGTCCGTGACCGCGTGGTGACCGCTTCGGGCCCGGCAGGCTACAGAGCTGCGGCTCCGTGCTCCCGCAGGGCCTGGTCGTACTGCTGGAGCACCCACAGTTCGTTCTGCGTAGCGGCGAGTTGGGCCGGATCCCCGCCCGCGGAGAGTCGGGCCATCTGGGACTGGATGTCCCGGATGCGGCGTTCGACGGCCCTGCGGCGGACGGTGACGAGCTGTTCGCCGGCGTAGTTCTCATCGACCGTGCGGCGCATGATCGCCTCGACCGCCAGCTCGGTGACCATCGCGCGGACCGCGTCGTCGGGGGCGGCGTCGCGGACCCGGACCAGGTAGTCCTGCGCGTCCTGCACGCCGTACAGGGCGCCGCCCGCCTCCATGACGGCCTGGCGCACGGCGGCGTAGGGGGCGGCGGTGAACTCGTCGACGCCGTACGCGTCGAAGGCCGGGGAGACCAGCTCCGGGCGCTGCAGGGCGAGCTTGAGCAGTTCGCGCTCGGTGGCGTAGACGGGGTTGCGGAGGTTGAGCGCCGGGCCGGAGGACATCGGCCGGGGGGCGGCGTCGTACGGCTGCTGCGGACCGCGCGCCGGGGCCGGGCCCTTGCCGCCGCGGTCGCGGGCCCAACGGGCCAGCTGCGCCACCCGCTTGACGACGAACTGGGTGTCGAGGATGCCGAGCATCCCGGCGAGCTGGACGGCGACCTCGTGCTGGGCGCCGCTGTTCTTGATGCGGGCGACGATGGGGGCGGCCTCGTCCAGGGCGGAGGCACGGCCCGCCGGGGTGTCCAGGTCGTACCGCACGACGATCTGGCGGAGCGCGAACTCGAAGAGCGGGGTGCGGGGTTCGACCAGGTCGGCCACCGCCTCGTCGCCCTTGGCCAGCCGCAGCTCGCAGGGGTCCATGCCGTCGGGCGCGATGGCGATGTAGGTCTCGGCGGCGAACTTCTGGTCGTCCTCGAAGGCGCGCAGGGCCGCTTTCTGGCCGGCCGCGTCGCCGTCGAAGGTGAAGATCACTCGGGCCGAGCCGTTGTCCATCAGCAGCCGACGCAGGATCTTGATGTGGTCGCCGCCGAAGGCGGTGCCGCAGGTCGCGATGGCCGTCGTCACGCCGGCGAGATGGCAGGCCATGACGTCGGTGTAGCCCTCGACGACGACCGCCCGGGAGGCCTTGGCGATGTCCTTCTTCGCCAGGTCGATGCCGTAGAGGACCTGGCTCTTCCTGTAGATCGCGGTGTCGGGGGTGTTGAGGTACTTGGGGCCGTTGTCCGCCTCGTACAGTTTGCGGGCGCCGAAGCCGACGACCTCGCCGCCGATGTCGCGGATCGGCCACATCAGACGACCCCGGAAGCGGTCGATGGGACCCCGGCGGCCCTCCTGGGACAGGCCCGAAAGGATCAGTTCCTTGTCGGTGAAGCCCTTGCCGCGCAGGAAGCGGGTGAGATGGTCCCAGCCCTGCGGGCTGTAGCCGACGCCGAAGTGGACGGCGGCGGCCTGGTCGAAGCCCCGCTCGGCGAGGAAGACCCGGCCGGTCTCGGCCTCGGGGCTGACGGCGAGCTGCTCGGCGTACCACTCGGCGGCGATCTTGTGCGCCTCGACCAGCCGGATCCGCTCACCGCGCTGGTGGGCGGGGTTGTAGCCGCCCTCCTCGTAGCGCAGGGTGATGCCGGCCTGGGCGGCGAGCCGCTCGACCGCCTCGGAGAAGGAGAGGTGGTCGACCTTCATCACGAACGTGATGGTGTCGCCGCCCTCCTGGCAGCCGAAGCAGTGGAAGAGACCCTTGCTCGGGCTGACCTGGAAGGACGGCGACTTCTCGTCGTGGAAGGGACACAGCCCCTTGAGGTTCCCGCCGCCCGCGTTGCGCAGCTGGAGGTACTCGGACACCACGGCGTCGATCGGGACCGCGTCCCGTACCGCCTTCACGTCCTCGTCGTTGATCCGTCCTGCCACGAGGAGATTCTACGGGGGCGGACCGACAGCTACGGGACGAGGTTTTCGAGCGCTGCGTGCGGGTCGGCCAGGGCTTCGGCGTTCACCTGTGCCCCGGACCGGATCAGCCGTTGGATCGGATCTGTGACGTCCCACACATTCACGTTCATCCCGGCCAGCACCCGGCCGGCCTTCAGCCAGAACGCGATGAACTCCCGCTTGCCCGCGTCCCCTCGGATCACCACTTCGTCGTAGGAGCCGGGGGGTGCCCAGCCGGAGTACTCCATCCCCAGGTCGTACTGGTCGGAGAAGAAGTAGGGCACCCGGTCGTAGACGACGTCCCGGCCGAGCATCGCGCGGGCCGCCGCCGGGCCGCCGTTGAGGGCGTTGGCCCAGTGCTCCACCCGGATCCGGGTGTCGAACAGCTTGTGCGGGAAGGAGGCCACGTCCCCGGCGGCGTGGATGTCGGGGTCGGAGGTGCGCAGCCGCCCGTCCACGACCACGCCCCCGCCGTGCGAGCCGTCGGCGATCTCCAGGCCCGCGGCCTCGGCAAGCCCGATCCGCGGCGCGGCGCCGATCGCGGCCAGCACGGCGTGCGCCGGATGCTCCTCGCCGTCGTCCGTGCGCGCGGCCAGCACCACCCCGTCCTGCCCGGCGATCTCGGTGAGCCGCGCCCCGAAGTGGAAGCGCACCCCGTGCTCGCGGTGCAGCTCGGCGAAGAGTCCGCCCAGCTCCGGGCCGAGCACGCCGTGCAGCGGGGTCGGCTCCGGTTCGACGACCGTGACCTCGGCGCCGTACTCCCGCGCCGCCGCCGCGACCTCCAGGCCGATCCAGCCGGCCCCGGCGATGACGATGTGGCCGTTGTCCCGGCCGAGCGCGGTCAGCACGCCCTTGAGCCGCTCGGCGTGCGCGAGCCGGCGCAGATGGTGCACGCCGGCCAGGTCGGTGCCCGGGATGTCCAGTCGGCGGGGCTCGGCGCCGGTCGTCAGCAGCAGCTTGTCGTAGTGGACGACGGTGCCGTCCTCACCGAAGCGGACCGTCTTCGCCGTACGGTCGATGGCGTCGACGGTCTGGCCGAGGTGCAGTTCGACGTCGTTCTGCGCGTACCAGGCGGGCTCGTGCACGAAGACGCTGTCGCGCTCCTCCTTGCCGAGCAGATAGCCCTTGGAGAGCGGGGGACGCTCGTAGGGGTGGTCGCGCTCGTCGCTGATCAGTATCACCCGCCCCGTGAAGCCCTCCGCCCGCAGGGTTTCGGCCGCCTTCGCGCCGGCGAGTCCGCCTCCGACGATGACGAATGTCTGATCCGCGTCGACCACTTGATGCCTCCTCGTAAGGGTGCCGCCACATGGGAGCGTCCCGCACGGAGCGTGATGGGGGAAGAGGGAGTGGCCCGATCAGGCCACGGAGGGTCACATTCGGGCGCGTTTCACTTCACTCATGCCTCCCCGGGCTCACGAGTGCCCCGTCAGACGTTCGTGAAGCGAACGGGCCGAGACATCGGTGAGGGACGCGATCTGGTCCACGATCACCCGCTTGCGCGCCCGGTCGTCCGGCGCCGCGTCGAACAGCGCCCGGAACTGGGGCTCGAGCCCGTCCGGCGCCCGCGCGGTGAGCGCCTCCGCCAGCTCGGCGACGACGATCCGCTGATCGGCCCGCAGCCGCTCCTGCTCGTCCCGCTGCATGACGTACCGGTCGGCGACCGCCTTCAGTACGGCGCACTCCAGCCGCGTCTCGTGCGGTACGACGAGTTCGGCGCCGTAGCGCGTGAGCCGGCCGGTGCCGTGAGCGGCGCGGGTGGCGCCCTCGGCGGCGAGGCAGAAGCGGCCGATGAGCTGGCTGGTGGCGTCCTTGAGACGGGCCTGGGCGACGGCGGTGCCGTCGTAGCCGTGCGGCCACCACTCCTGGTCCTGGAGCCGGTCGAGGGCGGCGGCGAGTTCGGCGGGGTCGGTGTCCGCGGGGACGTACCGTCCCACGGCGACCTCGAAGACCGCCCGGCGTTCCGGTTCGGCGTGCAGGCAGTTGGGGTCGATGTGGCCCGCGTGCAGGCCGTCCTCCACGTCGTGCACCGAGTACGCGACATCGTCGGACCAGTCCATCACCTGGGCCTCGAAGGTGGCCCGGGTGCCGGGGGCGCCCTCGCGGACCCAGTCGAAGACCGGCCGGTCGTCCTCGTAGACGCCGAACTTGGGCGACTTGGGGTCGGACGGGTGGGCGCCGCGCGGCCAGGGGTACTTGGTGGCCGCGTCGAGGGCGGCGCGGGTGAGGTTGAGGCCGACGGAGCCCTCCGGGGTGAACCGCTTGGGCTCGATGCGGGTGAGCAGTCTCAGGGACTGGGCGTTGCCCTCGAAACCGCCGCAGTCCTCGGCGAACTCGTTCAGGGCCTGTTCGCCGTTGTGGCCGAACGGGGGGTGGCCGAGGTCGTGGGAGAGGCAGGCGGCCTCCACGAGGTCCGGGTCGCATCCCAGGGCGGCGCCCAGCTCCCGGCCGACCTGGGCGCATTCGAGGGAGTGGGTGAGCCGGGTGCGGGGGCTGGCGTCCCAGGCGGGGCTGCGGGTTCCCGGGGTGACCACCTGGGTCTTGCCGGCGAGTCTTCTCAGGGCGGCGGAGTGCAGTACTCGCGCTCGGTCGCGTTGGAAGGCCGTCCGGCCGGGGCGCTTGTCGGGTTCTCTGGACCAGCGTTCGACCGACGTCGGGTCGTAGCCGGGGGGCGGGATGTGGTTCTCGTGCGCCATGCGACGACAGTAAGCGCACGATCGTCTCCTACGCCGACGTCAGCACTGCTTCCTTGCCCACGGACGTCCGCAGGGCCTGGTCGTAACGGTGCAGCACCAGACGGGCCATCGCCGGGTGCGGGCCCAGCGGGGCCGAGGCGAGCCACGGGGCCTGCGCCGCGCATTCCGTCGCGAAGCGGCCCGGGGCCGTGAAGTACGACGCCACCGCGATGCGGTGGTGGCCCCTCGCCGTCAGCGCCCGGATCGCGTCCGGCACCCTGGGGGCCGCCGTCGTGGCGTAGGCCGGGACCACGGGCGCTCCCAGGCGCTCGGCGAGTGCCGCCGCCGTGCGGCCCGCGTCGACCTTGGACTCCGGGTCCCGGGAGCCCGCGGCCGCCAGGACCACCGCCGTGCCGGGCCCCGGCTCCCAGCCCGCCTCCATCAGCCGGTCGTACAGGGCCTCCACCAGAAGCGGGTGCGGGCCGAGGGCTTTGGCCACCGTCGCCCGCACGCCGGAGTGCGCGGCCATCTCCGGGATGTCCCGCTTCACGTGGTAGCCGCGGCTGAGCAGCAGCGGGACCAGGATCGCCGCGTCCGTGTCCAGGGCGGCGAGGGTGTCGGGGAGCAGGGGCTCGTTCAGTTCGATGTGGCCGAGGCGCACCGGGAGGCCGGGGCGCAGCTCGCGGACCCGGTCCAGGAGGGTGCGGACGGTGCTCAGGGCCCGCGGGTCCCGGCTGCCGTGGGCCACGACCACCAGCGCGGGCGGGGCGGGGCGACGTCGGCCGTCGAGCGCGACGAGGCTGAGCTGGCTGGCGAGCTGGCTGCTGATCCGGTTCATGAGATGCGCCGTACTGTCGAGGGACGTGGACTCGTCGTGAAGGGGTTGCGACGCCGTCATGAACCGATGGTGGTGGCCCGAGGTTGCCACGCCGTTGCGCGGGCGTCACGGGTTTTTTCCACGGGTTCACGGTCCGGGACCCCGCCGGTGTGAGGCCGTATGACCTGCGGTTTCACCTCCTGACGTGAGCCTGGTCACGCAACCGCCGCCCCACCTGGTACGTCCTAGGGTGCATGAGGACCCGCCGACCGCGCCTGCCGCGCACCCGTACCGGACAGCGTCGGCTCGCGCAGACGCTGATGGCGGCGTGCGTGGTGGCGCTGCTGCCGGCGACCTGGATGTACGTCTCCACGGGCGACCGGCTGCGTACCGTCGCCGACGCGCCCCGCACCGACGTGGCCGTCGTCTTCGGGGCGGGACTGTGGCAGGGCGAGCCGTCGCCGTATCTCGCCCATCGGCTGGACGCGGCGGCCGAGCTGTACCGCGCGGGGACCGTGAAGGTGGTCCTCGTCACCGGCGACAACAGCCGCGAGGACTACGACGAGCCGGACGCGATGCGCGCCTACCTGACCCGGCACGGGGTGCCGGACTCCCGGATCGTCAGCGACTACGCCGGCTTCGACACCTGGGACTCCTGCGTGCGCGCGAAGAAGATCTTCGGCGTGGACGAGGCCGTGCTGATCAGCCAGGGCTTCCACATCCGGCGGGCCGTCGCCCTGTGCGAGGCGGCGGGGGTCACCTCCTACGGCGTCGGCGTGGACGAGGTGCACGACGCCACCTGGTACTACGGCGGCACCCGGGAGATCTTCGCGGCGGGCAAGGCGGCACTGGACGCCGGGTTCCGGCCGGACCCCAAGTTCCTCGGTCCCGAGGAGGCGGGGGTGCGGGAGGCGCTGGCGAGCGGTCGCTGACGCGGCGCCGCGGACCGGCGGGCCGGGCGCCTCACGCCGGTGGGGCCGGGGCGGGGAGGCCGAGGTCCCCTCGGCGTAACAATCCGCCGTCACGGCACGTAACACGGCCGAAGCACGCTGGATGACATGCAGAACACCGCCACGCCCACGCACTGTCCGTACTGCGCCCTGCAGTGCGGGATGAATCTGACGCCCGCCCCCGACGGGACGGTCGAGGTGAGCGAGCGGGCGGACTTCCCGGTGAACCGGGGCGCGCTGTGCGGCAAGGGCCGTACGGCGCCGGCGGTGCTCTCCTCCCGGGTGCGGCTGACCTCCCCGTTGGTGCGCTCCGAGGGCACGCTGGTGCCCGCCTCCTGGGAGGAGGCACTCGACCGGATCGCCGAGGCGCTGCGCCGCACGCGGACGGAGCACGGCCCGGACGGGGTCGGGGTGTTCGGCGGCGGCGGGCTGACCAACGAGAAGGCCTACACGCTGGGCAAGTTCGCCCGTGTGGCGCTCGGCACCTCGCAGATCGACTACAACGGCCGCTTCTGCATGTCCTCCGCCGCGGCCGCCGGGATCAAGGCGTTCGGCCTCGACCGCGGGCTGCCGTTCCCGCTGGAGGACATCCCCAAGTCGGGCTGTGTGATCCTCGTCGGCTCCAACCTCGCGGAGACCATGCCGCCGTCGCTGCGGTTCTTCAACGAGCTGCGCGAGAACGGCGGCACGCTGATCGTCGTCGACCCGCGCCGCACGAGGACGGCCGAGCAGGCCGACCTGCACCTCGCGCCCCGGCCGGGCACGGACCTGGCGCTGGCGCTGGGCCTGCTGCACCTCGTCGTCGCCGAGGGGCGCACGGACGAGGAGTACATCCGCGAGCGGACGACCGGCTGGGAGGAGGCCCGGGCGGAGGCCCTGGCGCACTGGCCGGAGTACGTGGAGCGGATCACGGGCGTGTCCGTGCCCGAACTGCGTGAAGCGGTACGGATGTTCTGCGAGCCGGAGTCGGCGATGGTGCTCACCGCGCGCGGCCCGGAACAGCAGTCCAAGGGCACCGACACCGTGGGCGCGTGGATCAACCTGTGCCTGGCCACCGGCCGCGCGGGCCGCCCGTTCTCCGGCTACGGCTGTCTCACCGGCCAGGGCAACGGCCAGGGCGGACGCGAACACGGCCAGAAGGCCGACCAGCTGCCCGGCTACCGCAAGCTGGACGACCCCGCGGCCCGGCGCCATGTCGCCGAGGTGTGGGGCGTGGACCCCGACTCCCTGCCCGGCCCCGGACGCAGCGCGTACGAACTCCTCGAAGCCCTGGGCACGGACATCAGGTCGCTGCTGCTGATGGGCTCCAACCCGGTCGTCTCGGCGCCGCGCGCCGCCCACGTCGAGGAACGCCTGAAGTCGCTGGACTTCCTCGCCGTCTGTGACGTCGTGCTGTCGGAGACCGCGGCCCTGGCGGACGTCGTGCTGCCGGTGACGCAGTGGGCGGAGGAGACGGGCACGACGACGAACCTGGAGGGCCGGGTACTGCTGCGCAAGCAGGCGATCACCCCGCCGTCGGGGGTCCGCAGCGACCTGGAGGTCATGCACGAGCTGGCCGACCGGCTCGGCGTGGAGAAGGGCTTCCCGACCGACCCCGAGGAGGTCTTCGAGGAGCTGCGCCGGGCCAGCGCGGGCGGCCCCGCCGACTACTCCGGGATCACGTACCGCAGGCTGGTGGAGGAGAACGGCGTCTTCTGGCCGTGCCCGGCGGACGAGCAGGCCCCGGAGGCGGCCCACCCCGGCACGCCCCGCCTCTTCCACGACCGGTTCGCCACGCCGGACGGCAGGGCCCGCTTCGTACCGGTCGCCCACCGGGCGACGGCGGAGGAGCCGGACGACGAGTACCCGGTGCTGCTGACGACGGGACGAGTGGTGTCCCAGTACCAGTCGGGCGCGCAGACCCGCCGGGTGGACGAGCTCAACGCCGCCGCGCCGGGCCCCTTCGTGGAACTCCACCCCCGCCTGGCGGCCCGGCTCGGCGCGTCCGAGGGTGACCCGGTGGCGGTGATCTCCCGGCGCGGGCGGGCGGTGGCCCCGGCGAGGATCACGACGACGATCCGCCCGGACACGGTCTTCATGCCGTTCCACTGGCCGGGAGAGGGCCGCGCGAACACCCTGACCAACCCGGCGCTGGATCCGACGTCCCGGATGCCGGAGTTCAAGAGCTGCGCGGTGCGCCTGGAGGCCGTCGCCCCCTAGCGCAGGGCCCAGTCGCCGCTCTCGATGAGTTTGCCGTTCGCCCGCAGGCGTGCGGCCACCGCGGGGGCGGCGACGTACACCCAGGCGCGTACGGCGACTGCGTCGGCGTCCCTGCTCACCTCCCGCTCGACGCGCTCGTAGAGGCTGCGCGGGTCGCCCGGCACGTACTCCTCCAGGCGGTCCAGTACGCCCAGTAGCTCGTCGTACTCCTCGGGGCGGGCCGTGATCAGCTCACCGCGCACCCGGGCGCCGGGTTCCTCCACGACGTACGGGTATCCGGGACCGTCGTACAGCAACGCCCCGGTGAGCGTCGCCGGTTCCTCCCGCTGCGTGCGGCCGCGCAGGAAGACGTCGTGATTGGGCTCGCCGGGGCGGAGGGTGCCGTAGACGAAGAACGGAATGCGCGGAAGGTTCGGCAGGCTCACAGAAACGATTCTGTCTCCTCACACACCTCCACGGGACGGGCCTGGCCCCTGACCTGTCATGGCCCCTTAAATCGCAGGACAAGATCACCCGCGCCTCCCGAGGAGATCCATGAGCCGGATACGGCCGCACGTCCGAGGTTCCCGTCTCGCCACCGCCGGTGTGGCCGTCACCGCCGCAGGCCTGCTGGCCGCCGCGCTCACCCCCACCGCAGACGCCACCGACCGCCCTACCCGCGCCACCGCCGTCGAGAACGCCACCGCCGCCCTCGCCGACCACGCCACCGCGTTGGGCCTGAGCTCCGCGCAGGGGACGAAGGTCAGGGACGTGATCGTGGACGCCGACGGCACCCAGCACGTGCGCTACGACCGGACGTATCGCCAACTCCCTGTGCTGGGCGGCGACTTCGTCGTCCACCTCGCCAAGGACGGGACGTACCGGAGTGCTTCCCGGGCCGTGCGGGGTTCCGTCGCCCCGGCCGCCGGCGTCACCCCCGTGCTCTCCGCGACCCGGGCCGGCGACCTCGCCGTCAACGCCCTGCGCGCCGCCAACCTCGGTGAGGCCCTGCGGCGGCTCACCGCCAAACCCCGGCTGGTGGTGGACGCCCTGCACGGCGCGCCCAAGCTGGCCTGGCAGACGGATGTCGTGGCCCAGGACTCGCTCGGCAACCCGGTCGGGCGGACCGTGCTGACCGACGCCCGCACCGGCGCGCAGATCGACGCGTGGGACACCCTGGAGTCCGTGTCCGGCGACGGGAAGTCGCTGTACGGCGGGACGGTGCCGCTGAGCACGGCGTCGACCGGATCGACGTACGAACTGCGGGACGCCTCGCGCGGCGGCACGTACACAGGTGACGCCGCCGGGAAGACGGACCTCTGCCTGCTCGGCACGATCTGCGTCAGCCGCGCCCCCTCGACGGTGTTCACCGACACCGACAACCACTGGGGCAGCGGTTCCACCACCGACCGCGCCTCGGCGGCGGTGGACGCGCAGTACGGCACCGACGTGACCTGGGACTACTTCAAGGGCGTCCACGGCCGCAATGGCATCGCGGGCGACGGCAAGGGCTCGTACAACCGGGTGCACTACGGAACGCGGTACAACAACGCCTTCTGGGACGACAGTTGCTTCTGCATGACGTACGGCGACGGCGACGGGACGAACCTCGGCCCGCTGGTCTCGCTGGACGTGGCCGGGCACGAGATGTCGCACGGCGTGACGTCCAAGACGGCGGCGCTGACGTACTCGGGCGAGTCCGGCGGCCTGAACGAGGCAACCTCCGACATCTTCGGCACGCTGGTCGAGTTCCACGCGGACAATGGATCGGACCCCGGTGACTATCTGATCGGCGAGAAGATCGTCCGCTCCGGGTTCGGCCGCGCCGCTCTGCGCTACATGGACAAGCCCTCCAAGGACGGCGCTTCGGTGGACTGCTGGAGCTCGGCGACCGCGAATCTGGACGTCCACTACTCCTCCGGCGTCGGCAACCACTTCGCCTACCTCCTGGCGGAGGGCAGCGGGGCCAGGACCATCAACGGCGTCGCCCACAACTCCCCCACCTGTGACGGCACTTCGGTCACCGGGATCGGCCGCGCCAAGCTGGGCGCGATCTGGTACCGGGCCCTGACCGTCTACATGACGTCCTCCACGAACTACGCGGGCGCCCGCACGGCGACTCTGAGCGCGGCCAAGGACCTGTACGGCGCCGGGAGTTCGGAGTACGCGGCGGTGGCGGCGGCCTGGAGCGCGGTGGGCGTGGGCTGAGCGCGGCCGGCGTCGGTGAGCGCGGCGGGCGCGGGCTGAGCGCGCGGAAATGGGGTGGCCCGGTCGAAAGGGGCGCGGATACGCTCCCCTGCCGACCCCGCCTTTGGAGCCGCATGCCGACCTCACCGCCCAAGATGCGCCCCGACGAACTGGACATCGACACCGAGCTGGTGCGGCGGCTGGTCGCCGAGCGGTTCCCCGGGTGGGCCGCGCTGGAGGTGCGGCCGGTCCGGTCGGCCGGTACCGACAACGCCATGTACCGGCTCGGCGAGGAACTCGTCGTACGGCTGCCCCGGCTGCGCGACGGCGAGGGGCAGATCCAGCGGGAGCACCTGTGGCTGCCCCGGCTGGCCCCGCGGCTGCCGCTCGCGGTTCCCGTTCCGGTGGCGGTGGGCCCGCCGGGGGCGGGGTTCCCGTTGCCGTGGGGGGTGTACCGGTGGCTGGACGGATCCAGCGCCTACGACACGCCCCCGACCCAACCCACCCGAGCCGCCGACCTGTTGGGCCGGTTCGTCGCCGCCCTTCGGAAGGCGGACACCGCCGGCGCGCCCCCGTCCTACCGGGGCGCGCCGCACGGCCGTGACGACGCGGGCCTGCGGGCCGCCATCCGCGACCTCGGCTCGGACGGCACGATCGACGCGGCGCTCGCGACGGAGGCCTGGGAGAAGACCCTGCGGCTGCCCGGCTGGGACCGCGCGCCCGTCTGGCTGCACGGCGACCTGCTGCCGGGCAACCTGCTCACCACGGACGGCGAGCTGACCGCCGTCATCGACTTCGGCTGCTCCGGCGTCGGGGATCCGGCGGCGGACCTGATGGCCGCGTGGACGGTGTTCGGCGCCGACGCGCGCGAGGCGTTCCGCGCCGCCGCCGACGTGGACGACGCGACCTGGGAGCGGGGACGGGGCTGGGCCCTGTACTTCGGCCTGACCGCGGAGCACTTCTACGGCGACGCGTTCGGCAACGGCATGAACCCGGTGCTGGCGGCCGTGGGGCGGCGGGCGGTGGCGGAAGCACTGGCGGAGTACGGGTGAGCTCAGCCCACGGCCGACCTCGTGACCAGGTCGTGCACCGGCCGCGGTGCCCTCTCCAGCAGCTCGGGCAGGTCGGAGGCCCGGACCTGGAGGAAGCCCGCGGCCATGTTGGAGCACAGCGACAGAGTGTGGGTGATCTGGTAGTCCTCCAGACCGTGGCCCGCGAGGCCGGCGCGCGCCTCGGCGAGGGACACGGGACGGTAGCCGACCGGCCTGCCGTACTCCTTGGCGAGCAGGTCCGCGAGGTCGTCGCCACCCATCGCCGTCACGCCCTCCAGCTCGTACGTCCGCCCCGCGTGCCGACCGCGCTCCCCGGCCGCCAGGGCCCGGTCGGCCTCCGCCGCCACGCGCACGGTGACGTCCGCGAGGTCCTCCCGGGCCACGACGGACATACGGCCCGTGCGGTAGGGGGCCGCGAACGTGCCGGTGTCCGCCGCCCGTCGGGCCGCGGCCGCCGACAGGCCGCCGAGGAGTTCGGCGTACAGGCCGTTGCGCAGGATCGTGGTGTCGTACGGGCCCTCCGCCAGGCGGTTCTCGGTCCAGCGGTGCGGCAGGGCGAGGGTCGTGCGCTCGCCGGAGGCCGCCAGGCTGGTGTAGACGACGTGGCGGACGCCCGCCTCGGCCGCCGCGTCGGCCGCCGCGCCGTGGCGGGCCAGCACCACGTCGTCCTCGGCGTACCCGGCCGAGATCATCACCAGTACGTCGACCCCGGCGAACCCCGCCGCCAGGCTCGCCGGGTGGTCGAAGTCGATCCGGCGCGCGGTGGAGCCGTCGCCGCGGCGGGTGCCGGCCACCACGTCGGTCCCGTCGAGCCTGGACAGGCCCCGGAGCACCAGTCGGCCGAGTCCTCCGGAAACGCCGGTCACGAGAATCATCTGAGCAGTCCTAGCGTTGACGCCTTTGCGAACAGCACCGAGCATCCGCCGGGTCCGGCGGTCCACAAAAGGAGGCACTTTCGTGTCAGCCCCGAACACGGCGGTAAGTTCCCAGGTGAGCCCGGTTGTTGCCGAGGGCCCGTGTGGCGATGACGACTGCGGGATCCGCGAGGTGCTGGACCGGCTCGGGGACCGGTGGACCGTGCTGGTGGTCGTGGAACTCACCAAGGGCAGCCGCCGCTACGGCGAGTTGGAGCGCGCGATCCCCGGCATCTCCCAGCGCATGCTGTCACTGACGACGAAACGCCTCTGCCGGGACGGGCTGGTCGAGCGCATCGTCCATCCGACCCTCCCGCCCCAGGTCGAGTACCGGCTGACCGCGATGGGCGGCAGCCTCTCCAGGATGATCTCGGCCCTGGCCGACTGGTCCCGCGACCACAAGCCGGCCATCGCGACGGCCCGGGAGAAGTGGGATGCGGAGCACGCCTGACGGGCGCGCCGGTCCGTGTCGCCGGTCCGTGGGGCGTACGACGATGACGCGACCCCTGGCGCGGGACGGGCCGCGGGCGGGGCCGCTCGGATCGGTTGCGTCAGCCTCCGTACGGCCTGCGCTCCTTCGCCTCCCGCAGAGCGGTGCCCCACCACACCAGCTGGTCCAGCATGGTCTTGGCGGCCGCGTCCGGAGCCGTCGGGTCCTTCAGACGGCCCTCGTCGTCGAAGGAGGCCCCGGCGTTGTGGAAGGAGACGGTGTCGCGGACCGTCACGGCGTGGAGTTCGGCGAAGACCTGGCGCAGGTGTTCCGTGGCGCGCAGGCCGCCCGCGAGGCCGCCGTAGGAGACGATGCCGACGGGCTTGGCGCGCCACTCGCCGTAGTGCCAGTCGATGAGGTTCTTCAGGCCGGCCGGGAAGGAGTGGTTGTACTCGGGGGTGAGGACGAGGAAGGCGTCGGCGCGGTCCAGCTTCGGGGTGACGTCGGCGAGGGCCCGGGCGGCCTCAGGGGTGCGGGCGAAGGAGGTGGGCAGCTCGATCCCGGCGACGTCGACGAGGTGCGGGGTCAGGTCCTCGCGCCGCCGGACATGGTCGAGGAGCCACTCGGCGACGACGGGGCCGAAACGGCCGTGGCGGTTGCTGCCGATGACGACGGCGACATTCAGGGGTTCCATGGCGGAAGTCATGCCGACAGCGTGATACCTCAAGCTTTGTTGAGGTCAAGCGCCGTATCAGGTCACCCGTTCACACGCGCCGCCCACGCACTTCCCGGACGGCCTGGCGCAGGGGTGCTGACCTGCCCAAACGCGCCCCTCAACCGGATTTCCTGACACCCATTCACCCCAATTCTGACGCTCCCTCAGGAAGCGGCCCGGCCCCGCTGCCCCTTACCTCGGAAGGGCAGGCACCCACCGCTGAGCTCGAAGGAGCACCGATGCGCCGTACCGCCCTCCTGCTGACCGGGAGCGTGCTCGCCATCGCGGTCGCCGCCCCCGCTCACGCGGTCGGTGCCGACCGTCTGGAGGTGTACCCCTCCTCGGTCGTGCCGGGCGAGCGGGTCACGGTGAACACGGCGGCCTGCGCGGACAGCGGTACCGCGGCGGGCGACGCCAGCGCGGTGGGCGCCGGCTCGTTCACGCTGGCGCCGAGCAGCCACGAGGACAACGCCATCGGGCAGTTCCGGGTGCCGCCGAGCGCGCAGCCGGGGACGTACGAGATCACCGCGACCTGTGCCGGGGGTGGACGGAAGGTGACCGGCGACCTCGTGGTGACGCTGACCTCGCAGCGGCAGCAGGTGCATCCGCGAGGCAGTGTGAAGACGGGGGTCGGCGGCGCACTCGGCCCCGACCCCGTGCAGACCGCGGCCGGCGTGGCGGCTCTCGCCGTCGCCGCCGCGGGCGGTACCTGGCTCCTGCATCGCCGGGCGAGAGGCGACGGGATCTGACGGACACCCTCCGCTGTCCGTCCCGCCGGTACCGCATGTCCCCTCCCCCTCCGGGTCCGACGCCCCTCGCGGCCCGGAGGGGGAACAGGGCCCGACCCATGGCGAGAAGGCACAGCCGCCGCGTGCGGGTCCCAGGGGGCGAGTGACCAAGACAGGGCGCCCGGGCGCGGGTCCCAGGGCTGAGCGCGCAGGACAGGAAGCTCGGGCGGGTCCCGGGGCTCGGGCGCACAAGACAGGAGCGTCAGGCCCGCAGGACGGGAGGCTCGGGCGCGCAAGAGCGGGAAGCTCGGGCAGGTCCCAAGGCTCGGGCGCACAAGACAGGAGCGTCAGGCCCGCAGGACGGGAGGCTCGGGCGCGCAAGAGCGGGAAGCTCGGGCAGGTCCCAAGGCTCGGGCGG